>CALWSN010000080.1 GCA_944384215.1 uncultured Clostridia bacterium | reverse complement strand
TAGATGTATTTTTTGATAGTTATAGTGATGCTATGCAATATGGTGTAAGAAATGTAAATGTTTATGTTTTAGGTGAAAAAGTTGCCTAAATATATTTTAAATAAAAATATTAAAAAGGGATATGTTTGTTTTTTACATATCCCTTTTTGTAAATAAAAAATAAAATATTACAAAATTATTAACTAAAATTGACAATAACATATGTTTTATTGTATAATGTCCTAAATATATATTTTAAAATATTTACCATAAGGAGGTAAACTGGTTTGAAGATTAATATAGCAACCAAAACTTCTGTAATAGCATTAGCTTTATTGTTTAATAACGTTTCTGTATATGCTACAAATGTTGTTACAGCAACTAATACAAATACTGTAAAACAAAATGACATATCTGTTATATCATCTAATAATGGAGAAGCAATATCTAAAATGAGTAGCTTAGATTCTGTTTTTAGAATATCTTTTACAGATAATAACTATGTTACAACAAAATTTGCAAAAGTTACTAATCAAAAATCAAATTATGTACCTGTTTATTCGCAAGCATCTAATAAAAGTAGTGCAATAGGTTCTATACCAACAGGTTCTACGGTTGTAATAGGTAAACAAGAAGGTAGCTTTTCCCAAATATTTTTTGATGAAAGAATAGGTTATATAGAAAATATTTATCTGGTTAGCTCTAATCCAGAAGAAAAGCCAGTTGAAAATAATACACAAAATCAAGACAAGCCAACAGGAAAATATGTTAAAATAACATCAAGTAGTGGGCTTAACCTTAGACAAAATGCATCTACATCATCTCAAGTTTTAGCAGTTATACCTGCTGGTACATATGTAGATTTATTACAAGATAGTGGTAGTTGGTTAAAGGTTAAATACAACGGTAAATCTGGATATATAAGCTCTCAATTTGGTACTATTACAGATAAAAAGGAACAGCAACAAACTGTCAGCTCAAATGTTACTGGGGATAATGTTGTAAATTTTGCTAAATTACATTTAGGTAAACCTTACATATACGGTAGTACAAATCTTAATGTTGGGACAGACTGTTCTGGATTTACATATGCTGTATTTAAAAATTTTGGTATAAACCTTAACCGTGTTTCTAGAGACCAATATTTAAATGGTACACCAGTTGATAAGAAAAATTTAGCGGTAGGAGATTTAGTATTTTTTAATACAGGTGGTAACACACAGATATCTCACGTTGGTATATATATAGGTAATGACCAATACATACATTGCACAGATAGTAAAAACCAAGGTGTTATTATATCTAGTTTAAAGAGTGACTATGCTTTAAAAACTTACTATGGTGCAAAAAGAGTTTTATCTCAATAATAGAATATGAAAAATAGTGTGATAATAAAATCACACTATTTTTCATATTTTTTTAAAATAATCTTTGCTATATCAATATTTTTTTTACCACTATTCATACTTTTCTTTTGTATATATTTATGTGCCTTTTCTTCTGATAAATTATAATTTTTAATTAATAAACTTTTTGCTTGTTCTAAAATTTTATAATTTTTTAATTTTATATTTTCTATATTTTTATAATATGCTATATCTATGGCAGATATAATGTCTTCAGATTTTATAGGGGTGCATAGTTTATATACTTTTTCATCATTATATATATTTATTTTATCTATGCTACCTAATAATATAAAAATAAAGCTTTCATAAAAATCTTCTATTATATTATGGATAGATTCGTCTATAAATGTTGTGCCACATAGTATAATTCCATTTTCATAATAAGAACAGCATTTTCTTAGAGTAGCACCACTTTTACAAACATAATCGTAGTTTATACCATTTTTGGTAAGGATAGATATAATATTGTTACATATTTTATCTGATGAAAAAGCTATAATAAGATTATTTTTTGACATAAAAATCTCCAATTATTTTATATAAATATTAATTATAAATATTTTAACATTATAATTTATTAATGTAAACAATTAAGTATTTTTTGGCATTACAAATAAAAATTTATATATTTATATTTTAATAATATTAATTTTTTATAATATATGAAAATAAATAAGTTGACTTTATAGTATATATATGTTAAATTTAATGTACATAAATAATGTATATAATTTTTAATTACAAAAGGAGAGTGTATTAAATGAAAAAATTTATCGCTATAATATTATCTGCTACTACTATTTTCTCTTGTAGTACAAGTGTTTTTGCTGATCAAACAAAAACAATAGAAATTACACAAGCTATGGAGATTAAAGAGGCTAAGAAGAATAGAATACAAAGCCCAACAGAAATTTTAGCAGATAATAATCAAAAAGTTTTTGTAAATGACAAACAAGTAGAGCTTAAAGAAGGTAGCATAGTATATGAAAATAGACTATATTTACCAGTTAGAGAGATTGGAGATGCTTTAGGTTTAGAAGTAGGCTATGTTTCTGAACAAAAAATAGTTGCTTTAGATGGTGGCAAAATTCAATTACCAGTAAATGAAAATAAAGCAGTTGTAAATGGAAAAATTGTAGCTATTGATAAGGAAAATGACAAAGTTGGTACAATAGTTGTAAAAGATAAAACATATTTACCAGTACGCTTTATATCAGAAAACTTAGGATATAATGTTTCATACGATGCTAATAGTAAAGTAACACATATTAAAACAAATGCTAATGCAAACAATAATACAACACAAAGTGAAGGTGTAACTAAATTAGACAAAGCTCAAGCAGTAGAAGCTTATAAACAATTATCAGAAGTATCTAATAATATTAAAAATGCTACTATTGATACAACTGGCAAAATGAACTTTACTATGTCTGATGGTACTGACAGTTTATCTATGAAAATGGATATAGTAAACACAACAACTATAGACATGAAAGATAAAGTAAGTATGTATACAGAGCAAAAAAATACCACTGAATTTTTGGGAGATAAACAAGTTATTGAGCAAAAAATGTTCTACAAAGATGGTAAAATGTATATGAACCAAAATGTAGATGGAACAGAGGTTAAATTTAAGCTTGATTTAGATCTTGATGAAGTTATGCAACTATCTAATACTATTAGTGCAAATGATTTATTAGATGAAGAAATTATTTTAGATGGTAGCGTTAAAAACCTAGAAAATGGTAACAAACAATATAGCTTTAATTTAAATATGGATAAGGCTGTTGATATTGCTAAACAATTTACAAAAGATTTACAGTTAGGTG
>CALWSN010000079.1 GCA_944384215.1 uncultured Clostridia bacterium | reverse complement strand
CTTAACGACCCTATACAAAAAGTAGAATTTACAAAAGAAGTATCTAAAATTATATCTTCCCTTTCTAGCCCAGTAGAAAGAGATGTTTTTATAAATGAAGCTAGCCAAATAACTAAAATATCTAAAGAAGCCATATATGAAGAGGTTAATATTGTTTTATCAACAAACAATAATATACCAAAAATAACTAATAAAAAACCAAAACATTCTATACAAAATAATAAATTAGATGAAGCAAGGCAAAGTATATTATATATTTTAGCTACAAATGTTAATATGTATAATATATTAAAACAATATATTACTCCAGACGATTTTTTAGATAATGTATATGTTAAGCTTGCAAAATTAATATTTGATTTAAATGAACAAAATAAACCTATATATCCTGCCGAAATTGCTTTAAAATTTGAAGATATAGAAGAGCAAAAACAAATATCTAAAGTTTTTATGTTAAAAATAGATTTTTCTAATAATGATAAATTAGAAAAAGTTATAAATGACCAAATAAAGATAATAAAAAAAGCATATTTTGATAAAATAATTTTAGAAAGTAATGATGTAGAAAAAGTTCAAGGTGCATTAAAAGATAAAAAATTATTTGAAAAATTATATATAAATATTTAATTTTGAAAGGAAGTAAAAAAATTGAAACCAATAGATGAAACCTTATTTGCTAATAAGATTAAAGAGCTTGTTTCTTTAGGTAAAAAGAAAAAAGGAATTATAAAATATAAAGATATGATGAAAATTTTATCTGATATAGATTTAGACCCAGAACATTTAGATAAAATTTATGAATATCTAGAGTCTCAAAATATTGAAGTTATTGATATAACATTAATGGAAGATACTAAAGATGAGCTTATGGATTCTTTAGATGATATTGATGGACTAGACTCTTTAGAAGGGCTTGAAAATTTTGAAAAAGATATGGATTTAAGCCTTATAGACGCTAGCATAAATATTGATGACCACGTTAGAATGTATTTAAAAGAAATAGGTAAAGTAGACCTTCTTAGTCCAGATGAAGAGATGGAGCTTGCTAGAAGAATGGCAGATGGTGATGAAATGGCTAAAAAACGCTTAGCAGAAGCAAACCTTAGATTAGTTGTAAGCATTGCCAAAAGATATGTAGGTAGAGGTATGTTATTTTTAGACCTTATACAAGAAGGTAATTTAGGTCTTATAAAAGCTGTTGAAAAGTTTGATTATAAAAAAGGTTTTAAATTTAGTAATTATGCTACTTGGTGGATTAGACAAGCTATAACAAGAGCTATTGCAGACCAAGCTAGAACAATAAGAATACCTGTTCATATGGTAGAAACTATTAACAAACTTATTCGTATATCAAGACAACTTTTACAAGAACTTGGCAGAGAACCTTCTGATGAAGAGCTTGCAAAAGAAATGGATATGCCAATAGAAAAAGTTAGAGAAATAAGAAAAATTGCTCAAGAGCCTGTATCTTTAGAGACACCTATTGGTGAAGAAGAAGATAGCCACCTTGGTGATTTTATACCAGATGAAGATGTGCCAGCACCTTCAGATGCTGCTGCATTTACATTATTAAAAGAGCAACTTATAGAAGTTTTAGATACTCTTACAGACCGTGAAGAAAAAGTTTTACGTTTAAGATTTGGTCTTGATGACGGTAGAGCTAGAACTTTAGAAGAAGTTGGTAAAGAGTTTAACGTTACTAGAGAAAGAATAAGACAAATAGAAGCAAAAGCATTAAGAAAACTTAGACACCCTAGCAGAAGCAAAAAACTTAGAGATTATTTAGAATAGTAAATATTTTATAACATAAATAAAAACACCAGATAAATCTGGTGTTTTTATTTTAAGATACTTTTTTAACTTTTTTATTAATAACTTTTACATTATTATTGTTTGTATTATTATCTATATTTTGTAAATCATTTACAGTAATAGATTTATTGTTATATTTATCTAATTTAATTTTACCAGAGTTAATTTGTTCTACTGCTTTTTTATGTAACTCTTGGTTCCAATCATTTCCAACTATTTTCCAATTGTTATCTACATTAGGTGTAATTTTACCCTTTTTAACATTTTGTATATAGTCAGCTATAAGCTCACGAACTCCTCCTAAATCTCCTCTAACATCTATTTCTAAAAGTTTAGGATTATCACCATTTTTATAGATAACATCTGATAAAATTTGGCTATTAGCTCTATAATTATTTACTGTAACTTTAAATATATCTGTATCTTTAACTGGTGTACCATCTTTTTTAGTAAGATTTTCTATTCTGTTACCAACTTCTTTTGAAATATTTATATCATAGTTTACACCAGAGAACATATCATATAAATAACCTCTGCTTTCTGGGTCAAAAGATATTGTTAAGTCCCCTTCTTTATATTGATTAAAATATGATGCCGACCATTCCATATATTGTTTAAGTTGTTTACCTGTCATTTCAAAAACATATAATGTATTAGGGAATTTATAAATTAAAGAAGTATCACTTTTTTTAATATCTCCTTCATACATATTAGCAGTAGCACTAAATAATGCCGCAGCAGAAACATCTGCACCAGTATAATATAATTGTACTTCATTAACTAAGTCTACAAGAGCAGTATCTTGTATATAACCTTGTGCTATACCATTTATTTCATTTTTAGGTGCAAGGTCACCACCTTCTAGCTTACCTATTATAGTGCTTGCATCTTTTTTTGCTCTTTCATCATAACTTTTTAACTCTTCTAAAATTTGTAGGTCTGGCTCATATTTAGACACATCAATAATATTTGAATTTTTATCTATTACTTGATATTTACCGTTATCATCTTTTTTAAGAGTTATATTAACTTGAGCAATAGTTGAACCACTGCTTTTATTTTCAACTATTAAAATATCATTTAATACTTTTTGCACTTCTTTATGTTCGTGAGCAGCTATAATAACATCTACATCTTTAGAGCCATTAGCTATATCATCTACACCAGAATTTTTTACATCATATTCATTACTTTCACCCATATGATTAACAGAAACTATCACGTCAACTTTATCTTTAAGTTCATCAACTGCTTTATTAATTTCTTCTAATGGGTCTGTAACTTTATATCCCTCTAGCTTTTCTGCATCCCATTTTACTATATTAGGTGTAACCATACCAATTATACCAACTTTAACGCCATTTTTTTCTATTATAGTGTAATCTTCTGCTAAAGGTGTACCATCTGGCTTATAAACATTACCTGTTAAAACTTTAGCTTTACTTGATTTTATAACTTTGTCCAAAAACTCCATACCATAATTAAACTCGTGATTACCTAAAGTCCAAATATCGTAACCAATAGCATTCATACCAGCAATCATAGGTACTATTTCATCATTTAAAAACAGTTCAGAATAATTATCTTGAATAGTATCTCCTGCATCAATAATAATTGTGTTGTCTGTTTTTAGCTCATTTATAGCTGTTGCTATCTGAGCTAAGCTACCAGATTTGCTTTCTTCGTTTATAGCATATTCATAAGGATAAAATTTGTTATGAATATCGCTTGTAGCCAACAATTGTATTGTTACTTCATCATTTTTGTTAGTATTTGCAAAAGTATTAAAATTAAATGAAGATACTAATACTGTTGACAATGTTAAAATTGATAAAACTTTTTTTAACATAATATCTCTCCTTTACTAAAAATATACTTTACATATACATAATAACATTAATATATAATTGTTTCAATATAAATAATTTATATATTTAATTGTCTATTATTATATATTAATGCTAAATTATGCAAATAAAGTAAGCTGATTAGTATCTGGTATACCTTGTAGCACCCCATTTTGTTTTAATATTTCTACAACAGTTTTACTTATTTTTGTTCTTTCTACAAGATTTTCGATAGTATCAAATTCGCCATTTTCTCTAGCATCTACAATATTTTGTGTAGCTTGTTCACCTAACCCCTGAACACAACATAATGGTGGCAAAAGTCCTTCTTCTGTAACATCAAATTTAAACCCTTTAGATTTATATAAATCCATTTTAGTAAACTTTAACCCTCTTTTATACATTTCTCTAACAAGCTCTAAAACAACAAGCTTTGTTTTTTCTTTTGTTGTAGCTCCTTTACCTAGAGCTTGTATTTCTTTTATAGCAACTTGCACTTTATCTAAACCAAAACACATTAAATCATAGTCAAAGTCTTCTACTTTAACAGAAAATATACTAGCATAAAAAGCATAAGGATAATTTATTTTAAAATATCCCATTCTAAAAGCATTGGTAACATAAGCTACGGCGTGACCTTTAGGGAACATATATTTTATTCTTTTACAAGATTCTATATACCAATCTGGAACATTTTTATCAATCATAGATTGTTCAAACTCTGGTGTTAATCCTTTACCTTTTCTTACAGATTCCATTATTGTAAAAGCAAGTTTATTTTCAACTCCTTTTAAAATAAGATAAACCATAATATCGTCCCTTGTAGGTATAACTTCTTTAAGAGTTGCAACATTATTTTTTATTAGCTCTTGAGCGTTATTAAACCACACATCTGTCCCGTGAGAAAGCCCCGATATTTTAACAAGGTCTGAAAAGCTATTAGGCTTAGTGTCCATAAGCATTTGTATAACAAAAGGTGTACCAAACTCAGGAAGACCTAAAGAACCTGTATCACAGTCTATATCTTCTACGGTTACCCCTAAAGCATTAGGAGAAGTAAATAAAGACATTGTAGCTTTATCGTCCATAGGCGTGTTAAGTGGGTCAAAACCTGTAAAGTCTTTTAACATACGCAAAATAGTTGGTACGTCGTGCCCTAGTAGGTCTAGTTTTAATATACGCCCACTTATAGAATGATAGTCAAAATGAGTAGTTATAACGTTAGATGTTGGGTCATCTGCTGGTCTTTGTACAGGACAAAAATCATATATACTTTTAGTATTAGGCACAACCATAAGCCCACCTGGGTGTTGTCCTGTTGTTCTTTTTATACCTACACAACCTTCTACTAGCCTGTTTATCTCTGCTCCGCTTATTTTCATATTTCTTTCATCAGCATATTTTTTAACATAACCATAAGCAGTTTTATCGGCAAGAGTACCTATTGTACCTGCTTTAAATACAAAACCTGTTCCAAAAAGCTCTTCTGTATATTGGTGTGCTTGTGCTTGAAACTCTCCTGAAAAGTTTAAATCTATATCAGGCTCTTTGTCTCCTTCAAAACCTAAAAATGTTTCAAAAGGTATATCGTGTCCGTCTTTTGATAACATAGTTCCACATACTGGACACTCTTTATCAGGTAAGTCCCAACCAGAGTTACCTGCATAAGCTAACACATCTTCAGATTCAAAATCAGAATATTTACAGTTTTTACAAAAATAATGTGGGGATAATGGGTTAACCTCTGTTATCCCTGCCATAGTAGCGGCAAAAGATGAACCAACAGACCCCCTAGAGCCTACTATATAACCATTATCATTAGAGTTCCAAACTATTTTTTGAGCTATTATGTAAAGTACAGCAAAGCCATTTTTTATAATAGAATTAAGCTCTCTTTCTAGCCTATCTTTAACTATTTTAGGTAATTCTTCACCATATATGCTTTTAGCTTTTGTCATTGTTATATCTGTTAGCTCTTTATCAGAGCCTTCTATCTCTGGTGGAAATGTACCATCTGGTATAGGTAAAACTTCTTCTATCATATCTGCTATAAGGTTAGTATTTTTCACTACCACTTCATAAGCTAAATCTTCTCCTAAATAAGAAAACTCTTCAAGCATTTCCTGCGTTGTTCTAAAATATAAAGGAGGTTGATTATCTGCATCTTTAAAGCCTTTAGATGCCATTATTATTTTTCTAAAATATGCATCTTCTTTATCTAAAAAATGTACATCACAAGTAGCTACTACTAGCTTATTATATTTTTTACCATAGTCTATAATTTTTTTATTTATATTTTGTAAATCTTCTATGCTATTAATGTTAGATACTTTTTCATTTTCTATTAAAAATTCATTGTTACCTGTTGGTTGAATTTCAAAATAATCATAAAAATTAGCAAGTTTTTCTATTTCATCATCATCTGCATTATTTAATACTGCTTGATAAAACTCTCCATTTTCACAAGCCGTACCTATAATAAGCCCTTCTCTAAGCTTTAAAAATTCGCTTTTTGGTATTCGTGGGTCTCTAAAAAAGTAATCTAAATTTGATTTAGATATTAACTCATATAAATTTCTAAGCCCCTTTTGATTTTTCACAAGAATTATAGCGTGATTAGGTCTTAATTTTTTTACGTCTATATTAGTTCTTGCTAGCTCGTTTACTCCATCAAGATTATTAACATTATATTTATTTTGTAATATTTCTACAAATTTTATAAATATATGTGCCGTTGCCTCTGCATCATCTACTGCTCTATGATGATTTTCTAAAGATATATCAAGCTTTTTAGCAATTACATTAAGGGTATGCTTTGCCATATCAGGAAATATTGTTCGTGATAAACCAACAGTATCTAAAACAGTATTTTCTATTTTTCTGTTATTTCTTTCTGCCCATTTTTTAATAAATCCCATATCAAACTTAGCATTGTGAGCAACTAACACACTACTACCAAAAAACTCAAAAAATTTAGGTAACATTTCACTTTCTTCTGGAGCGTCTATAAGCATATCATCTGTTATATTTGTTAATTTAACAATGTCTTCACTTAACTTTTCGTGGGGATTAATAAAAGTAGAAAATCTGTCTATTATCTCACCATTTTTAACTTTAACTGCCCCTATTTCTATTATTCTATTATGTTCTCTATTAAGCCCTGTTGTTTCTAAGTCAAATATAACATATTCATCTAACAAGTTTTGGTTTTTACTGTGTTGTACAACACTAGATAAATCGTCTACAAGATAAGCTTCCACACCATATAAAACTTTTATACCTAGCTTTCTTGCCATATCCATAGCATCAGGGAAAGCCTGTACCACCCCGTGGTCAGTAATAGCTATTGCCTTATGCCCCCAATCACTTGCTCTTTTTATCATATCTTTAACAGGCGTTACTGCATCCATTTTGCTCATTTGTGTATGTAAATGTAGCTCTACTCTTTTTTCACTACTATTGTCCATTTTAGACTCTGGTGGACTTGAAAGGCAAATTTCCATAGGTGCTAATATAAGCTCTTTCATATATTCATCATATCTTATTTCACCTTTTACTATAACAAAATTGCCTTTTTTAATAATACCACTATAATCTTCTTTAAAATCTTCAGGCTCTGTAAAAAATTTAAAACTAACAGAATCAGTCATATCTGTTATATCAACTTTTACAATATATTTTCCTTTTTTAGTTTCTGTTATGTCTATACCAAATATTTTACCTTTTATAACTATTGTTTCGCCATCATTTACCGAATCTTTTATTATGCTTATGTCTTCATCTATTGTTTCTTTTATTTTTAAAGATAACCTTTTAACTTTTCTAAATCTGTTTATTTCTTGTGGTTTATTTTCACTCGGTTGTTCATAAGTATTAGTTGTAGTTGTTGTTTCTAAAGCCTTTGCTATAAGCTCTTTTAGCTCATCATTTTTTTGTTCTCTATTATCAACACCAGTGTCTACATCTATAAATTTTACAAACATATTAATATTAAATCTATCTTTTATAATATTTTCTATAATATTATCTATTTTTTTAGATTTAAAAATAAAAGCACCTTTTTTATATAAACTTATATTTAATATATTTTCTTCTATTTCAAAGGTAGCATCTTTAAAAATAGGAAAACATATAGGGCTTTTTTCTTTTATAATAGTTATTATATTGCCCCATATTTTTTCTATTTTTTCTTTTGGTGTTAAATCGTCTAAAACATATTTTAAATATATTTTTACTTCTTTTAAAAAGTTAAAATTATCAAATATATCTTCTTCAAAATCTTTTAAGCAATTTTCATTTATTATTTTATCGCTTTGTAAAAATATTTCTGCAAGACACAAATTTTTATTTATTTTTATACTAGAAACAGTAGTATTTCTAAGAACAGTTTTTACATTAGCAGATAATTTTATTTTAGAAAAAACATTAGAAAATTTTTTATCTTCCAAAAAAATCACTCCAAATTATAACTCATTTATAAGTTTTAAAAGCTCTGGTATAAGCTCATTTTCTGGCACTTTTTTTAATATTTCACCCTTTTTAAATATAAGTCCATAGCCTTTGCCACCTGCTATACCTATATCGGCTTCTTTAGCTTCGCCAGGTCCATTAACAGCACAGCCCATAACAGCAACTTTTAAATTTTTATTTATTTTTTTGCATTCTTGTTCTACTTTATTAGCAATAGATATTAAGTCAACCTCTGTTCTGCCACAAGTAGGACAAGATACAAACTCTATGCCAAACTTTCTAAGACCTAAAGATTTTAAAATTTCTTTAGCAGTTTTTATTTCTTCTACAGGGTCACCTGTTAAAGATACTCTTATAGTATCTCCTATCCCCATACTTAAAATAGAACCTATACCTACTGCCGACTTTATAGCACCGCTCCAAACAGTACCAGCTTCTGTTATACCAAGGTGTAAAGGATAGTCTATTTCGTTTGACAATATAGAATAAGTTTGCATACTAAATGGCACATTAGATGCTTTTATAGATACTACAATATTGTTATAATCATATTTTTCTACTATTTTAACATGTCTTAAAGCACTTTCAACAAGCCCTTTAGGTGTAACTTCACCATATTTTTGTAAAATATCCTTTTCTAACGAGCCAGAATTTACACCTATTCTTATAGGTATATTTCTTTCTTTAGCCATTGTTATAACAGCTTTTATTCTTTCTTCGTCGCCTATATTACCAGGGTTTATTCTTATTTTATCAATACCATTTTCCATAGCCTTTAAAGCAAGCCTATAATCAAAATGAATATCGGCAACAAGAGGTATTTTTATCCCCTTTTTTATTTCTTTAATAGCATCACAAGCCTCCATATCAGGCACTGCAACTCTTATTATTTCACACCCTTCTTCTTGTAACCTTTTTATTTGGTCTATTGTGGCCTTTGCATCTCTAGTATCTGTATTACACATAGACTGTATAGCAATAGGGTTGTTGCCACCTATTTTAACATTACCAATAGATATTTCTCTTGTTTGTTTTCTTTTTATGAAATCTATCAAAAAAATCACTTCCTTTTGTATTGTATAATAGTCCTTATTTGATAAACAAACAAGGACTATAATTTAAAATATATTAATCAAATCTTTAAAGGCTATAAATATACCAAAGCCCATTAAAAGAACAAAACCAACAAAATGTACCATACCTTCTTTTTCTGGAGATATAGGCTTACCTCTTATAGCCTCAATAGCTAAAAAAACTATTCTACCGCCATCAAGTGCAGGTATAGGTAAAAGATTAAATACACCTATGTTAGCACTAAGTAAAGCCATTATATTAAGCATAGTTAAAATAGTAGCTCCAACGCTTACTTGCATAGCACTTTCATATTGGCTATCAATAACTGGTGTTATACCAATAGGTCCCATCATTTGGTCAATGCCTATACCACCAGTAAAAAGCTCTATAACCCCTATAATTGTTACTTTTATAGTAAATATCATATTAAAATATCCATCACGTATAGTTCCAAAAAATGTATTTTTTTCTATACCTTCAATGTCTTTAGCAAAAAGCCCATTTTTTAATAATGGTGATATACCTATTAAGTTACGTTGTAAATTTTCATCATATTTAGGAGTTAATAAAAATGTTAATAATTCATTATCTCTTTTTATAGTTATTTCAACTTTCTCATTAGATTTATCTGTGTTATTAAGCCCTGATATTTTAAAGCTTAAATCTTCAAAGCTTCTTACTCTTTTACCATTTACTTTATATATTATATCACCAGACTGTATGCCTGCTTCTTGGGCAGGAGAGCCTTCTGTTACTTCTCTAACTGTTGTAGTAGCACTACCGCTAAAAAATGCTATGCCTATAAATATAGCTAAAGCTAACACAAAGTTCATAAAAGCCCCTGCAAATATTATAGCAAATTTTTTAGGCATAGTAGCATTAGAAAAGCTATCAGGGTCATTACCTGCTGTATCTTCATCTTTCATCTTGCAATAACCACCAAGTGGAAAAAGCCTTATAGAATATAAAGTTCCATCTTTTTCTTTACTCCATAGCTTTGTACCCATACCTATTGCAAATTCTTCTACAAAAACGCCACTTTTTCTAGCAACAATAAAATGACCCCATTCGTGTATTAATATAATAAAGCCAAATATTAAAATTGTTATTATTAATCCCAAATTTTCACCTCATTATAATTTATATTAAAAATTATTTGATAAAATTAAATTTTTAGCAAACTCTCTTGCAAATTTGTCTGCTTGTAAAACATCATCTAAGCTATAATCTAGCTTATTTTTACTTTTATGCTCTTCCATTGTTTTATATACAATTTTAGGTATATCAGTAAATTTTATTTTTTCATTTAAAAAATATTCCACTGCTATCTCGTTGCTTGCATTTAAAACACAAGGCATAGTACCACCTATTTTTATAGCATCAAAAGCATATTTTAAACAAGGAAAAAGCTCATAGTTAGGTTTTTTAAAAGTTAAATTATTATGTTTTAATAAATCTAACTTTTCAAAATCGTTTTTTGTTCTATTAGGATAAGCTAAGGCATATTGTATAGGTACTTTCATATCTGGTGTACCAAGCTGTGCCATAATAGCACTATCTTTATATTCTACCATAGAATGTATTATACTTTGTGGGTGTATAATAACATCTATTTTGTCTATATCTACATTAAAAAGCCATTTAGCCTCTATAACTTCAAGACCCTTGTTCATAAGTGTTGCAGAATCTATTGTTATTTTTTTACCCATAGACCAGTTAGGGTGGTTTAAAGCTTCTTTAAGTGTAACATTTTCAAGGCTTGTATGTTCTCTAAAAGGCCCACCAGATGCTGTTAATATAATTTTTTCTATTTCTTCATATTTATTACCTTGTAAACATTGAAAAATAGCAGAATGCTCACTATCAATAGGATATATATTAACACCATATTTTTTAGCCTCTTTCATAACAAGCTCACCTGCAGATACTAAAGTTTCTTTATTAGCAAGTGCTATATGTTTTTTTGCTCTTATAGCGTATATTGTAGGCAAAAGTCCAATATTACCTACTAACGAGTTTAAAACCATTTCTATATTGTCTAAAGTAGCAAGCTTAATAAGTCCTTCTTCACCTGTCAAAACTTGTGTATTAGTGTCTTTAATATTTTCTTTTAAAATATTAGCTTTTTCAATATCCATAACACAAGCATACATAGGCTTATATTTTCTTATTTGTTCTTCTAAAATACCTATATTAGTATTTGTAGATAAGCCAATAATATTTATATTTTTTAAATTTTCTACAACCTCTAATGCTTGTGTGCCAATAGAGCCAGTAGAACCTAATATAACTATATTTTTATTCATATATCCTCCAAAATATTAAACAAAAACATTATAAATTTCTATTATTTTAAGAAGAACATAACAAATACCTGCTGTAAAAATAACACTATCAAAACGGTCTAATATTCCACCGTGTCCTGGTATAAGCTTTCCATAATCTTTTATGTTAAATCTTCTTTTTGTAGCAGATGCTGTTAAGTCTCCAAACTGTGCAAATATAGCGCCTATTATGCCAAGTAAAACAAAACTAATAATAGTAACGGTGTTGTTATTAAAAATATGCTCTATTTCTACTTCTCTACTTGCTATAAATATACCATATATACCGCAAAATACTGCCGAAAATACAACCCCACCTATTGCACCTTCAATTGTTTTTTTAGGGCTAAGCTCAGGTGTTAGTTTATGTTTACCAAGTGTTATACCTATAAAATATGCACCTGTGTCACAAGCCCAAGCACATATAAAAGGTAACCATACCGTATAATTACCGTATTCAAACCCTCTTATTAAGTATATAGTAGAAAACATAAGTGGTATATAACAAACACCAAAAAAGGTTAAAGCTACATCAAATATACTTATATTTTTATAATTAAATACCATAAATATTAAACTTAATAATAAAAATATACCTACTATTAAGTCTGATATTTGAAAAAATACAGTATCTAAAACTAATAAATAGATTAATGCAAAAATAACTCCTAAATAATGTATAGGCATTATTTTTTTACATATTGCTTTATAAAATTCATACATACCTACAATAGATACAAACATAGTACCTATTTTTAAAGGTAAACCTCCATAATATACTAAAGCAAATAGTATAGGAAATAAAACTAAACTAGATATTATTCTAACTAACATTAACTATCTAACCTACCGCCAAAGCGCCTTTCTCTTTTTTGATAAGCATTAATTGCTTGTTGTAAATCTTCAAATGTAAAATCTGGCCAAAGTTTATCACTAAAATAAAACTCACTATAAGCAGATTGCCACACTAAAAAGTTACTTGTTCTAAGCTCTCCACTAGTTCTTACTATAAGCTCTGGGTCGTTATATTCTTTTGTGTCTAGGTAAGAAGAAACAAGGCTTTCTGTTATATTATCTATTGATATATTATTATTTTTTACATCATTAGCTATATTTTTTATAGCTCTTACTATTTCATCTCTACCGCCATAATTTAATGCTATATGTAAGTTAAGCCCTGTTTTTTTGCTAGATATTTCTTTTAAATAAGCTAAATCTTTTTGTAAATCTTCACTTAAAACACTAATATCTCCTATTGTGTCTATTTTTAGGTTATTTGTATCGTTATCTTTTATATATTGACCTATATAGTCTTTTAAAAGTTTCATTAAGTCGTCTACTTCTTGTTTTTCTCTTTTCCAGTTTTCAGTAGAAAAAGCATAAACTGTTATATGCTCTATATCTGTTTTTTCAACCTTTTCAAGAAGTTTTTTTAGTGCGTCTGCTCCTGCCTTATGTCCCATTTTTTTAGGTAAAAGTCTTTTTTTTGCCCATCTACCATTACCGTCCATAATAATGGCTATGTGCTTTGGTAAGGCTCTGTCCATAACAACCTCCGTTATAATATATTATTATTTTTTAGTTTATATTATTTTACCATACTTTTTTATTATAATCTATATTTTTATTTTATATTTTTTAAGCTATATTCTATAATATTTAAAGTTTTATCTATAATGTCTTTATTATGTTCACTACTTATAAACATTGCCTCAAACTGAGCTGGTGCTATATATATACCATTATCTAACATATTTTTAAAATAATTAGCATACTTTTTAGTGTCTGATTTTTTAGCAGATATATAATCATATACATTTTCTTTTGTAAAAAATATACTACCTAAAGAACCTATATAGTTTACACTACATTCTATATTATTTCTTGTTATAATATCTTTTATATTTTCAAATAAATATTTAGACATATTATTTATATTATCATAAATATTTTTGTTTTCTTTTAATATTTTAAGTTGAGTAAGACCTGCTGTCATGGCAATAGGATTACCGCTTAAAGTACCTGCTTGATAAACAGAGCCATTAGGAGCTATCATATCCATTATTTCTTTTTTACCACCATAAGCCCCAACAGGCATACCTGCTCCTATTATTTTACCATAAGTAACTAAGTCTGGGGTAATATTAAAATACTGGCTAGCACCACCAAACCCAAGCCTAAAACCAGTAATAACTTCATCAAATATTAATAAACTTTTATATGTATCACACAAATCTCTTATACCTTTTAAAAAGTTGTCGTTTGGTAACACAACTCCCATATTAGCTCCAACTGGTTCTAATATAACACAAGCTATATTATCACTATGCTTTTTAAAAACTTCTTCTAGTATTTCTAAATTGTTATAAGGTATACTTATAGTATCTATTGTACAATTTTTAGTAACACCGCTACTATCAGGTATGCCCTCTGTCATAAGACCAGAGCCTGCTTGTATAAGCATAGAATCACTATGCCCGTGATAACACCCGTCAAATTTTATTACTTTTTCTTTACCTGTATAACCTCTTGCAAGTCTAATAGCACTCATAACGGCTTCTGTGCCAGAATTAACCATTCTTATTTTTTCTATATGTTCAACATTTTCACATATAAACTTAGCCATATCAACTTCTAGTTTTGTAGCAGCTCCATAGCTAAGCCCATTTTCACAAGCTTTAATAACGTTATTTCTTATTTGTTCGTTATTATGTCCAAGTATCATAGGACCCCAAGAGCAAACATAATCTATATATTCTTTACCATTTATATCATATAAATATGCTTTATTAGCTTTTTCTATAAATATAGGTTCTAAATTTACCGATTTAAAAGCTCTAACAGGGCTATTTACCCCTCCTGGTATATATTTATTAGCTATATCAAAAATACTCATATTATATCCTTCCTTCATCTATAAATTTTGCAAGCTCTTTAGCAAAATATGTTATTAAAATATCTGTCCCTGCTCTATACATACTCGTTGTAGTTTCTATAATAAATTTATCTTCATCTATTATATTGTTAGCTCCTGCTATCTTTATCATAGAATATTCTCCGCTAACGCTATAAGCACATACAGGTAAATTAATATTGTTTTTTATATCTCGTATAATATCTAAATAGCTAAGAGCAGGCTTAACCATTATTATATCTGCACCTTCTTCTATATCATATAAAGCCTCTTTTAAAGCCTCATTTCTATTTCTATAATCCATTTGATAAGTTTTTCTATCACCAAAAGACGGAGCAGAATCTGCCGCCTCTCTAAAAGGTCCATAAAAAGCAGAGGCATATTTTACGGCATAGCTTATAATAGGTGTATTTATAAATCCTTTTTCATCTAATGCTTTTCTTATTTTTTTAATACGCCCATCCATCATATCAGAAGGTGCTATAATATCTGCTCCTGCTTCTATATGACTTGTTGCTATTTTGCCTAATATTTTTATAGTTTTATCATTATCTACTATATTATTTTTATCTAATATTCCACAATGTCCGTGGTCTGTATATTCGCACATACAAACATCTGTTATACAAGTTATTTCATTAAAGTTTCTTTTTATTTCTCTTAAAGATTTTTGTATAATGCCATCTTCTGCATAAGCTTGGCTACCACAACAATCTTTTTTATCTGGTATACCAAATAATATAAAATTATTTATACCCATTTTTAAAAGTTTTTCTATTTCAAAATTTACTTTATCTACACTATATCTAAATTGCCCTGGCATAGCTTTAATTTCTTCTTTTATATTATTACCTTCTTGTATAAATAATGGATATATTAAAGAAGATTTATTTATTTTTGTTTCACTAACCATATTTCTAATATTTTGAGTTTGTCTAAGTCTTCTACCTCTATTCATACTAAATCTCCTTTTTAGATATTTCTATAACTTTTTTAACTAAACTATCTAACGTAGCTTTATCAGATACAAATGTTTTAAAATTATATTTTTTAGCCTCTTCTTCTGTTTGTTTGCCTATACATACTGCTTTTATTTTGCTATAATCTAGATTATAATACTTAACAGAATTAACAAACCCTGTTACCGTTGATGCACTTGTAAATGTTACTATATCATCATAATCAAAAGTATAGTTAATAAAATTAGCTTTTTCATATTTTGTTTCATATAAAGGTAAATCTTTAATATTTTTATCTTTTAATATATTTAAAATATCTTGGCTACCTTCTTTTGCTCTAGCTATAAGAATTTTATCACTATTTTTTATATGTTTTAATAACTCATAGGCTAACTCTTTTCCACAGTAGTTTTTAGGTATAATATCTATAAATATACCCTTTTCTTCTACTGCATTTTTAGTAGCATTGCCTACAACGGCTATTTTTTTATTAAATAAACATCTTATATCTTTTTTATATAGTTTCATATTATAAAAAAATTGTTCTACCCCTTTAGGGCTTGTAAAAACTATATAATCATAATCTAAATTATCAAAAGTTTCTTTTATTTCATCATTTTGTATAGGTAAAGTTTTTATTGTAGGTAAATCTATTACTTCTGCACCATTTTCTCTAAGCATATTACAAAGATTAGAGCTTACATCTTTAGGTCTTGTTACCAAAACTCTTGTATTTGAAAGGGGTAAATACTTTCTCCAATCAAATTTTTCTGATAAGCTACAAACTTGGCCTACCACTATTATAGCTGGTGTTTTAGCTTGTTGTTGTATACTTTTTTCATAAATATTATTAAGTGTTCCTTTTATATTTCTTTGTTTAGCAGTAGTTCCCTTTTCTAAAATGCAAACCGTCATATTTTTATCCATACCAGCATTTATAAGCCCATTACATATAAGGTTTAAAGAAGATAACCCCATTAAAAATATAAGAGTTCCATTTAATTTAACTAATGCTTTAAAGTCTATATTAATATCATTAGTTTTAGTATGTCCTGTTATTATGTGTAAAGAGCTTACAAAATCTCTATGGGTAACAGGTATACCGCTATAAGATGGTACTGCTATTGCAGAAGTTATACCATTTATAACTTCAAATGGTATATTGTTTTTTTCTAAAAGCTCAAGTTCTTCACCACCTCTACCAAATAAAAAAGGG
>CALWSN010000078.1 GCA_944384215.1 uncultured Clostridia bacterium | reverse complement strand
CTATATTGCTTAAATGGTTTTGGGGTAAGTTTTGTACTTGTACTATACGCCCCGCCCAACGCCCTGTACGGCTAGCTCCATAAAATTGTAAAAGCCCTCTTATTTTATTATCACTACAAACACTTCTAGCCATAGCTTCATATTTTTTTACAGACGTTTTAGCATTTTCTTTTCTAAGACTTAAAACTTCTAAAACATCTTTATCTCTTGTAGATTTTTCTATTTTAGGTATACTTTCCTTTGTAACACTGTCTACTTCATAACCTAATTTATTTGATAACCATTCTTTTAATTGTGCTAAACTATTAGGGTTATCAAGCCCTGTTATTTCTCTTAGCCTATCATTGTTTCTATTTGTGTTAAGCTCATCTATTAATAAAACTTTTTCTATAAATTTTGTATCTACACTTACGCCATTGTCATTTATTTTTTGGTCTAAAAGCCATAGTGCTTTTTCACTTTCTACCATTTCAAAGTTTGATAAGTATTTTCTTAAATCTCTTTCTACCTCAACATCTTGTATGCAATATTCTTTAAAAGTTTGCCATTTTTCTATGTCGTGTTCTGGTAAATTTCTTGTTCTTCCACCGTTTACCTTTGTTGGTTTACAAGGTATTGAAAAATATTTTATAAGGTTTTTACCTTTAGCGTCTTTTTGCTCATCTAAATTTAATATTTTAGCTACATTGTCAAGTCCAGAAGGTAGCCCAATAGATAAACCCCATACCATTGTACATATCCAACTTTCATAAGCTAAATCTATTCCGAAGTGTTTTGATATACAGGTTCTCTCAAAGTTAGCATTGTATGCTGTTTTTATTATATTTTTATCATTTAAAGCATCTAATACTTTTTTAGGTAGTTTTTCACCATTTTTTAAATCTACTATTTTAACTTCTTCGTCATCAAAAGCATACCCAAATAATAAAATTTCAAAATTAGCAGAGTCTACATAGTTGTAAACTCCGCCTTTTGTTAAATCTTTATCTGAGTATGTTTCAATATCAATACTTAGATATTTCATATACTCACCTTTTATAATAAATCATCGTCATCATCTTCAAATTCATCTTCAAAGTCGTCTAGCTCTTCTCCAAAGCCCGCAAAATCATCTTCAGCACTTGCTCTTCCACCAAGACTTTCACCATCTTCAAGTTTCATAAGGTTATTAAGTCCACAAGCTATACCTTTGTTACCATTAGTGTTGTAAGGATAAAAGTTTATAGATGCTAAACCATAACAACCGCTGTAAAATTCCGTTGTATCTTCTATAGGTCTTTTGTGTTTATCAACTATACCTGGTTTAGTTCTACAACTAGCATTTATGTAATAGCTATTTTCATAAGCTATCTCATCTGGTCTTTCTTCGTCCCCATCGTGTAAAATAGCAAATATATCTTTAATCTTTTTACCCTGAAACTTTGTTTCTTTACCTATTTCATAAGCATTTTTCATAGCTTCTTTAATATTTTTTATCGTTAGTTTATCTTCTTTTGGTATAATTAAAGATACGCTATATTTTTTATCTTCTCCATCTCCATTAGGTTCAAATACATAAGCATAAGAAAATCTTACTTTACCTGTAATAACTTTTGTCCCGTTTAACGTACTTTTATTATTTTTCATTTATTTATCCTCCATTAAAAACTTCTTTTGTTTAGCAGTTAATTGTTTATATCTTTTAGAAGGTACTAAAAACACTCTCTTTTTACCTCTTATTGTATTTTCTAGTAAAACAAATTTTTCATTGTTTTTAGTGTATTCTTCTACTTTATCATCTATCATTTTTTTATATTTTTCTTCCATAGGCTACACCTCTACATCTTGAAAGTCTAATTCTGCTGAGTTATATTCTGGTCTTTTGTCTTCAATTTTTGCAACTGTTGGTGCTCCTGGTGGTTTCATTATAAAAGGTGATAAAATTTCTTCAAATTTAGCTTTACCTAAAAGTTTTTCTGCATCTGTTATAGATATAATTTTTTCAACTATATAATCAGATTTTTCATAGCCATTATCTTTTAAAGCTTTTATTATATCTTCTTCATTTGTAAAAACTCTATTGCTTCTACCTTCTACTAATTTTAATCCAGGTAATTTTTTACCTTTTAACATTTCTTGTAATATGTAAGATTTAAGACTTTTAACCCATTTGTCATAAGATAAAGCTATCTCATAAGCATTTACAAGTTCATCATCTGTCATTAAGCTAGGGTGTTTACTTTCATACTTTGTAATTTGCGTATGGTGTTCTGTGTAAGTTTTGCATAAATGTTTAGCTTTACAAAAACCATCATCACAATGACTGCCATAATTACACTCCCCAATACCATCAAAAGCTTGTTCTGCTTTATCAAAAACTACTTCTTTACCCCATTTTAGTAAATCTTGTGTAGCTATTTCATAAGTAGATATATTATCTAGTCTAGGCTGAAATACTGTCATTTTTACTGTTTTTATATCAAATAAATCTCCATATATTTCTAAAGCACCTAAACCATATAACATTAGTTGTGAATTTTCAAAAGCATCTACTTTTACACCTTTTCCATATTTAAGGTCTATTATTTCAATACTATCATAATCACATATAACTACATCTCCTGTTCCAAAGCCTTCTTTAGCATATTTAGAATAATCTAATCTTTCTTCTATTAATATTTCTGCTTCTTCACAGTTAGCTAATGCTTTGTTATATGTTTCTGTTACAAACTCTACATAGTCCTCTGTATAGTTTTCTAACTCTTTTTCTTCTTCTTTAGTTAAATCTTTTAATAAAGCATCTCTTTTAAAAACAAAGTCTGACCTTGTCATCTTACCTAAATCTACTTTTAACTTTAACTCTCCTAATG
>CALWSN010000077.1 GCA_944384215.1 uncultured Clostridia bacterium | reverse complement strand
TTAATAATATACCTGTTTCTTCAAAAACTTCTCTTATAACAGCATTAGGTATGTCTTCACCATATTCTACTCTACCACCTGGTATATCATATAAATTATCACTTTTATCATTTTTAGCTTCATTTTTAGTTTTTTCTAGTATAAGATATTTATTATTTTCATTTTTTATAATGCATTTTACCGCAATAGCAAATTTTTGTTCCATTAAATAAGCACCTCACTAATTAAATATATTGTACATTTATACACATATACATAAAGAATAAGTATATATAACATAAATTGTTGTATAAATATTATTATTTTTAGTAAGAGATTAGATAATTGTATACCTATTTTGATATTTTATCTTAACTATATAGTTTTACCCAAATATCCATAAATACTCCTTAAACAATTTCAAAACCTAAAATATTTTTCATATAGTCTATAGCAAAAGAGTGACCATATTTATTAAAATACCCACAAGCATCAACATTTACTTTAAAATTAATATTTTTACCAAGATTAACACAAGTATTATAAAGTGAAATAGCCGTTTGTAAAACACATATATCTGTAACAACACCGCAGAGCTCTATATTATTATATGTATTAATTATATTTTCAATATCCTTAGGTAAAGGACAATAACCTTTTTTCTCTAAAGATTTAGCATTTTCATAAGATAAAATGTTTTTAATTTTTCCATAAGGAGCGTGCCCTTTTGTATTTTTTTCACAATGAATACTAAAACTTTTACTCTCTGGGTGTATATCCCATTCTTCTTTAATATGGGTATCAAGAGTGAGCAAAATATCATCATTATTATTTATATATTTATTAGCTAAATTATAAATATTATTTTCTATACTTTGAGCTTGTTGCCCTGCAGTTAAAAGTCCATCATCTGCTACAAAATCATATTGATAATCAATAATAATTAATAAATTTTTCATATGTTCACCTCAATAATTTTAATATATAATAATAAAGGCATATCTATATTATAGAAAGCCTTTATTAAATACAATTAAGATATGATTTTATTTTTTACTTAAAATTCTTCATATTCTCCCATTTTTCTAAAGCGGTTATATCTATCATCTAAAAGTTTGTTTTTATCTATTTTTAGAAGATGGTTTATTTCTTTAATAAGTTCTTCTTTTAAAATGTGGGCAGTATACATAAAGTCCATTTCTACACCACCATCTACTTCTGGTATAACTTTTTCTATAATACCAAGCTCTAAAAGGTCTTTAGCTGTTATTTTCATAAGCTCAGCAGCTTCTGGTGCTTTTGTTGCATCTTTCCATAATATACTTGCAAAACCTTCTGGAGATAATATAGAATAAACAGAATTTTCTAACATCCATACTCTATCAGAAACACCAAGAGCTAAAGCACCACCGCTACCACCTTCACCTATAACAATAGCTATAATAGGTACTTTTAAATTTGCCATTTCAAAAAGATTTTTTGCAATAGCTTCTCCTTGACCACGCTCTTCTGCACCTATACCACAATATGCACCAGATGTATTTATAAATGTTATTATTGGCCTGTTAAACTTTTCTGCTTGTTTCATAAGCCTTAAAGCTTTTCTATAACCTTCTGGGTGTGGTGAGCCAAAGTTTCTTTCTATATTTTCTTCTATTGTAGAGCCTTTTTGTATACCTACAATAGTAACAGGTTGTTTATCTAGCAAAGCTATGCCACCTATAACTGCTTTATCATCTTTATAAGCTCTGTCACCGTGTAACTCTATAAAGTTTGTAAATATATAATCTATATATTCTTTAGCATTAGGTCTTGTAACACGCCTTGCTAATTTTACTGTTTCATAAGCAGTTGACATTTTAATCACTCCTTTAAATGTTATTTTTATGTATTTTTAAGATTGTGGATAATGTCTTTTTAAGATGTTGCCTTTCTACTATTGCATCTACAAAACCGTGCTCTAGTAAAAACTCTGCCTTTTGAAAACATTCTGGCAATTTTTGCTTTATAGTTTGCTCTATAACACGAGGCCCTGCAAAACCAATAAGTGTATTAGGTTCAGCTAATATTATATCTCCAAGCATTGCAAAGCTAGCCGTAACACCACCTGTTGTAGGGTCTGTTAAAACAGTTACATATAAAAGTCCAGCCTCTGAGTGTCTACTAGCTGCTGCACTAACTTTTGCCATTTGCATTAAAGATATTATACCTTCTTGCATTCTTGCACCGCCAGATGCAGTAAATATAATAATAGGTAACTTATGTTCTGTTGCATATTCAAAAGCACGAGTTATTTTTTCGCCTACAACAGAGCCCATACTACCCATTATAAAGCTTGCGTCCATAACACATAACACACAGTCTTTACCGTATATTTGACATTTACCTGTAACAACAGCATCATTAAGCCCTGTTTTTTCTTTTAAGCTTTGTATCTTTTCATCATAATTAGGATAGTTTAAAGGGTTTTTTGCGTGCATATCTTTATCAAATTCTACAAAGATATTTTTATCTGCAATAGTTTTTATTCTTTCTCTAGCAGATAATCTAAAATAAAAGTTACATTCTGGGCAAACGTTATATAAGCCTAGCTCTTTAGAATAAATAGTAGTACCACAACCACTACATTTTATACATAAGCCTGTTGGCACTTCTGGTTTTGCAAAAAGCTTTTGTTTAGCAGTTTTTTTGTCTATATTAGGACTTTTTTTGTTTTTAAATAAATCCATTTACATCTTCCTTTCAAAAGCTACTTTAATATTTTATTAGCAATAAATGAAGTATCAAAATCTCCCTTTAAATAATCTTCATTTTCTAATAATTCCATATGAAAATCTATATTAGTTTTAATACCTTCTATAACAAATTCATTTAAGGCTCTTTTCATTTTTTGAATAGCTTCTTCTCTTGTTTTACCTTTTGTTATAACTTTAGCTATCATAGAATCATAAAAACTAGGGATAGTATAGCCGGCATATACAGCACTATCTACTCTAAGTCCATTGCCACCACTAGGCAAGAAAAGATAATCTATTTTACCAGGAGAAGGGGCAAAATTGTTATAAGGGTCTTCTGCGTTTATTCTACATTCTATACTATGGCCACTAAAGGTTACATCTTCTTGAGTATATTTAAGTTTTTTACCATAGGCTATTCTTATTTGTTCTTTAACTATATCTATATCTGTTATCATTTCTGTAACAGGGTGCTCTACTTGTATACGAGTGTTCATTTCCATAAAGTAAAATTTATTATCTTTACCGTATAAAAACTCTATTGTACCTGCGTTTTTATAATTAGACGCCTTAACTGCACGAATAGCAGCTTCTCCCATAGCTTTTCTAGTTTCTTCATCAAGAGCAACAGAAGGAGCTTCTTCAAGAACTTTTTGATTTCTACGTTGTAAAGAACAATCACGCTCACCTAAATGGATAGCATTGCCGTGTTCATCTGCTAATACTTGGACTTCTATATGTCTAGCATTTTCTATAACTTTTTCCATATATATACTATCATCACCAAAAGCTACTTTTGCCTCACTTTTAGCAGAGTTATAAGCTTCTTCTAAGTCTTTTTCTTCTCTAACTATTCTTATACCACGGCCACCGCCACCAGCAGAGGCTTTTATCATAACAGGATAGCCAAACTCTTTTGCAAGCTCTTTTGCTTTTTCAACACTTTCTACAACACCATCACTACCAGGGGTAACAGGAACGCCAGCTTCTATCATTAATTTTCTAGCATTGGCTTTATTGCCCATAAGGTCAATAGTTTTAGCATCTGGCCCTATAAATTTAATATTACATTCTTTACACATATCGGCAAACTTAGCATTTTCTGATAAAAAGCCAAAACCTGGGTGTATAGCATTAGCACCTGTAAGGCAAGCAGCACTTATAATGTTGTTCATATTTAAGTAGCTTGTAGCACTTTTGTTACCACCTATACAAACTGCCTCATCTGCAAGCTGTGTATGTAATGCATTTTTGTCTGCCTCAGAATAAACTGCAACAGTAGATATGCCCATTTCTCTACAAGCACGAATTATTCTAACTGCTATCTCTCCACGATTTGCTATTAATATTTTATTAAACATAATGCACCTCTTAACCTATCATAAAAGTAAATTCTGCCTCAGCAACTTTTTTATCACCAACATAGGCAATACCTTTACCAATACCTGCTACTTTTTTAAGCTTTAAAAGCTCAACTTCTAATCTTAAAGTATCACCAGGCACTACTTTATCTCTAAATTTAGCATTATTAATAGCACCAAAATATGCAATTTTACCTTTATATTCGTCCATAGATAAAATAGCACAAGCACCAGCTTGAGCCATAGCCTCAATTATTAAAACACCTGGCATAACAGGCTCAACAGGGAAATGGCCTTGGAAAAACTGTTCATTCATAGTTACATTTTTTATTGCTACTATTTTTTTGCCTTCTTCTATTTCTGCAACTTTATCTATTAAAAGAAAAGGGTATCTATGAGGTATAATTTCCATAATTTCTTTAATATTCATAATAATTCTCCTTAATGTTTTTATTAGTATTATAGGTATGCTTTTGCATACCTATAATACTAATATATTTTTATAAACATAATTATACTATTCTAAATAAAGGTTGATTATATTCTACCATATCTTCATTATCTATTAAAATTTCAACTATTTCTCCATTATATGGACTTGTTATTTCGTTCATAACTTTCATAGCCTCTATAATACATAAAACATCACCTTCTTTTACTTTATCTCCAACTTTTACATAAGCTGGCTTAGAAGGGGAGCTACTAGAATAAAATGTACCAACAATAGGGCTTGCTACAATATTACCTTCTTTAACTTCTTGCTTAGTTTCTGGAATAATTGTTATAGGTTCAGAAATATTTTCTGCAATGTTATTTATAGTAGGAATATTTGTAGTAGGGGTAGTGCTACTAACAGAAGGAGCTACTGTATTTTGATTATTAGCTTGACTGTTGTATTTATTCATTCTAAGGTAAAAACCATCATTTAATTTAAGCTCAAAGTCCATAAGGTTAGAACTATCTAAACTTTGCATTAGGTCTTTAATTTTTTCAAAATCCATTTTTATTATTCCTCCCATTTTTTAAGGCATAATACTGCATTATGTCCACCAAAGCCAAGTGTGTTAGATAAAGCATATTTCATTTCACGCTCTTTACCTACATTTGGTGTATAGTCTAAGTCGCATTCTTCATCTGGAACTTTATATCCAGCAGTAGGTGGTACAAAGTTATTTTCTAAAGCCAGTACACAAGCTATTGCTTCAACTGCACCAGTTGCACCAAGTAAATGACCTGTCATAGATTTTGTAGAGCTAATAGAAACATTGTAAGCATTATCTTTAAGAGCTGTTTTTATAGCTTTTGTTTCGCCTACGTCATTAGCAGGTGTGCTAGTACCGTGTGCATTTATATATGTAATATCGCTAGGGTTTACGTTGCCTTCTTCCATAGCTTTAATCATAGCACGAGCAGCACCATCTCCATCTTCACAAGGAGCAGTCATATGGTAAGCATCACAAGTTGCACCATAGCCTACAATCTCTGCTAAAATTTTAGCACCACGAGCTTTTGCGTGTTCTAATTCTTCTAAAACTAAAACGCCTGCACCTTCGCCCATAACAAAACCATTTCTTTCTTTATCAAATGGTATAGACGCTCTGTCTATATCTTCAGAAGTAGATAAAGCTTTTAAAGCAGCAAAGCCACCAATACCTGCTTTTGTAATTGTACTTTCTGTACCACCTGCAAGTATAACATCTTCGTAGCCAAATTTTATATTTCTATAAGCCATACCTATACAACTTGTACTTGTAGCACAAGCAGTTATAGCAGTTTCACAAATACCTTTTGCACCAAAACGTATTGCTATATGTCCTGCTGCCATATTTGTTATAACACTTGGTATAAATAAAGGAGCAAGTCTTGAAGGTCCTTTTTCTGCCATTTTAAGCATTTGGTCTTCAATCATACCAATACCGCCCATACCAGAGCCAACAATAGTACCAAATCTACATGGGTCTATTTTTTCTAAGTCAAGTCCACTATTGTCCACAGCCTCTTGTGCTGCATATAATGCATATACACTAAAAGGTTCTAGCCTTCTAATTTCTTTTTTATCTAAAACTTTTTCAGGTTCAAAGTTTTTAAGCTCTGCTGCTATTTTAACTTTAGAATCTGATGTATCAAAATGAGTAATTTCACCTATACCGTGTTTACCATTTTTTATGCTTTCCCAAAATTCGTTTACATTATTACCAACAGGTGTAACTAAACCCATACCTGTTATAACTACTCTTCTTTCCATATTAACCTCCATTAAGCCATTACCATACCGCCATCTACGGTAATTACTTGGCCTGTAATATATTTATTTTTAGCTAAAAATACTGCTGTACTAGCTATTTCATCTGTTGTACCAAATCTTTTAAGTGGAATAGTGTTAAGCACGCTTTCTTTTATACTATCTGGTAGCACATCTGTCATATCTGTTGTTATAAACCCAGGAGCTATTGCATTACAAGTTATACCACGAGATGCAAGCTCTCTAGCAGTAGAAAATGTCATACCTATCATACCTGCTTTGCTAGCAGAATAGTTTACTTGCCCAATGTTACCAGTAAGCCCAACAACACTACTCATATTTATAATGCTACCACTTTTTTGTTTAAGCATTATTTTGCTAGTGTGCTTAATCATATTAAAAGCTCCTTTAAGGTTTGTGTTTATAACCATATCAAAGTCGCTTTCAGACATTTTTAAAAGTAAATTATCTTTTGTAATACCAGCATTATTTACTAACACATCAATTGTTTTAAACTCTTCTACGGCTTTATCTACTAACTGTTTAGCTTGTTCAAAATCGCTTATATCTGCCATAACAGTTAAACATTTTACACCTAAGCTTTCTATTTCTTTTACTACATCTTCTGGGCTTGTGCTTCTATAATTAAGTACAATATTAGCACCTTCTTTAGCAAAAGCTATTGCAATAGCTTTACCTATACCTTTAGCACCACCTGTAACAATTACTGTTTTATCTTTTAACATTATTCTATACCTATTCCTTTACAAGTTTTTTCTAAACTAGCTAAGTCTTCTACATTGTAAACATTTACTTCTTTACTAACTTTTTTTACAAAAGATGATAATGTTTTACCTGGCCCTAGCTCTATAAAAGTATCTACACCAAGATTAATAAGGTTTTTTATAGTTTGTTCCCATTTAACAGGGCTCATAACTTGTTGTATTAAAGTTTCTTTTATATTTTCTACTTTTTCACCAGTTAAGTTTGTAAATACATCTACATTAGGCGTATTTATGTTAATATTTTCAAGCTCCGTTGCCAATTTATCACTAGCTGGTTTTAATAATGATGTGTGAAATGGGCCACTTACATTAAGTCTTATAACTTTTTTTATACCTTTTTCTTTAAGTATAGCCTCTGCTCTTTCTATTGCAGGAGTATGACCTGCTATAACTATTTGCCCTGGTGCATTATAGTTTGCAATCATTGCAAGCTCTGTGTCAGTAGAGGCTTCTTTTAAAGCTTCGTTTATAACATCTTCGTCTGCGTTCATAACAGCAGACATAGCACCAACACCAACAGGTACTGCCTCTGTCATATATTTACCTCTTTTTCTAACAAGTGCTACACCTTCTTTAAAGTCTATTGCACCACTAGCACAAAGGGCAGAATATTCTCCAAGGCTAAGGCCTGCCATATAATTTGCTTTAATACCTTTTTCTTTAATAAGTTTAAAAATGGCATAGCTTGTTGTTAAAATAGCAGGTTGTGTATATTCTGTTTGGTTAAGTCTTTCATCTTCGTTAAAACATATATCTGTTATATTAAAATCTAGTGCATTATTTGCATCTTCAAATACTTGTTTACATACTGAAAAATTGTCATAAAGCTCTTTACCCATACCGTTATATTGAGCACCTTGACCACTAAATATAAAACATATTTTCATATATCTATATACTATTACTTTATAAATAATAGCTTCTCCTTCTATATTTTATTTATTTTAAAATCTATCTAATAATTTTATAATAAATTTTATTAATTTTATAAAAAAATTTATTATATCTAAAACATTATCTATTAAAAAATAAATTAGTTCATCTATTGGGATTTTTTTATTAACTTTTGATTTTGTTATTTTTTTAATAAAATCACCTTCAATAAGTAAATTTAAAAAATATTATTTATTACCCATTAAAGTATCAAATTCGCTAACAAGTTCGTTTATAATTTCTTGGCTACTTTGTCTTTTTGATACCATACCAGCAATTTGACCTGCCATAACAGAGCCATTTTCTACATCACCTTCTTTAACTGCTTTTTGTAAAGCACCTGCACCTAATTTTTCTATTCTTTCAATATCTGGTGTATCTTTTTTAAGCTCTTCTCTTTCTACTGTATCATAAAGTCTAGCAAGTTTATTTCTTAAAACACGAACAGGGTGTCCTGTAATTTGACCTGTTATAACTGTGTCTATATCTTTAGCTTTTACTACCTTTTCTTTGTAATTTTCGTGTATATTACATTCATTTGATAATAAGAACCTAGTACCAACTTGAACACCTTCTGCACCAAGCATAAAAGCAGCCGCACAGCCTCTACCATCTGCTATACCACCTGCTGCTATAACAGGAATATTAACTGCATCTACAACTTGTGGTACAAGAGCCATAGTAGTAAGCTTACCAATGTGTCCGCCAGCTTCCATACCCTCTGCTACAACTGCTTTTGCACCTATTTTTTCCATTTTTTGAGCAAGAGCAACTGATGGTATAACTGGGATTACTGCTATGTTATGTTCGTTAAATAAGTCCATATATTTAGCAGGGTTACCCGCACCTGTTGTTACTACTTTAACGCCTTCTTCGCATACAACTTTAACAACTTCTTCTGCAAAAGGAGATAAAAGCATTATATTTACTGCAAAAGGTTTATCTGTTAAAGCTTTTGCTTTTTTTATTTCTTCTCTTACAATTTCCCCAGGAGCATTACCACCTGCTATTATACCAAGACCACCTGCGTTAGATACGCTTGCTGCTAGTTCACCGTCAGATATCCAAGCCATAGCACCTTGAAAAATAGGATATTTTATACCTAATATATCACATAAATTTGATTTCATATTATCACCTTTTTAACCTTTTTATATTTTTGTAAAAATATTATAAACTATTATACCTAGTACGCTACCTAAAGCCATACCAACCATAATAGAAACTATTAATTTAATTTTATCATTATCTTTCATAATTTACCTATATTTGAATAAGCATAGATGCCCAAGTAAGACCAGCACCAAAGCCTGTTATTATTATTTTGTCACCTTTTTGTAAAAGACCATTTTTTGACATTTCTGCTAAGGCAATAGGTATGCTAGCAGCAGATGTGTTGCCATAGTTTTGTAAGTTTAAATAAAACTTATCTAGGCTTACTTTTAATTTTTTTGCAGCAACTTCAACTATACGACTATTTGCTTGATGAGGTACTATATATTTTATATCATCTAGTGTAAGATTTGCTTTAGATAAAACTTGATTTACACTTTTTGGTATAGTTTTTGTTGCAAAATTAAATACATCTCTACCATTCATTTGTAGATAAAAAGAGCTTTGTTCTTTTTCTTCTACAAAAGGGTTGTTATTATTTAGCTTGCCACCTGTTATGGCTTGCCAAGATATACCATCTGCTTTTAAATCTTCTGCTATAATGCTGTTATAATTTGTGCTAGCTGTTAAAAGTGCACCACCAGAGCCATCTCCAAATAATACACAAGTGCTTCTATCAGACCAATCTAACAATTTAGATAAGGTTTCTGCACCTATAACAATAGCATTTTTATATACACCAGATTTTAAAAACTTATCAGCAATAGATAAGGCATACACAAACCCAGAACAAGCTACGTTTATATCAAAAGCTAAAGCATTTTTTGCTCCTATTGCACCTTGCACTATACAAGCAGTAGAAGGGGTTAGATAGTCAGATGTTATAGTTGCAACTATAACAATATCTATATCTTCTGGAGATATATTAGCATTTTCTATTAGCTTTTTACCTACGTTTATAGCAAAATCTGAAGTGTTTTCATTTGTAGATAAGCATCTTTTTGATATGCCTGTTCTTGTATATATCCATTCATCAGATGTTTCTACAATGTTAGAAAGCTCATCATTTGTTATAACATTTTTGGGCACATAGCTTTCAAACCCAACTATTTTTGAACTAAACATATTTTTCTCCTTTTAAATATTTATACATTGCTTATGCAATATTTGACTAACTCTAGTTAAAGCACCGTTAAAAATTTCTTTTTCTTGATTAGAAAGGTCTATAACTATTGATTTCATAATATTTTCTCTAAATTTTTTATGTAGCCTAAAGAGCTTTTTACCTTTTTCTGTAAGAGCAACATTTACTACTCTTTTATCATTAAGGCTTTTTTCTCTTCTAACATAACCTTTCTTTTCAAGATTTGTTATAGAAACTGTTAGTGTGCCTAAAGTTATATCAAGATTTTTAGCAATAGAACCCATATTTTTAGTGTTGCTTTTGCCTATTGCCTCAATAGTCCTTATCTCTTTAGAGGACACATCTTTATATTTATTATCTTTTAAAAAGGCTTCTTCTAGCTTTATTATATCATAAAAAACACTAGATATAAGCCCACTAATAGTATCTAAAGTTTTTTTCATAATATAGCCTCCATATATTATAGAACAATAAAAAAATCTTTTGATAATCAAAGTATATTATTAGTTTTAAAAAACGTCAAGTATTTTTATATTATTTTTTTGTATATTTTTATTTATTTTTCTCAAAAAAATTTAAAAATTTGTTTTTATTTTATAGTTTATGTGTTAAAATATGTTTATCACATAAACTATAAAATAAACTTAATTAAACAAAAGGTGAATATTATGGAAAGAGTAAGACTTTTTGCAAAAGCTAAAATAAATTTGGCATTAGATGTTGTAGAAAGATTAGATAATGGATATCATAATTTAGAAACTATTATGCAATCTATAGATATAGCAGATGTTATTGAGATTAAAAAAACTTTTACAAATGATATAAAATTACAAACAAATGTATATTGGTTGCCAACAGATAGTAAAAACTTAGTTTATAAAGTTGCACAATATTTAAAAGAAAACTATAATATTAAATATGGTATACACATAAATCTTATTAAAAGAACACCTGTTGGGGCTGGCCTTGGTGGTGGTAGTGCAGATTGTGCTACTGCTTTAGTTGGTATTAGAAAATTATTTGGGCTAAGAATATCTAATAGTGAGCTATTAAATATTAGCAAAAATTTTGGAGCAGATGTGCCGTTTTGCCTTAAAAGAGGAACTTATCTAGCAGAAGGTATAGGAGAAAGGCTTACACCTATACATAAAATGCCTAACTGCCATATATTAGTTGCTAAGCCTCCTATTAGCATATCTACTGCTTCTATTTTTGAAAGCTTAGATTTATCTAAAATAAAAGAAAGACCAGATATTGAAAAAATTATATACTATATGAAAAAAAATAATATAGAAGGTGTTGCTAGTAATTTATGTAATGTTTTAGAAACTGTATCTATTGAAAAATATCCTATAATAAAAGATATAAAAGAGGTTATGCTAGATAATGGTGCTTTAGGTAGCCTTATGAGTGGTAGCGGTTCTGCCGTTTTTGGTATATTTAAAGATAAAAGACAAATGGCAATAGCTAAAAAACAAATAGAATATAAATTAAACATTAAAGAAACATTTAATACTAAACCTTTTAACCCTTTTTAATATAAGCTTATAAGGTTGAAGACTTTGTCTTCAACTTTTTATAATAAAAATAAATTTTAATACTAAAAAAAACTTTAAAATTAAAAATAAATTGTTTACAAATTAGATATTTACAAATATTGTATTTTAAAATATAATATATAAATAGGCTTAAAAAGGAGGCTATATGCAAAAAAATCTTAAAAAATGGATATATTTAACGATTACTATATTAATAGTAGCGTTTATTTTTTATAACTCTATACAAAATGGCGAAAGTTCTTCTGAGGCTAGCACATTTGTTTTAAACTTTGTAAATGATTTAATAGCTAGCATAGGTTTAAAAATTAAACTTAGTGGCCATTTTATAAGAAAATTAGCACATTTTATAGAGTTTTTTGCACTAGGTGTTTTTCTTATGTTAACGTTTAAAGCTTTTACAAATAAATTATTTAGCATATTAGGTTTTCCTATGTTTTTTGCTATATTTATACCTGTAATAGATGAATTTATACAAATATATTCTCCAGGACGTAGCTCTTCTGTTAAAGATGTATTGCTAGATTTTTGTGGAGCTTTTGTAGGTATATTGTTTATTTGTATATGTTTTGTTATAAAAAATAAATATAAATTTAAAAAAATTAAAAAAATATAATTGATTTAGGAGAAACAAATATGGAACAACTTTTAAATAAGTTAAATCCTGTACAAAAAGAGGCTGTTTTAACAACAGAAGGAGCACTTCTTCTTTTAGCAGGAGCAGGCTCTGGTAAAACTAGAGTTTTAACACACAGAATAGCATATTTAATAAGCCAAGGTGTAAGACCTTTTAATATTTTAGCTATAACTTTTACAAACAAGGCAGCTAAAGAAATGAAAGAAAGAGTTCATTCTATTTGTGAAGAAGGCAATCAAGTGTTAGTATCTACATTTCACTCTTTATGCGTTCGTATATTAAGAAAAGATATAGAAAAAATAGGCTACACAAATAAATTTACTATATATGATGCAGATGATGCAGAACGTCTTATAAAAGATATTATGAAAGAGCATAAAATAAATGATGATTTATTAAGCTCAAAAGCTGTTTTAAGCGAAATAGGAAGACAAAAGGATAAACTAATAACAGCTACTGTATATGCCAATAATATAGGCTCTGATTTTAGAAAAAAAATGATTGCTGATATATATTTAGCATATGAAAATAGGCTAAAATCTAACAATGCACTAGATTTTGATGACCTTATTTTTAAAACAGTACAACTTTTAGCTAACAATACTGATGTTTTAGAATATTATCAAGAACGTTTTAAATATATTATGGTTGACGAATATCAAGATACTAGTACAAGCCAATATATGCTTGTAAAACTTTTAGCTAATAAATATAAAAATTTATGTGTTGTAGGTGATGATGACCAAAGCATATATGGCTGGAGAGGTGCCGATATAAACAACATATTAGATTTTGAAAAAGATTTTAATAATGCTAAAGTTATTAAGCTTGAACAAAACTATCGCTCTAGCAAAACTATATTAGATGCTGCCAATTTTGTTATAAAAAATAATTTTGGTAGAAAAGAAAAAAGCTTATGGACAGAAAATGAACAAGGCTCTCTTATAAATTATGAAAAATGTAATTCTGATAAAGAAGAGGCTATGTTTATTGCTAATGAAATATCAAAAAAAATAAAAGAAGGCTATTCTTACAAAGATTTTGCTATATTATATAGAACAAATAGCTTATCTAGGATTTTAGAAGAACAAATGGTATTTTTATCTATACCTTACAAGTTATACGGTGGTGTAAACTTTTATGGTAGAAAAGAAATAAAGGATATTATAAGTTATTTAAAAGTTTTGGAAAACCCTAGTGATGACATATCTTTAAAAAGAATAATAAACGTACCTAAAAGAGGCATAGGAGAAGCTAGTATATTAAAAGCTAGTGAATATGCCGAAGAAAATAATATATCTCTTTTTGAAGCTTTATCTAGAGCAGAAGAAATACCAGATTTAGGAAGAAAAACAAAAAGTGTTGTAGAGTTTTACAACATAATGACAGATTTTATGTTAAAAAGCCAACAAACAAGCATAGCAGATTTAATAGACTATATATTAGATAAAACAGGATATATAGAAGAACTTAAAAAAGAAGGTACAGACGAAGCCTTAGGAAGAGTATCAAACTTAGAAGAATTTGTTAGTAAGGCCGTAGAATATGAAGAAGCAGAAGAAACGGAAGAACCTTCTCTTACTAAGTTTTTAGAAGAGGTATCTTTAGTAGCAGATATAGATTCTATGGAAGATGGAGATGATGTTGTAACACTAATGACTTTACATAGCTCTAAAGGGCTAGAGTTTCCAGTAGTTTTTATAGCTGGCTTTGAAGAAGGAATCTTTCCTACATATCGTGCTTTAACAAGCCAAAATCCGTCAGATATAGAAGAAGAAAGAAGGCTTTTATATGTTGGTATAACTAGAGCTAAAAAAGAGCTATATCTTACAAATGCAAAATCTAGACTACAACACGGTAGGTATATAAATAATGCACCATCATCATTTTTTAAAGAGCTACCAAGAGATTTAATACATATTAAAGAAAAAACAGACAAACCTTCTAATATTTCGTTTAATACAGAAGAGACTACTAACCATTATAGGCCAAAGCCTATGTATAAGCCTAACATATCATCTTATTTAAAAAGAGATATACCTGCACCTAAAAATGTATCTTTAGATTTTGGTGTGGGAGATAAAATAAGGCATTTTAAATTTGGTGAAGGTAGTGTTTTAAATATAAGTCCTGCCGGAGCAGACTATGAAGTAACTATTAATTTTGATAATTTTGGAGAGAAAAAACTTATGGCAAATTTATCAAAATTGAAAAAAATATAAAAAACTGTAACCTATTTATGTAACCTTTCATAGTATAAAATATGAAAAATTTGGAGGGTTATATATGGGTAAATATATAATAAAAGGTGGAAATAAGCTAAACGGTGAAGTTTTTGTAAGTGGTGCTAAAAATGCTGTTTTGCCTATCCTTGCCTCAACAGTTTTAAATAGTGGTATATGCATTTTAAAAAATGTTCCTATGCTTTTAGATACTTTTGTTGCAATAGATATATTAAAAGATTTGGGCTGTGATGTTAGCTATGGAGAAAATACTATTGTTGTTAACTCTAAAAATATGAACAAAACAAATGTTAAAGAAGATTTAGTTAAAAAAATGCGTTCTTCTATAATATTTTTAGGTGGTATAATATCTAGATTTAAAGAGGCTAGTATATGTTACCCTGGAGGCTGTAATCTTGGTAAACGACCAATAGATTTTCATTTATCAGCCTTTGAAAAATTAGGTATAAAAATAGAAGATAATCAAAATATTATAAAAGCCAGTGTTGATACTATAAAAGAAAATGTTATAAATCTACCTTTTGCCAGTGTAGGAGCCACTCAAAACATTATTTTAGCATCTGTTTTTGTAGAAGGAAAAGTAGTTATAAAAAATTGTGCTAAAGAACCAGAGATTATAGATATGGCAAAATTTTTACGTAAAATGGGTGCTAATATATATGGAGAAGGCACACATACTATAACTATAAAAGGGGTAAAAAAACTTAATGATTTAGTAGAATATACAATAATGCCAGATAGAATAGAAGCAGGTACTTTTTTATGTATGTCTGCAATAACAAAAGGAAATGTAAAAATAAATGGCATAAACCCTCAATATCTTAAATCTTTACTAGATATTTTAATTGAAATGGGTTGTAATATTTATACTAATAAAGACAATATAAAAATAAAAGTAGATAAAACATTAAAACCTGTAGATTTTTTAGAAACAAAGCCTTATCCATATTTTCCTACTGATTTACAACCACAATTAATGGCATTATTGGCAACAGTAGATGGTATAAGCATTATAAAAGAAAATATATTTGAAGCTAGAAATAAACATATACCAGAGCTTAATAAAATGGGCTGTAATATTGTAGAAGACAATAATATGTTTATTATAAACGGTGTTGATAACCTAACAGGGGAAAAAGTATATTCTAAAGATTTAAGAGGTGGTGCAAGCCTTATAACAGCAGGACTTTTTGCAAAAGGTAAAACTACTGTAGAAGGAGCTTGTTATATAAATAGAGGATATGAACTTTTAGATAAAAAACTAAATATCTTAGGAGCAGATATAAAATATATTAAAGACTAGGTGAGACTAATGAAAAAAATATATATTTATATTTTTATGGGTATAGCATTAATAGCTTTAATATTTATGCTATTAATGCTATCTCCTTGGCTCAATATACAAAATATAGAAATAAATGGGCTAGAAACTTTAGAAAAACCAGATGTTATTAGACAAATGAAATTAGACAAACAAACTAATATACTCAGTTTTAATAGTTTTGTAGCAAAGAGAAGGGTTAAAAGCAATTACTATATAGAAGATGTAAATGTAAAAAGAAAACTACCAAACACAGTAACTATTAATATTACTGAAAGAAAAATAGTTGGATATATACTTTACATAAATAATTATATATATATAGATAAAGAGGGTATGGTTGTAGATGTAAAATCTTCTTATACTGAACCTTTACCTATAATTTATGGGTTAAAATTTGATAGTTTTATTATTGGGGAAAAATTAAAAACTGATAATGATGAAGCATTTGAAGTTGTGATGGAAATAACAAATATTATAAAAAATAAAGAAAACTTAAAGCAGATTTTAAAAATAGATATATCTGATTTAAATGATATACATTTATATATGGAAAAACTTGATATTATTTTAGGTGATAGAGAAGCACTAAATATAAAAATGAATACTTTAAATGAAATACTTAAAAATTTTATCCCTGAAGAAAAAGGAGTTTTATATATAGATGATGTTAATAAATCACCAATTTTTAAATATATTACTTAACATTTTTATAAAAAATAAAAAAATATTAAAATTGTAGCATAAATTTAATAATATACTTGAAAAATTTTTAAAAATATATATACTTATATTATAGTTAAATATTATAAATGAATTGAATTATTAAAATATATAGTGTATAATAAAAAAAGATTGAATATGATTTAGGAGGGTTATATCTTGATAGGTTTAGAAAATATAAATAATGAAGAAGAAAAAATTATCGTTATAGGTGTTGGTGGTGCAGGTAATAATGCTGTTAATAGAATGGTAGAGTGTGGCTCTGCAGATATAGACTTTATTGCTATAAATACAGATAGACAAGCTCTTAATAAAAGCTTGGCTCAAAAAACTATTGTTATTGGTGAAAAATCTACTCGTGGCCTTGGTGCTGGTGGTAACCCTGAAGTTGGTAGAATAGCTGCCGAAGAATCTAAAGATGATATTGCTCAAGCTATACAAGGTGCTGATATGGTTTTTGTAACTGCTGGTATGGGCGGTGGTACTGGTACTGGTGCTGCAGCTGTTGTTGCTAGCATTGCTAAAAGCCAAGGTGTTTTAACAGTTGCTGTTGTAACTAAACCTTTTAACTTTGAAGGTAAAAAGAGAGCTTTAAATGCTATGGAAGGTATAGAAAAATTAAAAGAAAGTGTAGATACTCTTATTGTTATACCTAATGAACGTATTTTAGATATTATAGAAGATGATGCAACTCAAATACAAGCTTTTCATAAAGTAGATGAAGTTTTAAGACAAGGTGTTACAGGTATTGCTAACATTATTAAAAATCCTGCTGAGATAAATGTAGACTTTGCCGACGTTACTACTATTATGAAAGACAAAGGTTATGCTCATCTTGGTGTTGGTGAAGGTACTGGCAAAAATAAAATACAAGATGCAGTTAATGAAGCTATTAATAGCCCATTATTAGAAACATCAATAGAAGGTGCTAAAAGTCTTCTTGTTAACGTTGCTGGTGGCCCAGACCTTGCTCTTAAAGAAATAAATAGAGGTGTTTCTAGCATAACTGATATGCTTGATGTATCTGCTAATATTATATATGGTTCTTCAATAGAAGAAAACCTTAAAGATAGAGTTATAATTACTATTGTTGCAACAGACCTTAAAGATGTTGCCGATAACCAACAAGACATAATTCCTCAACAACAAATGCAACATAGTATACAACAACCTGTTAATACTAACCAACTATTTAATGTTGCACCACAACATTTACAAAATGGTTTTTCTAATGCTCAACCTGTTCAACCACAAGGTGAGCAACAAGCTATTAATCATACACAAGAACCTATATTTACTACACAAGAAAATAATAACTATGGCTTAAACAGACAAAATGAAAATGAAAGTGGCAAATTAAACATACCAACTTTTTTAAGAAAAAATAGATAATAAAAATTTACATCAAAAAAATAAAACTAGCTAATTAGCTAGTTTTATTTTTTTGATGTAAGATAAAATAAATCTCCTAAAGAGCCACTAGAACTTGGACCTATTGGTTTAACATCTGGGCTTGCACTAGGTTTTTCTATAATATTTTCACTAGGTTTTTTAGGTTTATCTTTACTTACATCTTTATTATTTTTATTAGATGATAATATATTTTTTGAAAGCTGGGTAAAATTACTTGTTAATGGCTCTGATGCATATATAAAACCAGACGAATCTTTTATATATAACTTTAAAGTATAGTTGCCTTCATATTTTTGTGATATAGACTTTATTGAACCATCTTTTTGTTTTACACTATAACTACCAAAAGTAACATTTAAAGGTTCTTTAGATGTTAGAGTTTTTAATGGGTATGGCACAAATGGGTTATTATCTGGATACATAACCAAAGTATATTCAAAAACCTCATCTTTATTAGGGTTGTTCCAACTAATATTATATGTTGGCTCTTGGTTAAGAGCTACTGTACCTGTAATATTATTTAATTTTGGTTTATCAGGTATCTTTGGAAGAGCAACCGTAAAATTGGCAATTTTTAATAAGTAATTATAAAGCCCTTCTGTATCAGCTGCTAATGGAATATAAGGGTTTAATTGAGGCTTTAAATTAAAACTAGATGGATTTTCATAAGGTTTTTCATTTGCTTTTAAAAGTTCATCAACAGATTTATAATCATATGAAAGCCTTGCATTAGATGAACCTAAAAGTTGAACATAATCATCTGCCATTATTTCCATTATATCCCAATGGTATAAATAGTCTTCACTATTACTATCATATATAACAGGTAAACCATCTAAGTTTCTAATTTTTACATAATTTGAACTTTTTAAATTATGATAGTATACATTTTCAGATTGTACAAGATTGTATATCATATAATGATGACCATATTCGTGAGATAATGTATATGCAATTTTAGGTATTGTATTATACCTTTCACCGTTATAAAGATTAATATATGCATTATCTCCTAACACATATTTACCATCTTCTAAATAGATGTTATCATAGTAAAGAGCATTTACACCTTCTGGAGAGTTTGGATATATATATATATTGCTTAAATAATTAAATTCATCTCCGTGAAAGTTGTTTAAAAGCTCTGTATATAAATCTTTTAACATATTTTCAGTCCAACTTTTGCTATAACTTGTTATTGTTAAATTATTTGCTTTATATGTAGCATATATTTTAGGATTATCTGCAAATATATTTGTTTTAAATAAAAAAATTATAAAAAATATACTTAATATATTTATTTTAAAAATTTTCATAAATATCACACCTTAAACTCTCTATTTATAATATTTATATTATACATTAAAATTGTTTAAAAATAATTACAATAAAATTAAAAAAATATTACAAAAAATAATAAACTTTTTTTTATAACTAACGTTATATATAATACAAAAGAAAAATTAAATTTGAAATAGGGGTATAATATGAGTAATCAAATTAATAATGAAGATAAAAATGGAAAAGGACTTTTAAATATTGTGATAGGTCTTCTTATAGGAGCCATTGCTGTAACAGCATATTTTAAAGTTTCAGATTTTATTGAAGAAAAAAGGATAGAAGAAAAAATACTACAACAAAATATTGAAAAATATAACAACACTAATGATACACAAACAAACCAAGATATACCTGATGGAGAACCAACAGATTTGCCACCATATAAAGGCAACAGTAGCGTAACTATCAATAAAGATGGTATTAGCGTAGAGATTAACAATGATACAAGTGAATCTACCAATTCTGGTAATAATACTTGGAATGGTAAAGAATTGATAGGTTTAGAAGAAGCTAAAACTATTGCTCTTGAAACTGTTGGTGGAGGAGATATTATATACCAAGAAGAAGATATATATGATATAGAAGACACGCCTACATATGATTTTAAAATAAAAAATGGTAATAAAG
>CALWSN010000076.1 GCA_944384215.1 uncultured Clostridia bacterium | reverse complement strand
GCAGATATATAGTCATCTACAATAGAGTTTTTAAAAGGGATACTGTATACCCAACCATTTGTAGCAATGCCTTTACCACTTTTTATTATTTTACCATTTTCTAAATATGCAGAGCCACAGCCAGTGCTAATGCATATAGCCAAACACTTATCAGTTTTTAATGTTTCATTTTGTTCTAATTCGCCTAAGGCAAATAATGTTGCATCATTTTCAAATAGTATATCAAAATTTTTATCTACTTTATTTACAATATTACTACTATTAATAAAATTTAAAATTTCATTTTTTATATTAATATTGTAAATACTATCATACTTATTTATATTTTCTATTTTGCAAATTCCATTTTCATAGTCAAAAGGACCAGGAAATCCTATACCAATACCTAATAAAGAACCATTGTTATAACGGTTAAATTCTTTTTGTATAATATTAAAAATATTATTTAAAACAGTATTTTTATCTTGGTTAGCTAGAGAAGGTGATATATTTATATTATCATCTAAAATAGAGCCATTTTCTAAAACTATACCAGATTTTATATTTGTGCCGCCAACATCTAAACCTATATAAAAGTTCATAACATACCTCCTAAAAAATAATATTTATTATAACATATGTTATAGTATGTATATAAAATATAAAGAGGTGATTTTTTTGTCTAGTTATGATTTATACCCTAAAATAAATATAAAAGGCTATGATAATAAGGCTTTTTTAGGTTATGACAATATTTTTAATGAAATAAAGCAAAAAATAAATAAAGATAATTTTATAGTAGTTTTAGATTGTTACATAGGCGTTGATAGTAGCGAGCTTTTAGAAAATTTTAAAAGCCTAAATTTTGATAATATTATATTTTCAGATGACTATGCCTTAAAAGAAGATGAGCTTACACAAAAAATGCAAGATTATCTTACAGATGATAGAGTTTTTGGCATAATGAATACAAAAAAATTAAAAGATTTTTTTGTAGAAGAAAAATTAGAAGACATTAGAAATAATATTAGCAGTTTGAAAGGCAAAACTTTAATATATGGTGTTGGGGCTAGCCTTATAACAACAGTATATATATATATATATACAGATATATCAAGATGGGAGATTCAGCTTAGATATAGAAAAGGTATGACAAACTGGAATGTATCTAATAGCCAAGCACCTATACTTGAAAAATATAAAAGAGGCTATTTTATGGAATGGCGTATTGCAGATAGACACAAAATAGCAAACTATGAAAACTTTGATTATATATTAGACACAAATATAAAAAATGAGCCTAAAATGGTTACAAAAGATGCTTTTTTTGAAGGGCTTTTACAAGCTAGCAAACAACCTTTTAGGTTAGTGCCATATTTTGACTCTGGAGTATGGGGTGGACAGTGGCTTAAAGATGTTTGTGGGCTAGATAAAGATAGAGAAAATTTTGCTTGGGGCTTTGATGGTGTGCCAGAAGAAAATAGTATAATACTTAAATATGGTAATATATGCTTTGAAACACCTGCTATAAATCTTGTATTTTGTGAACCTATAAATCTTTTAGGTGAAAGAGTTTATGCAAGATTTGGTAAAGAATTCCCTATAAGATTTGACTTTTTAGACACAATGGAAGGGGGCAACCTTTCTTTACAAGTACACCCGCTAACAGAATATATACAAGAAACTTTTGGTATGCATTATACTCAAGATGAAAGCTATTACATATTAGATGCTAAAGAAGATAGTGTTGTATATCTTGGTGTTAAAGAAAATATAGACAAAGAACAAATGATAAAAGACTTAAAAGAAGCACAAAAAACAGGTAAACCTTTTGATGCTGAAAAATATATAAACAAAATAGATGCTAAAAAGCACGACCATTTTTTAATACCAGCAGGTACTATACATTGTTCTGGTAAAAATACAGTTGTATTAGAAATTAGTGCAACACCATATATATTTACATTTAAGCTTTGGGACTGGGGCAGACTTGGCTCTGATGGACTCCCTCGCCCTATTCATATAGAACACGGTGAAAAAGTAATAAATTATAATGCAGACACAAAATGGGTATATGACAATTTAGTAAACCATATAAAACCTATTTATGAAGATGAAAACTATAAAGAAGAAAGTACAGGCCTTAGCAACAGGCACAGTATAGAAACTAGACGACATATTTTTGACAATGAGGTTATACACAACACATATGGAAGTGTTAATGTTTTAAACCTTGTTGAAGGAGAAGAAGTTACAATAGAAAGTTTAAATGGAGAATTTGAACCTTTTGTAGTACATTATGCAGAAACTTTTATTATACCAGCTTGTATAGAACAATATAAAATAAAAACAAGTGGTAAATCTAAAGGCAAAAAAGTAGCTACTATAAAGGCATATATAAGGTAAGGTGATTTTATGTTGAAAAAAGGCAACACTACTTTAACAGAACAACTAGTTAATATTATAAAAGATGAAATAGAGCAAGGTTTATATGATGTTTATGATATGTTGCCTAGAGAGATAGATTACCAAAAAAAATATAATATTAGCCGTATAACTGTTCGTAATGCTATGAACGAGCTACAAAATTTAGGATATATAGAAAAAATTAAAGGTAAAGGTACATTTGTAAAAAAAACAAAAATATCTGAGCCACTTTTAAAAATAGAGAGCTTTACAGAAGAAATGAAGCATAGAGGGCTTATACCAGATACGAAAGATGCTAGTATACTAATTATAGGAGCCAATAAAGAATGCTCAGAAATTTTAAATGTACCTATTAATACACCAATATATAAACTAACTAGAACAAGGCTTATAAACAATATACCTATTGCATTTTTTACAACTTATTTAAAAAGTGATTATACTTTAACATTAGATAGTAACATATATAACAATTCTTTATATCAATATTTATCTAATGAGCATAATATATCTATCCAAAAAGTTAAACAATATATAAGCGTTGGTTTAGCTAGAAAGGAGATGGTTGAAAAGTTAAAGTGTAAAGAAGATGAACCAATACTTGTTTTAAAGCGTATAGGGTTTATAGACGATAGCGAAAATCCATATGAATATACAATAGCCCAATATATAGGCTCTAAATATGAATATTATTTTGAGCTTAAAAAATAATTTTTTTAATTTGTATTTAAAACTGGAGGATTATTTTATGTCAAATAAAAAATATAATATATACGTAGTACATCATTCACACACAGATATAGGTTACACAGACTTACAAGAAACTATTTTATACAATCAAGCTAATTATATAAAAGATGTAATAAGAGATTTAAACAAAGCTTATGAAGAAGATAGTGTTATAAAAGATTTTAAATGGAACTGTGAAACATATTTTTGTGTAGAACAATTTTTAGAAGAGGCAACAGAGCAAGAAAAAGAAGATTTTATAAAATATATTAAAAAAGGTAATATTGGTTTATCGGCATCTTACTTAAACTTTACAGACCTTGTAGATGTAGATGTTTTAGATAAAAGAACAAAAGAATTTTGCAAAGTTTATGAAGATAAAGGTATAAAAATGAACTCTGCTATGAACGCAGATATAAATGGTATATCTTTAGGTAGCTTAGACGTATTTTTAGAAAATGGTGTAGAATTTTTATATACTAATATACACTGCCATCACTGTATGTACCCTTTATATCAAAATCAAAAACCTTATTTTTGGGAAAGTAAATCAGGTAAAAAATTGCTTGTTTGGAACGGAGAACATTATAACTTAGGTAATGCCTTAGGCATTGTTTATAACAAACATCAAAACTTTATGACTCAAAATTATTTTGGTAAAGATAAAAAACAAGGTCATATTGAAACACTTAAAAATAACTTACAAGACTATATAGACCTTTGTGAAAAACACGGTTATGAATATGACTTTATACCTATATCAGTATCTGGCGTATTTAGTGATAATGCACCTCCTAATACAGATATTATATAAACTATAAAAGCTTTTAATGAGCAATATGGTGATACTATTAATATGCAAATGGTAACAGTATCTGAGCTTTATGAAAAAATAAAAGATAAA
>CALWSN010000075.1 GCA_944384215.1 uncultured Clostridia bacterium | reverse complement strand
ATTCTGCTTTAGGCTTCATTATTTGATTATCAACAGTTAATTCACTGTTTTGTGCTTGTAGTTGCTTGTTTAGTTTGTCCTTTTCATTTATAACATTTTGGGCAACTATTAAAGCTTTTGCTAAAATTTCTTCTTGCGTCAAGTTTTCTTGATTATGTAAATACCCACCGTGTTTTCTTATGCTAGGTAAAATCTCATTTGTTACCCAACGTTTAAATTCTTTTGCTTGTGGTAATTTGCTTGATAAGATAAGTGAATATAAGCCACTTTCGTTTATTAGCCAAGTTTCTTTATTTTGTTTGCCGTCAAAAATCATCTGTTTTATTCTGTCTTCTTCATCAATATGTCTTGTAATATCTCGACTACCGTTTTGGTATCCGAGAATATCTGCTACATCTTTACCCACAAACCAAACTTCATCATTAATAAGTAAAGTTCTTATTTCTCCAAAACTTTCGTTTTTGAATAATTCTATGTTATTCATAGCATCTCTCCTTTGTATTAAATTTTTAAATAAATATTGTAAAATTTTCCCTTTTCTTGTATAATTTTAGTATCCATATTTTAAAACTGCCATTTTAGGATATGGAAATATACAAGAAAAGGAGGTGTAAAATATGATAACTAAAGGACAAAAAGAAGTTTTAACTTATCTTAATAATAAAATTGATTTTGAGTATTCTGACTTTGAGCCTGAATTAAGAGGTTTAGCAGAGGGTGGGTATGTTAAATTAGACGATGCAGATGATACAATATACCTCGCTGAATTAACCTCAAAAGGTGCTTTACTAGTTAAAAATGCCTTTTCTGAAGAACTATTACAAAATCAAACTTCTTCTAATACTATTAATGGTAATAATAATAACATTATTTTAAGTAGTACAATATCTAATTCCTTTAATACAGAACAACTTAATAATTTCATTCAAGAAATAATGGAAAGTGACACAAGTGAAGAAGTAAAGCTCTACATAGAAAAATGGAATAGTAATCATCAAGAACTCTTTAAAGAACTTATTGAAATAATTAAATCTTTACAAGGTAAGAATTCCAAACTAGATGCCTTAAAAAATTTTGCTATTAAAATAAGTGAAAAATTAACAACTTCATTACTTGATAAAATTCTTACAGCAATACTTATGCACCTTTAATAATTGTTTTGGCTCATAGGTAATTTTACAGCTTATGAGCCATTTTTAATAAATAACCATTGTTGAATATTTTTTTCTAGTTTTGTTCTCTAATTAGGCATCCTTCTTTTTCTTGTTGTGAAGCATAGTAATAAATATTATTACAAGTAATTACTTTACGTTTTTTAATATCTTCGTTAGCTATGTAATCTAGTAAATACTCCAAAAATTCTTTAGCACTGTCTTCAGTTCTAAAATTGTTAATTATAACACATTGACAGTCTCCTCTAAAGTACACCAACTCGTATACCCCTAGCCTTTCAACAATGCTTAAATTCTGTGCCTTTTCTAAATTTACAGCACTTCTGCCATTTCTTGTTAATAAAAATAACATAAAATCACTCCTTTGTATTAAATTTTTAATAAAATATTGTAAATATATCCCTTTTCTTGTATAATTTTAGTATCTACATTTATATGTGCTAGATATAGATGTAGAAATATACAAGAAAAGGAGGTGTAAAATATGGTTAATAAACATTACTATTTTAACAACAATACTGATGAAAATAACAACCACGAAGTACATAATGAAGATTGCTCGCGTCTACCAAGTATTTCAAACCGTACATATATTGGGTATTTCTCTAATTGTAAAGATGCTATTAATGAGGCTAAGAAAAATAACCCTAATAAAAATTTTGATGGTTGCTATTGGTGTTGTAATCCTTGTCATAAAGGATAGTTTATTACTGAGTGGAGTATTAATTACTCCACTTCAAATTTATTTAATAATATTGCTGTATGTTTATACTCCTTTTCTATTTCATTAACCACATCTAATATTTCATCAAAAGACATTATATGGTTTTTGCAATAATCAAGTATTATATTTTTTAATTCATTTCTTCGTAGCGCAACTTCTTGATTAACAAATTCATATTGATTATCATATTTTTGAATTTTTATAATTTTAGGTGTCTTCCCTAGTTTTTTAAGATAGCCCTCAAAATCAGTTAATTGGTTTTTATTTGTATTTGATATGTTCATAGCATCACTCCTTTCTATTCAGTTTTCAATGTACTGTAACAACAACTTTTACTGTTTGCGTTGTTGTTGATATTATATTATCACTATTAGCGTATAATGTCAATATGTTTTTTTAATTTTTTCTTGATTTTTTTCTGTTTGCGTGATAATATTGTTTTGGGAGGTGAAAAAATGAATAAAAGATTAAAGGAATTAAGAAAAAATATTCTTAAACTTACGCTTAAAGATTTTGGAAATGAAATATCTTTAAGTCCTGGTGCTTTAGGCGACATTGAAAATGGTAGACGTATTTTACAAGATAGGCATATCAAACTTATCTGCCAAACATTCAATGTCAATGAAGACTGGCTACGTAATGGTAATGAACCTATATTCAATGATAAAGATAATGATAACTACATAAATGAATTAGTAAAAAAATATAATATTAATTCTGATGAGATAAGCGTTATTAAAAGGTTTGCTAATTTAGATGAAAACTCAAGAAACAAAATTATAAACTTTGTATTTGAAATAGTTAAAGAAAATATTGATAAAATAGATGAAAATAAAATACTACAATTTTCAAATTTAGCACAAGACAAAACAAAAATTGTCGCTCGTGGCAAAGGTGTTACCTATGAGGATAAATCTAAAATAGATGAAATCATAGAAAATTCAGAAGATTTAAACTTAGACGATATTGACTTTTTATAAAATAATAAAATAATAAAATAAATAATAATAGCTACACTTTACGACATAACCATTATTATTATTTAACATTAGAGGTGTGTAGCTATATGAATTATAAAGATTATAAGATAGCTCGTGATAGAGCTTGGAAATGTCTAATAGAAACAAAGGTTAATAGTCTGCCTATTAATTTAAAAGACGTATTTAGTTATTATAATATAAATTTGAAAGCGTTTATTAATAGTTCTGATGAGGCTTTTATAAAAAATAATATTGTTTATTTTAATAAAAGTTATAATATTAAAAGAGTTAGATTTACATTGGCCCACGAACTAGGCCATATATTATTAAAACACGAAAATCTAACCCATACAGTACATACATATAACAATACAGAAGAATATCAAGCTAATATTTTTGCTAGAGGATTGTTAATGCCTGCCATAGTTTTAAAAGAATTAAACTGTATTGAGGCACAAGATATAGCTGATATATGCATTGTATCATTACAGGCAGCAGAATATCGCTCTCAAAGATTAAAAGAATTAATACAAAGAGATAAATTCTATACTAGTCCTTTAGAGCAACAAGTATATAATAACTTTAAAAGCTTTGTAAACTCATTTTAAAATTTTAGGTTTAGTTTTGCAATAAACAATAAAATCATCAAGTCCAGTCGCAAATAAAAAAGGAGTTGATGATATGAGATTACCAAATGGATTTGGTTCAGTATATAAATTGTCTGGTAAAAGACGTAGGCCTTGGGTCGCTAGAAAAACTATAGGTTGGAATAATAATATAGAAAAAGGAACTTGCTATCCTATATATAAAGTTATAGGTTATTATGAAAATAAAAAAAATGCTTTAAAAGCACTGGTTGATTTTAATGAAAACCCTAACATTTTTGATAATGCTAGTATAACATTTAAAGAAATATACGAAAAATGGTCGGATAAAAAATTTGAAAATATATCAAGGTCGCACGTTTTAGGTTATAGAGCTGCTTATAAAGTGTGTGATAGTATTTATGATATGAACTTTAAGGATATTAAAACAGTACACTTACAAGATATAATAGATACTTGTGGTAAAAACTACCCCACTTTAAGAAAAATTAAAGTATTGTTTAATCAATTATATGCTTATGCCTTAAAAAATGATATATGCGATAAAGACTACTCTAAGTTTGTTGATATTGGTAAAGATACCACTTCAAAACAAAAAGATAAGTTTTCTAATGATGATATAGATAAACTTTGGAAAATGGTTGAAGGTAATGAATATGTACAAGTTATCCTAATGTTAATATACACAGGTGTTCGAATTTCTGAGTTATTAGATTTAAAAAAGGAAGATATTAATTTAGAAGAACAGTATTTTTTTGTAAGAAAATCTAAGACAGATAACGGCGTAAGACAAGTACCAATAGCTAATAAAATATTACCTTTCTTTAAACATTGGTACAAAAAGCCTAATGAATATCTAATATGTACTAATGATAATAAGAAAATGCTATACCGTAATTATTTAGATAGTTATTGGAAACCTTTCATAGATGAATTAAGTCTTGATTACACGCCACACTCTACAAGACATACAACTATATCTTTATTGGCAGCTGCGAACATAAATCAAACAATAATAAAGAAAATAGTTGGACATTCTGGAGCAATGACATTAACAGAAAAAGTATACACTCATTTTGACATAAAACCATTGTTAGATGCCGTAAATAGTATATAATATTTGTTACTAGTATGTTACTAGTGTGTTACTAGTAAGCAAAAAAGCAAGTGTTTTTATAGAAATTTATACAACAAAAACCCCAGAAAACCAATGTTTCTGGGGTAATATAAGATATAAATCGATAATAAAAATTAACGTTTTGAGAACTGTGGAGCACGACGAGCTGCTTTTAAACCATATTTCTTTCTTTCTTTCATTCTTGGGTCCCTTGTTAAGAAACCAGCTTTTTTAAGAGAAGGTCTTAAATCGCTATCTGCTTGAATTAAAGCTCTAGAAATACCGTGTCTTATAGCACCTGCTTGACCAGTAGTACCTCCACCTTTAACATTAACTAAAACATCAAACTTAGTAGTAGTGCTAGTTAATTCTAATGGTTGTCTAATAATAAGTTTTAAAGTTTCAAGACCAAAATACTCATCTATATCTCTTTTATTTATAGTTATTTTTCCATTACCTGGCATTAAGTAAACTCTAGCAACAGAGCTTTTTCTTCTACCAGTACCATAATATCTAGCTGCTGACATTTTTTACCCTCCTATACACCTTAAAATTTAAACTCTAATACTTCTGGTTTTTGTGCTTGGTGATTATGTTCTGCACCAGCATAAACGTGAAGTTTTTTAAACATTTTTCTACCAAGAGCATTTTTAGGTAACATACCTTTAACAGCAAGTTTAAATACTTCTTCAGGTTTTTTCTCCATCATAGCTCTTAAAGTAGTTTCTTTAAAACCACCAACATAATCAGAATGTTTTCTGTATAATTTTTGGTCTAATTTTTTACCAGTAAATTTAACTTTATCTGCATTAATAACGATAACAAAATCACCTGTATCTAAGAAAGGTGTATAAATAGGTTTATTTTTACCTCTTAAAACACTAGCAACTTCTGAAGCAAGACGTCCTAAAGTTTTATCTGTTGCATCAACAACATACCATTTTCTTTCTATTTCAGCTGTTTTAGCTATAAATGTTGTTCTCATTTATGGTTCCTCCTTGAAATATCAATTATTACATATATTCGAAACCC
>CALWSN010000074.1 GCA_944384215.1 uncultured Clostridia bacterium | reverse complement strand
TTTCGTATAAATAGTTAGATATAGATAATGGTTTAAATATTAAAATATTTTGAGGTACTGCATGAAAAAAAGCCGATTTTCTCGTACAAGGGCTAAAGCCCCTAAAAATCTAGCTTTTTTACACAATCCGAGGCAAAGCACCGTCTTGTGGTTAAAATTTTTATATCCTATAAAATAGGATATAAAAATGAAAAATATTACTTTAATTTTATTTTGTCAACAGTCTGAAAATATTTTATTATATATTAACAAATAGAAAGGAGTATATTTATGGAAAAAAAACTTACACTATCTAAAAATGATAAAATGATAGGTGGAGTTTGTGGTGGTATTGGTGAATATTTTAAAATAGACCCTACACTTATAAGAATACTTTTTGTATTAATGTTTTTTATATTTTTATCTGCTCCTATTCCTATATATATTATATTTTGGATTATTATACCAAGTCAAAAAACTACTAGTAAAACTACTAAATCTCCTACTGAAAAACATAAAGAAGGCTTTTATGATTTTAGCGAATTTGATGATAAAAAATAATGTTATAGAATTTTCTATAACATTATTTTTTTATATATTAATATTTTTATTGTAAAATATTAATATATTGTGTTATAATAGGTTATAAATTTAATTTTTATGCAGAGTAGAAAAATGTGCGTTAAGTGATAGTAAGACGGGGAGTTGCTTACTATACGAAAAGATTTTTTCTTGCGATACATTTTTCGCATCCCGCTGCTAACATAGTAAAGCTATGTTTGTAGCATATTTTATCAACTTATTTAGGAGGTAATTTATGTTTAATTTATTTAAAAATTCTTTTATGGAGCTAGAAAAGATAAAGACTATTGTAATATGTGGTTTCTTACTAGCACTATCATTAGTCTTAAACACACAGTCAATTCAAATATCATCATTTATTTTAAAATTTTCTTTTATATCAAGCTCCGTAGCGGGTTTTTTATTTGGACCTGTTGTTGGGTGTTTATTGGCTGGTGTTACAGATATTTTAACAAGTGTGCTATTTCCTAAAGGAGGACAATACGCTTTTCCATTTACATTTTCAGCTATGATAGGCGGTATAATATATGGTTTACTTCTTTATAGAAAAGGATATGGTACTAAATTTTTAGCGCTAAGAGTTATAATTTGTAGAGTTCTTGTTAGTGTTATAGTAAATCTCATATTAAATACATTATTTTCTGCTATGTATTCTGGTAAAGGATTTTTTGTTTTACTCCCTGCCAGAATCTCTAAAGAAATAATAACTATACCTATTTATAGTATTATTATGTATATAGTTTTAAAGGCTATAAATAGAGTATACTATCAATTAAATTTAAATAATAATCAAGATATAAAAAATTAATATTTTTTTAAATATATAATAAAGGGTGATTTTATGTTTTTCAAAACAGAAGTAAAAGTTAGATATCAAGAAACAGACCAAATGGGTGTTGCTCATCATTCTGTTTATCCAGTATGGTATGAAGAGGCTAGAACAAATTTTATAAAATCTTGCTTAAATATTTCTTATTCAGAAATAGAAAAAATGGGTATATTATTTCCTTTAAGTAAGCTTAGTTGTAAATATATAAAACCTGCTTTATATGAAGATATTTTAACAATACATACATATATAAAAAATGTATCACCTGTCAAATTAGAATTTGAGTATAAAATATATAAAAATGACCAACTTATTAATACAGGGTATACAGAGCACCCTTTTGTTACTAAAGATTTTAAACTTATTAATCTAAAAAAACAAAATATAAAACTTTATAATATAATAAACTCAGCTTATAAAAATTAAATTTAAAAAAGAAGATAGATTATATAGTCTATCTTCTTCTTTTTTTATACAATTTTCTAAAACAGTATATAATACTTGCTATACATATAAATAAGCTAGATATAATAATAAATATATATTTGTTAATATTTATAAAAATTAAAGATTTATCTATTTGTGTATAATTTTTTATATTATTAGAAAAGTTTATAAATATATTTTTGTAAAAATCAAAATCTGACCATTCATTAGATGTAAAATTTGATAATATATGTATATCTATGTTTAGTACAAAATATAAAATAATTATACTTGCAACACCTATAAGTTGATAAAATATGTTTCTCACACTAAATCTGTGGTCAAAATTAAACACTTTGTAAAATAAATATAATGTTGATAACAATACCAATATTTTTGGTATTTGTAATAAAAAATATGTAATATTAACCTTAGTATTTATATTATTTACATACATATCTTCACTATTATTAGCTCTAATAAAACTATTCATTTGCATATTAATATCTTGAGTTTTATCAAAAAAGACTTTTATATTATCAAATATATCCTCTTCATCATTTTTAATAATAGCCATAGGAATATTTTCTTCAAAAACACCACATACAACATATTCTAAATTATTAATAAAAACTTTGTTGCCTATTGAATTTTTAGTTTTAAAAATAGAATAAGATAATTTATCGCTAATATATATACCATTTTTTTCAAAATAAGGTTTATAGGTTATATCATCTTTAAAAAATAATTTTTGAGGCTCTCCAAAAATTTTTACTAGTTTAGCTTTTTCTACTCTATAATATTGTGTTTCGGTAACGTCTATAAAACCACTATTTGATATACCAATAATATCTATTATGTTTTTATTTTGTTCTAATATATATTTTACAAACTGTTCATTTGGTTTATTTTGTAAAAAAGATATATCTAACACATTTTCAAATTGAGTTATTTTATCAAAGTTATATCTAGCAAAAGAATAAGTTATTAAAGATATAAGTATAATAAGATAATAGACTATTTTTTTCATTTTTCACCTATATGTACAGTATCATTTTCGTTTATTTGTTTATTGCTATCAATTATTATTTTATATTGTAATTCAGACAACTGCTCTATCACCTTCTTATAACTTATTTAAATTTATAGCTAAAGTTTACTTACCTATCAATTGTATCTTTTTGCCTTTCAATGAATACATATTCTAAATTATTCTCTATCATTATAGCATCTTTATGTACAACAACTTGATACTGCTTGCTTTCTTTTATTATTTCCATTTACGTTCTCATTTTATAAAGTTTCACTTTATTTGTCATTCATACTAGATATAATACCATTTATATGTTATAGTATGCAATAGTAATTTTGTACAAGCTGTTTTAATCTTAATATTTCTTTATCTATATTTTTTTATATCATTGTTAGGTTTTATTTTCATTTTCTAAAACTTTATCCCTTACTATATTTTATCAAATAATTTTATTAATTTATATTATACACATATTTTATTATTTTTCTAGTAAAAATAATTTATAATAAAATAGGTATGAGATTATTTTTATAAAATCAACATAAAATAATTTTACAAAAAATAAAATCATACCTAAATTATAATAAGATAAAAAATTACACTAAATCTATTTTTAAAATTTTTTCATATCCATAAAAACTTTTAATTTTTATAGTTGCACTTGATTTATTATTTAAAACTTTAGATTTTACCCAAAATGCAATACTGCCACCTATAAGGTTAAGCCTACTAGGGCCTATTATTTCTATATCACCTGTTACTTCTATATCAATAGAGTCATTTATAAAAGGTAATATATTTTCTTCTTCATCAATAGCTTCAATAGTTATTCTTGTAGCATCTAGTTTATCACAATATAATTGATTTGTACAAGAGCTTACTTTTATATCTACATAAGTAGGATTAGCACAAAACTTTTTACTAGCAACAATATTATTTTCACTATCATACCCTACAAACTCTGCATCTGTCCAACTAGCACCCCATTCTCCATTTATAGTATTAATAACTATTGGAGGGTTGTTTAACCCATTTAATTTTTCATCTAAGTTTTCTTCTTGTCGTTTAAATATACCTTTAGTTTGATTATTTAGTTTAAGCTCAATGCTACTACAATTAGTAAACACATAAATAGGAAAAACTATTCCCATTTGCCTTTCACCTCTGCTCCAATAAGTTAAAGGCTCTAGCACAACTTCTTCATTAATATTTTTCTGACTTTTATAAACATAAGATGCAAACTTAGGCATTCTAAACATATCCATAACACCGTGATAACAAATTCTATCACCACTTCCAAAGTCAAAATGTGTGTTATAATCAAAGGCACACCAACCAATAGCACCTAACATTTCATCATCTAACATAGAATGACTTTGAACTCTAGCGTGTCTTAAAGCGTGTTCTATAAGCTTTTCTTCACAATCAAATTTTTTAGTAGGATAAATATGTCCACAAAATTCTGTTACCATATAAGGTACAGGATAGTCTAGTCCTGTGCTAATTTTTCTATTTTTAAGAACAATCTCTCCACCACTGTGTGAAAAGTCATTCATAGTATAAATACCTTCTAAAAACTGGCTACCATCAATATATCTCACACCAGATGTAAGCCTAGTATCATCTAGCTGTTTTGCTAAATTATTAGTTTTAGTATATAAATCTTCATCATCACAAGACTCATTTATTCTAACACCCCAAGTTATAATACTTGGGTGATTATAATCTCTTTCTATCATAGCTTTTACATCATCTAAAACTTGTTTTCGCCATATTTCATCTTTGCTAATGTGTTGCCAACCAGGTATTTCTTCTAATACTAATAAACCAATTTCATCACATTTATCTAAAAAATATGTAGACTGAGGATAATGTGAACATCTAACAGTATTTAAACCTAGTTCTTTTTTTAGTATAATAGCATCTTCTTCTTGGGCTCTTTTAGGCATAGCATACCCAACATAAGGAAAGCTTTGATGCCTATTTAAACCTATTAATTTTATTTTTTCACCATTTATAAATACACCATTATCAAGTACCTTTAAATCTCTAAAGCCAATGTTTAAGCTAGCATTATCTTTAGATATATTACCTATTAAATCTATATTACATAAGTTCATTTTAGGGTTATTTATAGACCATAGCTCTACATTATCTATAATAATTTCTTCTAAATTATACCTATAAACACCTTTTTTAGTATTAATATGTGTATATACTTTTTTATTTAAAATATTATAAATTATATCTATTTCTTCTTCAAAAAGACAATCTATCTCTACAATAGGCATACATTTTACTTTACCATATTTTCCATTTTGTTCTAAAACTTCATATTTAAAAAATAAATTTTTTATAAATGTATTATCCACTTCATATTGCCAAACATCTCTATATATACCACCAAAAGTAAGATAGTCTATAACATATCCAAAAGGAGGTATATCTTTTCTTTCAGTAGAATCTACTTCTACAAAAACTTTATTTTC
>CALWSN010000073.1 GCA_944384215.1 uncultured Clostridia bacterium | reverse complement strand
TGCAAATGTATTCAAATCATTCTTTTTAGCATAAATAGGATATAATTCTAAAACAAAACCTATAATTATAAATATAATAAATAATGATATAGTAAAATCTATATAAAATTCACCCTTATTATCCTTTAATTTTTTTATTATCTTTTTAAACATATTGCCTCCTTATTAAAAGACAGTTCCTACATTATTCACTATTTGTAAAGTAATAGCTACTGCACATAATAAAAGCATACATACCATCATAAGCATAGAAAATTTTGTTACTTTACCTGGTATCTTTTGTGCTTCTTTTTCCAATCTATTAAGCTCAAAGTTTTTAAATTTGTATGATAACATTCTAAAATATTCTGTGTTGTCATCTCCATTTAACATACCTATAAGCCCTCGTACAACTTCTGATAGCATTGTAGAGTTTATAGAATTTTCAAATCTTATTAATGCCGTTTCATAAGATGTTAATCTCATATCTACAAGTAAATTTTCTATTTCTCTTCTAAAGCTTTCATTTGTACTTGTTTTAAAATTTTCAAATATTTTTATAACATCTCTGTGATTTTTACTTTCTTGTTCAATAGTAGTTGCAAATCTATACATTTCTTTTTCTATATTTTCTCTAGTTTGTTTAATTTTGTTTTGAGCTTCATTTACAGAGTTAAAATATATTTTTATTGCAAATACTATCCCTACAAGTATTAACATTTTATCAACTAATAGACTTAATATAATAAAAGATACTAACCAAAACATACTATTAGCAATAGCATAAGCTACATAGTTTTCTTCTGTCTTTTTTATATTTGCAATCCTTAAATTTCTTTTAAGTTTTTCCTTTTTAGACTTTTCAAGCTTTATAAATTTTTCAAGACGATTAGCTATATTTAAACAAATATCTTCTTTTATATCAGATATACTTTTAGCAGTTGTATTAAAGTTTTTAACACTCGCTATATGCCTTTTTGTTGGTAATTTTAATATACTTGCAAAAGTCATAAATATACCCATACTCAACAAAATACTAGGTATTAAAAGAGTTATATCCATATCTACCCCTCCTTATTTATACTCTAAAGGTCTTGTTATTTTTAAAACCATATAAGCAGATATTAAAATAACGCCTGCCACAACACTAATAGTTATTTTACCTATATTAGATGTCATTAAGGCATCATAAAATTCTTGCCCTATTGATTTTATAACAGGTATTGCACCTATTGCCATTATTGCCATTATTAAAAACTCTTGTCTTGAAGCATAATACATTGCTTCACTTTTAGAGTTCATAACCCTTATATCATTTAATTTTTCTACAATAGGCATTAATGTAGCTTTTAATGTTCTATCATTTTGACAAGAGATTAAGCTATCACACCATTCATTAAATATAGGATTTTCTAACTTACTTTTTAGTTTATAAAGTGCATTTTCTATCCCTACACTATTTACATCAAACAAGAAATCTTTAAAAAATGTTTTTATCGGTTCGTTTAGATATTCTAAATTTTCTTCTACGCTTTTTACGATATTTTCATTTCTTAAATATGTAGTAGTTATTACCGATAAACTTACTTCTAGCTCTTCATTTATTTCTTTTTTTGCATTTTCTGCACTTACTTGAAAATACCAAAAAGGTATAAGTAAAAATCCTACTGCTAATGTTGGTATTAGAAATATATTTTGAAAACTTGATGCTATTAAAATACCTATTACAGAAAATATTAAGCTTACACCAAAAATAAATGATATTTTATTTTCTCTTCGACTTATTCTAAGCATTCTTTCTGTTTCTAAAATTTGCTTTTTTATTATGTTTTGCTTCTTTTTACCTTTTAATAAATATACTTGAGATTTTATCCCCTTTTTCTTATAGGTATCACTCATTATATAATCAAACATATTGCTAGATATTTGATTTAAGTTTAAATCAAAAACTATATAAACACCTACACAAAATATTATAAATGTTATAAGATTATACATTTAGCTTACCTCCTTGCTTATTAATTTTTCTAGCTCGTTATAAGGCATACCATTTTGTAAAAGCCTTTCTTTCATATTTTCAGATATGTTATTAACTTTTTCAAAATGTCCTTCTATTATAACTTTATCTTTTTCTCTTATATTTTTAGTAACTTTATATCTAAATAATGTATTATAAGAAACAGTGCCTTTTTCATCTACAATACATTCCATTATTTCAGTTAGCTTTCTTTGTTTATTATCTAACTGTTTAGCATACACAACTATCGGAAATGCTTCTGTTACAAACTCCATTAATGTTTGGTTATCTATATCTGTTCCTTTTTTGCATAAACTAACTACCCTTTTATATGTAGAACGGCAATCGTTTGAATGTACTGTTGTTATTACTGTGTGTCCTGTTCTGGCAGCCTCTTGTGCAGAAAATGCTTCTTTATCACGCATTTCTCCTACACATATAACATCAGGGTGAAAACGAAGTGCCACTGCTAATAAATCTTCTTGTTCTATGGATAAGTTTTCATTTTCGCTTGGTCTTGTTATTGTATGTATTATTGAGTTTGTACTCTTTCCATTTTTATCACGCTTTACTAAATCAAACTCTCTAGAACCACTTTCAATAGTAAAAATTCTTTTATTTTCTAATGTAGTTAGTATCCAATCTGTTATTGTTGTCTTTCCACTACCTGTACTACCTGCTACGCACATACTTGTACCATAATTAATAACATTAGATATAAAATCTAGCATTTCTTCAGTTGCCGTTTCATTTTTTATAAAATCTTCTCGTTCTAGATTATTAGCATTTACTATCCTTATAGACGCACACACTTCTACATCTTCATCTACAATAGGAGATTTTAAAACGGCTATCCTTATGTTTTTAGATAAATGCCCTAAAACTATGGGGCTTGCATTATCTATTGTTGCACCTGAAATGTTTAGCATTTTTCTGATAATATTTAATGCTTGTTCTTTATTTATAAATTGTTCAGGTGCTTTTATTCTGCTCCCATTAGAATAGTTTATTTCTATATCTTCCCAAGAATTAATATTTATTTCTTCTACATTTTTATCATTTAAATATTTTGTTATAAAAGAAAATCCTACTATATCTTCGTACAATCTTGATAGCAATTCATCAGTAGTTAAACCTTCAACAGATGAATTACTGTCATCTATAAATTTTTCTAAAATAAGTTTTATTTTATCTTTTTTGTTTTCTTCTATATTACCTTTATCAATTTCTAATATTAAATCTTTATAGTTATCATTAGATTGAAAAAAGGCTTTTGCTCCATTTAAAACATCTATGTATTTCTGCTCTTTTAAGTTATTATTTAAAATAGATGTTCTTTTACCTAATGTAGAATATCTATTTTGCATTAAAATAACCTCCTACATAATTTGTCTATTTCCTTATCAAATATAAGTCCATTTTTACTACTAAGATTTTTTAAAAGTGTTCTTTCATTAAATTGTTGTTTTATTTCTTCACAATTCATAAATTTAAAATCACTATTAGCAAAAACTTCTTCTATTATATTGCTATCATAGTTATTCAACACTTTTATAGGCTTATCATCAATTATATTTGCATTTTTAAATAAGCTATTTTGTGCTACAAAATAACTTATTGATTTAACATCTTGATTTGCTACTCTAATTATATTATCTGCCATCTTTAAGCCTACTATTGATAACATATTGTTAGATATGTAGCTTGTACAATCTATAATTACATAATCAAATATATTTTTTAGCTTTTCATACAATATCATTATTTGCTCTTCTGTACTTTCAGGGTAAGAATATTCATTTTCTTCTTCTACCAAACCTAATAATGCTAGATAACTATATCTTTTTAGCATAGTTAAGTTTTTCTTTATTAAATTATC
>CALWSN010000072.1 GCA_944384215.1 uncultured Clostridia bacterium | reverse complement strand
ATATTAGATATATTTAGTTTAATCATATTATCAAATCCTTTCTTATGTGGGTAGGTTTGATGTATAAATAAAGTGTTTAGCTCCTTTGTAGGAGCTTATTTTATTATATAGATATTTTAATATTTTGTAAATAAAAAGATTTAATATTCTATATTAAAAGTTAAAATAAGACATATTATGTAATACATTATTAATCACTAAAATAATAATTACAAGGAGTGATTAATAATGTACAGTAGTAAAAAATATGAGAATATTATATTTGCTATTAATTTGCTTATACCAATTTATATATTAAATAAAATACATATAAATAAATTTAAAGATATACCAATAATATTTCATATGCCTTTAAATTTTAAACCCGTATATATACCTAAAAAAATGGTTATGATATAAAATCATATCATAACCATTTTTTAGATAAAGGTATTTTAATTAGTTTATTGTGTTTACTGTATTTATATCACATATAGAATATACTGTTATATCTCCGTTAGTATTATTTACACCCATAATACCATCACCTGCTGCAAACACTCTACCTTCAATATTTTCTTTTATAGGTAGATATACATCTTGTGTTGAAGTTTGTATATTATTTACAACAGGTATACTATTATTATCTAATGTTGCACTAGTTAAAACATTTTCTACTTGATTTGTTATTGTGGCAGTTTGTAAAACATCTTGAGTTGTTGTAGATAATAAGTCTGATGGTTTTACAGTTGTAGTGTTTGTAATATTTTCTATATCTTCAGTAGTTTTAGCTATACTTTCTATAACTGTTTTTGTTGTAGGTGTTTCAATATTGTTTATTTCAGTTGTTGTTACTGAGTTAACAAGAGTTGTAGTTACAGTAGATGGAGTTATTGTATCTATAACTGGTATATTAGTAGAAGATACTGTTTTTGTAAATGTGTCTGTTGTAGGTGTACCTATTTGATTTACTGTTACAACATTAGGGCTTTGTGTAGCACCACCTAAAACATTAGTAGTATCATCTAAAACATATTTTGTTGTATTACCGTTAAATGTAATATCTTGGTTACCAACTTTAACATTTAAAACTATGTCGCTTGTTGGGTTTGTACCATCAATAGATTGCTGAGCTATTGTAACTTGTAAAACACCTGTACCTGTTGATGCAAATGCTGGTATTTCTATTGCTGATGGTGTAATGTTTTTAACAGTGTCTACATTTGATATAACACCAGTAATTTGGCTTTCACCAGTAAAACCTGTTACAACTGTATCTGTTGTAGAAGAAACTTGATTAACAACATTTTTTGTTGTGCTTGTAACATTTGTTATCACATTTGTATCATCTGTTGTGTCAACTTCAGATACAACAGTTACTGGATTAACTGTAATAGGTGCACTTACATCTGTTGTTGTTTCTGTAACATCTGAAAGTAAAGTTGTTGTGGCAGTTTCTATGCTAGAAACTACATCAACATCTGTTAAATTAACTTGGCTTATTACTGGTGTAGTAGTAGTTTCTAGATTAGAGTTTGTAATAGCCTCTGTTTCTGTTGTAGTTAATGTTGAATCTTGTAAAACATCTGCTGTTGTAATATCTGTTACAATTTGCACTGTTTGAGCTTGAGCAGAGTTACCATTATAACTAATAGTATCTATTGTATTTATATTTTCATTAATATAATTTTGTATGCCTTGAGCACACTGAACATCTGCATTTTTACAAGAGCCACAATCATTATAATAATTTTTATCTGGTATCATACAAGTTGTTGTTATATTTTTAATACCATTTAACAAATCAGCGTTAAATGAACTACCAGTAGTAGCAGATGTTAAAACTGTCATTTTAACAATATCACAAAGAGAGATAGCTATTCCTTGTGCAATTAATGTTGTTTTTGTTACTTGTATAGAATTAACAGTTAATTTTGAAAAGTTAATAATATTTGATGTTCCATCAGTTGTTATTATTTCTACATCTACATTAAAGCCAAAAAGTTGTTCATTTTTTACTGCATTTATAATTTCTATAATAGTTTTTCTTATACTGTTTAAAGAACAAGAATTATCTACTTTATCTGGAGCACATACTTGATTATAATCACAACCACAGTCACAATTACAACCAGAATTACAAGAATTTATATTTGAATAATTATATAAGCTCATTTTTAAGCCCCTTTCTATAAATTTTATACAATAATACTTGTACACTATATATTATGTAAAAATGTAGTATTATGACACAAAAATAGGTAGATTTATATATAAAAAAGACTAGAAATTTATTAAAAACTTATATATAATATACTTAGACTAAAATTTATGGGGTGAAAATTTTGAAAAAGTTAATATGTTTTATTTTAACATTCTCTCTTATAATAAATTGTTTTATTTTTAATGCTTATGCTAATGAACAATACATAAGTGTGGGATTATCTAAATATAAAAATGCAAGCAATATTTCTTTAGATAATAAAAACATAATTATAGGACAAGACAATAATAACTCTTTTTTATCACATACTGTATTAAATACAAATAATAGCTTTAATATAAAACCTTTAAACTTATATTCAATAAAATATAACAACATATTTTACAATTATGATGATGCCTATAATTTTTCTAAAAATTATAGTGATAGTTATGTATACAAAGATGACTCTTATTATGTTATGATAGGCTCATTTAATAGTAATAGTGATGCAAGTAATTTTATGATAAACCAAAATATAAATGGAGATATATTAAAATTAGATAATAGCATTGGTATATATGATAATAATAAATTACTATTAGTATATAAAGATAGTGTAGCTATAAAATCTAACAAAAATATATCAATATCAAACAAACAATATAGAAATTTTATTAAAATTACTTGTAATAATAATTCTTTATCTGTTATAAATACATTAAATATAGAAGAATATTTATATGGAGTAGTTCCTTCTGAAATGCCATCATCTTGGCATAAAGAAGCTTTAAAAGCTCAAGCAGTTGCTTGTAGAAATTATGCTTATTCTAACTTAGGGTTGCATAAAAATGAAGGATATGATGTTTGTGATACCGTTCATTGCCAAGTATATAATGGAGTAAATAATGAAAAAAATTCTACAACAGAAGCTGTAAACGAAACAAAAGGTATATTTGCTTATTATAATAATGAACTAATAAATGCGGTATATTCTTCATCTAGCGGTGGATATACAGATGATGCCGAAAATGTATGGAACAATAGTGTACCTTATTTAAAGGCTGTAAAAGATGAATATGAAGAAGGGGCTAAACAATGGACTAGAACATTTACCTTTGATGAGCTATCATCTATGGCTTCTGTTGGAACAGTTAATGAAGTTATTTTAGAAAATTCTTCTGTTACTGGTAGAGCAAATGCTCTAACTTTTGTAGGTACAAACGGTGAAAAAGTATTAAAAAAAGAAGAAATAAGAACTTTCTTTTCTAAATCTATTGGCGGTAGCTTAGACAGTAGAAACTTTAAAATGGTTCAGGGTAACACATATGTTGCACCTAATAATACAAATACTATTACACAAAATAGTATATATGCCATATCATCTAAGGGCAATATTAATGTAAATACTAATGACATATTTGTAACAGATAAAAATAATAATACATCAAAAATAGAAGATACATATGTTATTGATAAAACTCAAAATATATTAAGTTTATCAAATAAAGATGAAACCTCTAGCCAAAATAATAGTGTAAATTATGTTTCTAAGGTAACAAGACAAGATTCTAACTCTATTACATTTGTTGGTAAAGGTTGGGGACACGGTGTTGGTATGAGCCAATATGGAGCTAATAGTTTAGCTAAAAAAGGTTGTAAATATGATGAGATATTAAAATACTATTATACAGGTATAGAAGTTAGATAAGGAGATAAATATGCAATTAAAAGATTTTTATTTTGATTTACCAGAAAAACTTATAGCACAAACACCTTTAAAAGATAGGACAAGCTCTAAGTTAATGGTTATTAACAAAGATACAGGTGAAATAAAACACGAACCAACTTTTAAATCTATATTAAATTATCTAAAAGCTGGTGACTGTTTAGTATTAAATGATACTAAAGTTATACCTGCTAGATTATTTGGTAAAAGAAAACATACAGGAGCTAATATTGAAATATTACTATTGGAAAGAAAAGAAGAAAATAAATGGGAAGCTCTTGTTAATCCTGGTAAGAAAGCCAAAATAGGTGATACAATAGTTTTTGGAGATGGTATATTAGAAGGTACTATTGAAGATATTATTGAAGGTGGCAATAGAATTATAAGCTTTAAATATGAAGGTATATTTGAAGAAGTTTTAGATAAATTAGGGCAAATGCCTCTACCACCTTATATAAAAGAACGTCTTGAAGATAAAAATAGATATCAAACAGTATATGCAAAAAATGAGGGTTCAGCAGCAGCACCAACAGCTGGTCTACATTTTACAAATGAACTTTTAAAAGAGCTTGAAGAAAAAGGTGTAAAAATAGCAAGGCTTACATTACACGTAGGCTTAGGAACTTTTAGACCAGTAAAAGTTGATAATATACTAGAGCATAAAATGCATTCAGAATATTATAGTTTAGATGAAGAAAATGCTAAAATTATTAATGATGCTAAAAAAAATGGTGGTAGAATAATAACTGTTGGTACTACTAGCACTAGAACTTTAGAATCTATTGCAGATGAAAATGGTATAGTAAAAGCTGATAGTGGATATACAGACATTTTTATATACCCATCTTATAAATTTAAAATAGTAGATAATCTTATAACAAACTTTCATTTACCAGAATCTAGCTTAATAATGCTTGTAAGTGCATTTTCTACTAGAGATAATATTATTAATGCATATAATGAAGCTGTTTTAAATGAATATAGATTTTTTAGTTTTGGAGATGCAATGTTTTTAACAAAGTGGTGATAATATGGACTTATTTGAATATCAAAGTCAAAAAATATTAAAAAAAGAAGCTCCTTTAGCAAATAGACTAAGGCCTAAATCTTTAGAAGATTTTATTGGACAAGAGCATATAGTAGGTAAAGATACATTACTTTATAGAGCTATAAAAGCTGATAAACTTTCATCTTTAATACTATATGGTCCTTCTGGCACTGGAAAAACAACTCTTGCCAAAATTATAGCTAACACAACAA
>CALWSN010000071.1 GCA_944384215.1 uncultured Clostridia bacterium | reverse complement strand
ACGTCAATGAAGATTGGCTTCGTAATGGTAATGAGCCTATATTCAATTAGGAAGAAGAAAATTTAATAAAAAGCTTAAAGAATAAATATCAGTTAGATGAAGTTTCTACAAGCTTGTTAACAACTTTTGTCAATTTAGATGATTTTTCTAAAAAAAATATTGTTGACTTTCTTTTAAAATCTATTGAAGATTATTATATTAATAATCCAGATAAGCTAAAAGAATTAAATAGTAAAATTAATACATTTGAAGAAATGTGCATAACAAAAGATGAGGATATTAAAAATATTCAACTTTATGAAATACCAGCAAGTGCTGGTACTGGTATGCTTATAACAGATGATATACCTTATGAAATAAAACAAATTGATTTAACAATAGCACCACAAGCAAGAAAAGCAGACTTTGCTTTGTATGTTCGTGGGGATAGTATGGAGCCTGTATACTATGATGGGGATATAGTTTTTATTAAAGAACAGCCTTCTATTGATAATGGTCAAATAGGTATATTTATTTATGACGATGAAGCATATATCAAAAAATATTCTATTCAAGAAGATGGTACATACCTTGTTTCTTTAAATAAAAAATATAAAGCTATCAAAATTGAAGAAAATATTAATTGTAAAGTTTGTAGTTTAGTATTATAATAAACATTGACAGTATAATATTTTAGCTTTAAAAAATTTTGTTATTTAAAGTATAACCACTTATATAATTATATAAGTGGTTTATTTTTTATTATTTCTAATAAAATTAAAGGAGTGATTATTATTACAAAAGTAACAATTAAAGGTATAACTTATTATAAAGAAAAGATACCTATTGGAAGAAATGCTGATGGAACAGTTAAGTATAAACAAATAACAGCAAGAACAATGAAAGAATGTAAATCAAAGGCTTTAGCATTTAGAAAAAATGATATTGTATTACTAAATAGTAAATCTACATTAGGTACATTAATTACCGAGTATATAGATAATGTAAGAAAACCTAGACTAAAACCATCTAGTTATCAAAGATATATAAGCCTTTATAAAACACATATAAAGCCGTCGTTGTTAAATGATTTAAAACTTGAAGAAGTAAAACATTTACATTTGCAAAAATTCTATAATAGTATAGAATCTTTAAATACAGCGAAAAGATTAAAAGAATTATTAAATTCATTTTTTGAATATTGTATAAATGCTGACTTTATTTCTAAAAATCCACAAAAAAATATTAAGCTAGAAACGCCTAAACCAGTAAGACAATCTAGAGCATTAACTATAAGTGAAAGAGAAAAAATTATAAATAGTAATAAAACAATATTTATATTTGCTATGTATACTGGATTAAGAATAGGAGAAGTTTTAGCACTAACACATAAAGATATAGATTTTAAAGAAAATACAGTAAATGTAAACAAATCTTTAAGGTATATGAATCGTGGTAATGGTTGTGAATTTATAATAGATGAAACAAAAACATCATCAAGTATAAGAAAAGTACCATTGCACAATAATTTAATAGAAATATTAAAGCTACATATAGATAATGAAAAGAAAAAATATAAAAATTTAGGTGTAAAGTTTAGTAATAGCTTACCTTTATTTGCTACTAATACTTGTAGATATTACAAACCTGATAATGTATTAAAAATGTTGAAAAGAATTGTTGATTGTAAATTTCACGATTTAAGACATACATTTTGCAGTATGTTAGCTGAGCAAGGTGTAGATATAAAAACAGCAAGTGTATTAATGGGGCATAGTGATATAAAAATGACTGCAAATATTTATACACATATTTCAGATGAACAAAAGAAAAAAGCTATTCAAAATTTATCCTTTTTAGATTAAAAAGTTTACCTCTAGTTTACCCCGAATTTATCTTTTTTATTTTTATTTATAAATTTACAAAACAAAAAAACCTTGAAAAAATCAAGGTTTTAAAAGGGTTTAAAGTATTAAAAATATATGATATGGAGATGAGGAGAATCGAACTCCTGTCCGAAAGCCCGTCAATAAAGACTTCTCCCATTACAGTTAGTTAAAAAACATTCCCTAAAATAATTACTAACTAACAAGCTATTATCTTAAGTAGCTTCATAAATTCTTTTACTCTAGCAAAGCTTATAGAGCAAAGTACCTCACCTGTTCGGCACCAGTAACTTTAGCAGTGAGTGACTAAAGGCTGATGGCAGCTTCTAACTAAGCTGCAAACGCAAAATTATCTTTGTCGTTTAATTTTAAAAAATTTGAAATTTTAACGTAGATTTCGCTACGAATGGCTATCTCTATCTTCAAAACCCCCGTCGAAACCATTGCATCCCCTTAAAGCACTTATATTATATCATATATTCAATACTATTTCAACTATTTATTTAAGGTAAATTTCTCCTTTATATGACACACTTTTTACAATAAAATTTTCATAGTTATATACAATTTCTACGTTATTAAAAAATTCATCTTTAAAATCTTTTTCCCACTTAGTATAATCTACTCCATTTATATATTTACCATTAGCAATTATAATTTTTATAGGTGTTTTTATATTGTCATCAATAAAAAAGTTATTATTTTGTTTATCATAATCTTTAGAGTAATCGTAGGCTTTTTCAACTATTTCATTATTAGATGTATTTTTAAAATTTACAGTATGTTTATTCATAACAACATCATTTAAGGCATCTTGTGCTGAAATATATATATTTTTAGCTGTTGCTAAATTTTCTTTTTTTTGAGAATTTTTTATAAATATATAAAAGTTAGGTACAGTTATACTTATAAGAATACCTAATATAAATATAACTGTCATAACTTCTATTAATGTAAAGCCTTTTTTATTTAATTTTAAATATTTAAACAAGCTAAACACCTCTTAACTATATAGAATATGTTGCCTTCATAAGCTCTTCTATTGATATAATACCTTTTATAACATACTCAGTACCATCTTGTTTAAGTGTTGTCATACCTTGTTTTACAGCAATTTCTTCTATTTCATATTCATTAGCATTTCTGCCTATTAATCTTTTTATATCAGTTGTAACAGGTAAAACCTCGTGAATAGCTAATCGCCCTTTATATCCTGTTTGGTCACATTCTTTACAACCTGTTGCTTTATAAAGTTTTATAGGTTCATTAATACCAAGATATTCCATTTCTTCTTTTGTTGATGTATATTCAAACTTATATTTTGGACATAATCTTTTTACAAGTCTTTGAGCAATTATTCCAACTATGGCAGATGATAACAAAAATGGCTCTATATTCATATCAATAAGTCTTGGTATAGTACCTGCTGCACTATTAGTATGTATAGTAGATAAAACTAAATGTCCTGTTATGGCAGATTTTACTGCTATTTCTGCTGTTTCTGTATCTCTTATCTCACCAAGCATTATAATATCTGGGTCTTGCCTTAATATTGACCTAAGACCACTTGCAAATGTAAGCCCTGTTTTATTATTAACTTGAACTTGTGATATACCATCTAATCTATATTCTACTGGGTCTTCTATTGTTACAATATTTACTGTGCTCTTATTTACTTCTTTTAAAACAGAGTATAATGTTGTTGTTTTACCACTACCTGTTGGTCCACAAACTAGTATAATACCATTAGGTGATTTTATTATTTTATTAAAAATTTCACTATTTTTAGATGTTAAACCTAAATTGCTAATACCTAGTAAGTTACCCATACCACCAAGTACCCTAATAACTATTTTTTCTCCAAAAACAGTAGGTATACTAGATACACGTAAATCTATTGTTTTACCTTTTTCTTGAATTTCTATACGCCCATCTTGTGGTACTCTTTTTTCAGATATATCCATTTTTGCCATAATTTTAATACGTGTAACTAAGCTATTATGTGCTGCTACATTTATTTCCATTTTTTCAATAAGTTGACCATCTATTCTCATTCTTATTTTAGTATTTATCTTATTTGGCTCTATATGTATATCACTAGCATTACTAGAAACTGCATTAAATATTAAAGTATTAACAAATTTTACTATTGGTGAGTTTTCTATTTCGTTTTTTAGCTGTTCATCTAAATTTAATATAGAAAGTTTTTCTAATTCAAATTGTTGATTTACATTAGCTCTAACCTCTGAAGATGTTTCATCATAATATTGAGCTATTGCTCGTTCTATATCTGTTTTTGTAGATAATACAAATTTAACATTACGCCCTGTTCTAACTTTTATATCATCCATAAGATAAAAGTTCATAGGGTCACTTGTTGCAATAACTACCATTCTTTCATTACATTCTATTGGTATAATTTTATTTTCTTCTGCATAACTTTTCGTTAAAAGGTCTAAAGCATTTATTTTTATCTTAAATTTAGACAGGTCTGCATAATCAACTTTTAATCTTTCTGCTAGAGCTTTAGCTACTTCATCTTCTTTTATATAGCCAAGTTCTATAAGCATATCACCTAATCTTTTACCTCTAGATTTTTGAACTTTTAATGCATATTCTAATTGTTCTTCTGTTATCATTTTGTTTTGTAAAAGAACTTCACCTATTGGTACATTTTTAGTATTAGACTTATTTATATTTTTATTTTCTTGTTTGGTTTTTGTATCCATCTATATTCACTTCCTAAAAATTATTCCTGTTTAAATATTATAGCAATATTATTATCTCCTTTTATAGAGATATTGCTATATTGCATATTTTGTATATTAATATATGATATTAATGGGTTGCCCATATTTTCTACATTTAATTCTACAATTAAATCACTAGGATTTTCATTACTTTTTTTAAATTTTAAGTAAATATCACCTTTTACATCATCTTCACTTAAAAGGATAGAACTTTCTTCATTATTTAATTTGCCTGATAATATATTTCCATTATCTAACATAATATACTTATAATCTTTACCTTTATTTTTAGTTAACTCTTCTTTAGACACAATTTCCAAATACGTTGTTTGGTCTACATTATATTTAATATAATTAATAGTATTAATTATATTAGTATTTATAAGGCTGTTTGTTTCTATATTATTATGAAATTTTGTAAAGTTAATATAAAATCCTGTTATCATTACAATAACAACAGAAAATATCGCCATAGATATTATAATTTCTATTAATGTATATCCTTTTTTATTAAAAAGTTTTTTCATATTTTTCACCAAACTATCCGATTATTTTTTATCTGGCTTTTTTATAAAAGCTTTAAAATTTTCATTGCTTTTATCACTTTTTTCTTCTTTTTGAAGACAATAAATTTCTTTAGGTAAATCTTTAAAGCCCTCTTCTTTTACCAAAGTTATATTAGTTAAGCTTTTGTCTTGGATATTTTTTTCTGACAAAAATTTTTCTAAATTAGATACTATTTCTATTCTTTCTGTTGCAATTATATTATTTTGCCTAGATACATCTATATATGTAGAAAATGCTATTGTTATACCTAATGTAAAAACAGAAAATATTGTAACAGCCACTATAATTTCTAATAAACTATATCCTTTTTTATTCATTTTTATATCTCCTTTTTAATAGGGTATTTTAGATGATAAAGTTAATTGATTATTAGCCTTATCTATTACCGTAACTTTTATCAATGACATTTTAGCACTATCTTGAGAAAAAGATACTATAATACTATCTATATCTTCTCTTTCTTTTATAGTAAAAGTACCTGTTTCGTTATCAATGCTATATTGTTTTAATAGTTGTTTATTATTTTTAAAATATTCTTCTAAAACATTTATAGTAGATTTAGCTGTTAAATATAAATTTGTATCTATTCTATCATTATTGTTTATGCTAACTTTATTAGATATAATCATAGTTAAAGATACACATAGCATACTAATAATTATAATAAAAATAGAAACTTCTATTAATATATATCCCTTATTATTTTTAAACATTACTATCACCTTTATTTTAATAGGTTATTTTATAACAAACTCTTGGTCAATATTTTCTTTATCTATTGTGTATATAGTCATTTTTATTTTTGATGTTGTCGTTTTATCTTCAAAAGCTGTAGAAAAGTCTGTTATTGACATTGTTTTTTTATAGCTTTCAATATTTTTTATAAAATTAATTTTATCCTTATATTCTCCTACAACCTCTAACTCTATATTATAAGCATTATGTACTATATCTGTATATGTTTGATTATTTTGTTTATTGTTATCTTGGTTTATATCTTGTGTAATTATTTCTGTACTAGTTTCTAAAGTTGTTTCTTCTGTTACTTCTTCATTAGATTCTTCTGCCATTTCAAACTTATTTATATTTATACTAGATATAGCTACATTAGATTTTTTAGCAACCTGATTTAAAAAATAATGTATATTTTCACTATTAGTAGTAGAAAATATTTGATTTTTCATTTCATTATTTTTTTGAGTTAAATTTTCTAAATTTTGCGTATCTATTTGATTTTTTATACTTTCTATTTCTAATATATCTTGTTGTGCCTTTAATTCTTCATAAGCTTCTAATTTACTTTTATTCATATTAGATATTGATAATCCTATAACATTAAAAAGTAAATAGTAACCTATTAGATTAACAAGAATAATAATAAGTGTTGTTTCTCTTTTACTTAGTTTATTCATAACAAACCTCTTTATATAATAATATTTATTTCAAACTTAAATTTTCCATCTATCATAGATGAGCTACCACCAGTATAAACTACATCTTTAAAAATTTCATTTTGTCTTAACTTATTTGCAAAAACGATTGCATCTTGTTCAGACTGGCTATAACAGCTTAATTTTATTTCATCTAAAACCCATTCTATTTGCCCTATGTATATTTGGTCAAACTTAGTAGAGTCTATTTGATTTATTATTTCTGATGAAACTTTATTTGTTTGTAAATAATTATTAAAAATTTCAGTAAGAACACTTTCTTCTTTAATAGCATATTTAAGGCTATCACTTGTAAGATTATTTTCTTCCATCTTAGTTATATTTTTTTGTATAGATTTATATTGAAAATTTATTTTTATAGTATTAAATGTAAAATATATCATAGTTATACAAAATACTAAAATATATATTTTTATACTATTTTTTAATAAACGTTCTTTTATAAATATTTTAGATTCATCTATATTAATATCTATTTTAGGTTCAAAAAAATTAATATCTTTATGGTTATTATTTTTCATTTTTAATCACTTCCTTAAAATATTACCAATAGCAATAAAGAATTTAGACATATCTACTTCTTCATTTGATTTTACATTTGATATTTCTTTTACTTTTTCTGATGGTAAATTAATACTATTAGATATATATTCTGATATTTCATCTAAGTTTTCTCTATCTCCATATAGATATACTTTTTTAATATTACCACTATTTAAAGACATAGAAAATTGAACTATTTTATTTACTTCTTCATATACTCTTAATAATATTGGTGATATAAAACTAGCTTCTTCTTGAAAATAGTCTTGGTCATCTAAAAATGTTATATCATCATCACTTTTTATTGTTGATATAGCTGCTTCTTGTAAAAAATCACTATTAGGCTCATCTTTTACCTCTTCAAAGCTATCTTTATTTAAAAATAATTTCTCTCTTTTAATATCTTCAGATATATCAACATCTCTTTTGTATAAAGCTGTTTTTCCAGACATTAAATTTAATATCATATTATTTCCTGTTATATCTATAAATAATGTTATACCATCTTTTATATTAGACCCATTTATTTGAAATTCTGTAAGTTTACTAATAGAGTTTCTTTTTATATCTAAAGATTTAGGTATTAATCCACAATTAGATAATATAGATTTATAGTCTTCAACTATTTTTAAAGGCACCCCATAAATAAATATTTTATAAAAATCTTTACCATCTTTTTTTATTTCTTCATAAATTTGATAGTCAATCACTAAGTTTATAGCATCTCCTAATAAATCTTGTATAGCATTTCTTATAAGTTTTTCTAAATGGCTATATTTAGTTTTTGGTAGTGTAATTTCTTTAGTAACAGTATCTGTTGAGTTAAAAGATATAAAACATTCTTTATTTTTTAAAGTATATTCGTTAACTATATCCGTCAAAGATAGGGTTAAATCTATCTTGTTATGTACGTACCCATTGCTTATATATGAAATATCTATTTCTTTTGTAAAGGCTTTTTTTATTTTAATTTTATTACCTTGATGTTCACCTTCAACTATGTTTATATAACCATCACCTATATCTACTGAAATCGGCATATTTTATCTCCTCTCTTATTAAATATTACCAATATTATTATACATTGTATAGATAGGTACAAATGCTCCTACTAATATAATAAGAACAATAAGCCCAAAAATAATAATCATTATAGGCTCTATAATAGAGGCCATTTTTTGTATGGCATCTTCAGCAATCATATCATAATAATCTGATGTTTCTGATAAAATTTCTTCTAAAGAGCCAGTTTCTTCTCCAACACTTATCATAGATGTTACATTGTATGGAAATATGTCAGCTTTTATAAGAGCATCTGAAAATGTCATACCATTTGTTACATCATTAATAACATTTTCTAACATATCATTTATATAACTGTTGTTAATAACTTTACCAGCCATTCTAACAGCATCTATAAGAGTTGTACCACTTAAAAATAATGTACTTAAAGTTCTAGTAAAAATACCTGCTATCATAGCTACATATAGCTTTCCTATTAAAGGAGCCTTAACCTTAAATTTAGAAAAATCTTTTTTAAATTTATCTGTTTGAGCATATATTGAAAATATTATTAATAAAACTAAAAATACTATTAAAGATACAAGCCAATTTTCTTTTAAAAAATTTGCCATATTAAATAATGTACGGCTAAATATATTCATATCATCTGGGCTACCTATTATATCCATTATTTTAGGTAATACTACCCCAAACATAATGAGAACAGATAGTATGCTTGCAACCAATAAAAATACTGGATATACCATAGCCGATATAACCTTATTCCTTATTTTTATATCTTTTTCATACTGTATAGCTAATCTTCTAATAGCTTCTTCTAAAGAACCACTCATCTCACCAGCTCTTATCATGTTTATCATAAAGTCTGGAAAAGCACCATTTAAAGATTCCATAGCCTCTGATAAATTTTTACCTGTTTGTAACTGTTCGTATACTTCGTATAAAGCAACTTTAACTTTTCTATTTTTTGTTTGGTTATATAAAATTTCTAAACATTTAACAGAGTTTACACCAGATGATAACATTGATGAAAATTGCCTACATAAGACAAATAATTCTTTTTTAGGTATTTTATACTTATTTTCAAAAAGGTTGTTATCTTCAGAGTTTTTTACACTTATTAAATATTCTTTTCGTCCTTTTAAAATAAGGTTAAATTCTCCTAAGCTGTCTGCTTCTATAACACCTTTTATTTTTTCTCCATTTTCGTTTATAGCTTTATAAATATATTTAGGCATTTTAAAATTCTCCTTTATTAATGGCTAAATTATTTTAACTCATATAATCTCATAATAGTAGATATAGCTTCTACTACTTTATAGTTATTTTTAGGATTAAAATTATTGTTATTATCTCCCTTCATTATACCAGTATTAGAAACTCCTTGTACTGCATCTTTAGCCCAGCTAGATATATTTTTTTCATCTTTATATGAATATAAAGTATTTGTTGTTAAATATTCCATCTTTTTAAGCAAATTATTTAAAATAACAGCACTTTCTTCTCTTGTTATATAACTATTGGGTTCAAATTTATTGCTTGTTTTTCCAGAAACAACCCCAAGCCTGTATGCTTTTATGACATATTTATTATCCGTATCAATAAATGGATTTTTTATATCACTTGATATTTCAAACCCTGTTTTTTCTTCATAAAGCTTAATAATTAATTCACAAAATTCTTCTCTTGTTATATGACTATTTAATTTTAATTGTAAATTTTGTGATACAAAGCCTAACTTTACTGCTTTTTCAACACTATCTTTTGCCCAATTATCAACACTATTTATTGCTGTTTCATTTATATAAATACCATTTACATTTCTAAGTGTATATTTCTTATTTTTATATATACATTCAAAAGTATTATTATCTATTTTTTTTATATTGTCAAATATAGGGCTTATTAATTCTTGTCCTTCTATTGTAAAAACACCATAGTTTCCATTTTTTATTTTTAATATTTCACTATATTCTTTAAAGGCATTTTCTTTATATTCAAAAATAGTATCATAAATAATATTAAATTCTTTATCTAATATTCCTAAATAATATTTGTTATTTTCATTTTTTACTGTTATAAAATTTCCTGTTTGGTTATTTATATCTTTTATATAATATTTACTATTAATTATAAAAGTTTTTTCACCTTGCTTGTTAACTTCATAATAATCATATGTTTTATTAGGTTTATATTCACCTATTAATAAATTACCATTATTTAATATAATAGCACTACTCCAATTTTTATTACCAATTTTATTATTATTAATATCTAATATTTCTATATCTTCTACATTTATTATTTGCTTATTATCTTTGTTTATTTTAAAATAAGACTGTTCAGACTTTATATTATTAGCATAAACATCTACATTAAATAAAAAAATTGAACTTAAAGTGACAATTATCCATTTTTTATTCATTTATAACCCCACCTTTATCTTGGTATATAAACAAATTATACTATAAATAACTATATTATTCAATTATTTTTATTTTACATTTTCATTTCATAATATTTTATATAAAAATACCACATCTAAAAAAGTGTTATTTTTATATCCTATTTGTTCAAATACACACTTAACTTCATATCCAAATTTTTTATGAAGATTAATACTTGCATCATTACCACCTGTTATAGCAGAAACTACTGCGTGAAACTTTTTAGCTTTTGCTTCCTTTTCTATATTTTCTAACAATAAACTACCTATACCCATTCTTTTATAATTATTTTTAACATATAAAGATACCTCTACTGTCTTATCATATCCTCTATAATCTCTAAAAGTAGATAAAGAAGCCCAGCCTACAACTTCATCATTTAATATACAAACTATTATGGGAAAATCTTTCTCTATATGTTCATTATACCATTTTTTAGTCTCTTCTAATGTTTTAGGTTCAAAATTAAAATTAAAATTTGTATTTATTATAGAATAATTTGTTATTTCATTTATTTCTTTTAAATGACTTTCATTTGCTTTTTCTATTTTCATATAAACTCCTTATATTAACAAAGGTATGGCCTTGCCATACCTTTAATTTATATTAATCTACAATACCTCTAATTTCTCTTAAATCGTTAATATTATATTTATCCATATAATCTTCAATGCCTTTTAAAACGTCCATTGTGGCATAAGGATTAATAAAATTAGCAGTACCAACTGCAACACCACTAGCACCTGCTAAAATAAATTCTATTGCATCATCACCATTTGATATACCACCCATACCAATAATAGGAATATTTACAACCTTATTAACTTGATAAACCATTCTAACAGCAATAGGTTTAATAGCAGGTCCACTCATACCACCCATTTTTTTAGCTAAAATAGGTTTTCTTTTATGTATATCTATTTTCATACCAGTAATAGTATTGATAAGAGAAATTGCATCAGCTCCACCTACTTCACTAGCTCGTGCAATTTCTGTTATATCTGTAACATTAGGAGTAAGCTTTACAATAAGTGGTTGTTTAGCTACTTTTTTAACAGTAGAAACAACTCTTTCTACCATTTTGGCATCTGTTCCAAAACTAAGACACCCTTCTGCTACATTAGGGCAAGATATATTAAGCTCTAAAGCATCTACATCTGCATTTTGTAAACTTTCTACAACTGATACATACTCATCTAAAGAATGACCACAAACATTTACAACTATTTTTGTATCAAACTGTCTTAAAAATGGTATATCTTCTTTAATAAATACATCTACACCTGGGTTTTGTAAACCAACACTATTTAACATACCACCATAAACTTCTGCAATACGAGGAGTGTCATTACCAGTCCAAGGAGTTTTAGAAACACCTTTAACAACAACTGAACCAAGTTTATTTAAGTCTACAAAATCAGAATATTCTTTACCACTACCAAAAGTACCAGAAGCAGTCATAACAGGGTTTTTAAATTCTACATTACCTATTTTAAAACTTAATTTTTTCATTTATATACCACCTCTAAAGAATTGAAAACAGGGCCATCTTTGCAAACTTTTTTACTTACAATTTCGCCATTTTCAAGTATTTTTACAACACACCCAACACAAGCACCTATACCACAGGCCATTCTCTCTTCCATAGAAACTTGTGTATAAATATCTTTTTCTTTAGCATATTCTGTTAAAGCAGCAAGCATAGGCTTAGGGCCACAAGAATAAATATAATCACCAATTATATTTTCTTTTCTCATAAGCTCTACAACGTTTCCTTTAAAGCCAACAGAGCCATCATCTGTTGCAATATAAACAGTAGCACCTAATTTTTCAAAATCTTCTTTTAAAAATTGCCCTGTTCTAAAACCTAAAACAACAATTTTTTTACCTTTAACTTGTTTACAAGTTTCTAAAAGTGGAGGCACACCTATTCCACCACCTACAAAAATATGAGTTTTTTCATCTTCAAAAATTTTATAACCATTACCACAGTTGCCTAAAACTCTAATTGTATCA
>CALWSN010000070.1 GCA_944384215.1 uncultured Clostridia bacterium | reverse complement strand
CAAGCTGCTGCAGAGGTTTCTTATCAATTTTCTGAAGTAGCTAATATCTTCCCTATTACACCATCATCTCCTATGGCAGAACACGTTGATGAATGGGCTGCTAAAGGTAAAAAAAATATGTTTGGTCAAACTGTTAAGGTTGTAGAAATGCAATCTGAAGGTGGTGCTGCTGGTGCTTTACACGGTGCTTTAGCTACTGGTGCTTTAGCTACTACATACACTGCTTCTCAAGGTTTACTTCTTATGATACCTAATATGTATAAAATTGCTGGTGAGCTTTTACCTTGTGTAATTCACGTTAGTGCTCGTACTATTGCAGGTCATGCTCTTAGTATCTTTGGTGACCATTCAGACGTTATGGCTTGTCGCCAAACTGGTTTTGCTATGCTTGCATCTTCTAACGTTCAAGAGGTTATGGACTTATCAACTGTATCTCATTTATCTACATTAAAATCAAGAGTACCTTTCTTAAACTTCTTTGATGGTTTTAGAACTTCTCACGAAATTCAAAAAATAGAAGTTTTAGATTTTGATAAAGTTAAAGAGCTTGTTGATATGGACGCTATTAAACGTTTTAAAGATAATGCTCTTAATCCTCAAAACCCTGTTACTAGAGGTACTGCTCAAAACTCTGATATATTCTTCCAAGCTAAAGAAGCATCTAATCCTTTCTACAACAATGTTCCTGCTATTGTAGAAGAATATTTAGGCGAAATTAATAAATTAACTGGCAGAGATTATAAATTATTTAACTACTATGGTGACCCGGAAGCTGAAAAAGTTATTGTTGCTATTGGTTCTGTATGCGATACAATTTCAGAAACAATTGACTTTTTAAGAGCTAAAGGTGAAAAAGTTGGTTTAGTAAATGTACACTTATTTAGACCTTTTGTACCTGAAAAATTATTAGAAGCTATCCCTACTACTGCTAAAAAAATTGCTGTATTAGATAGAACTAAAGAACCTGGTGCTCTTGGTGAACCTTTATATCAAGATGTATGTACTGCTTTCTTTAATTCTGATAGAAAAGCTACTATTGTTGGTGGTAGATATGGTCTTAGCTCAAAAGATACTACACCTGCTCAAATTATAGCAGTTTATGAAAACCTTGACTTAGAACAACCTAAAAATGGATTTACTGTTGGTATTAATGATGATGTTACTCATCTTTCATTAAAAGTTGGTAAAGAAGTAGATGTTACAGATGAAAACACTATTAGCTGTAAATTCTGGGGCTTAGGTGCTGATGGTACTGTTGGTGCTAATAAAAACTCTATTAAAATTATTGGTGACCATACAGATATGTATGCTCAAGCATATTTTGCTTACGACTCTAAAAAATCAGGTGGTTTAACAACTTCTCATTTACGTTTTGGTAAAAAATTAATTCGTGCACCATATCTTGTTACTACTGCTGATTTTATAGCTTGTCACCAACCTTCATATCTTGATAAATATGATATTTTAGAAGGTTTAAAAGAAGGTGGTAGCTTCTTATTAAACTGTAAATGGAATGATGCAGAATTAGATGAACATTTACCAGCTAATATAAAAAGATATATTGCAGAAAACAAAATTAATTTCTACACAATAGACGCTGTTGCTATTGCTAAAGAAATTGGTCTTGGTAAACGTTTTAATGCTGTTTTACAATCTGCATTCTTTAAAATTGCAAACATTATTCCAGCTGAAGAAGCTATTAAATATATGAAAGAAGCTATTGTTAAAGCTTATGGTAAAAAAGGTGAAAAAGTTGTTGCTATGAACCAACAAGCAGTTGAAAAAGGTATGGACCTTGTTAAAAAAGTTGATGTTCCTGCTAACTGGGCTAATGCACAAGATACTGCTAAAGTTGAAACTAGCATTGACAAACCTGAATTTATTACAAAAATATTAGAACCTATTAATGCTATGAAAGGTGATAATTTACCTGTTTCTGCATTTGTAGGTTATGAAGATGGTACATTCGAAAATGGTACTGCTGCATTTGAAAAACGTGGTGTAGCTATTGAAGTTCCAGAATGGAATATTGATAACTGTATCCAATGTAATCAATGTTCTTATGTTTGCCCTCACGCAGTTATTAGACCATTCTTAGTAAATGAAGAAGAAGCTAAAAATGCTCCTGAAGGATTTGAAACTAAAAAAGCTATTGGTAAAGGTTTTGAAGACTACACTTATAGAATACAAGTTTCTGTTTTAGACTGTACTGGTTGTGGGAACTGTGTTGAAATTTGTCCAGCTAAACAAAAAGCTATTGTTATGAAACCTTTAGATACTCAAATGAATGAAGTACCTAACTGGGAATATGCTGTATCTCTTTCTCCAAAAGAAAACCCTATGGACAAAAAATCTATCAAAGGTAGCCAATTTGAACAACCATTATTCGAATTCTCTGGTGCTTGTCCAGGTTGTGGTGAAACACCTTATGCTAAACTTATCACTCAATTATTTGGTGATAGAATGTATATAGCTAATGCTACTGGTTGTTCTTCTATTTGGGGTGGTTCTGCACCTAGCACACCATATACTAAAAACCATAATGGACACGGTCCTGCTTGGGCAAACTCTTTATTTGAAGACAATGCCGAATTTGGTTTAGGTATGGCAATAAGTGTTTCTAAACAAAGAACTACATTAAAAGAAAAAGCAGAAGCTATTATTGCTTCTACTTCTAACGAAGAATTAAAAGCTACTTTACAAGCTTGGATTGATACAATGCACAAAGGTGAAGAATCTAAAGCTACTTCTAAAGCAGTTATAGAAGCTCTTCAAGGAGAAACTAGTGAAGAAGCTAAATATATTTTAGAAAATCAAAGACATCTTGTTAAAAATTCTCAATGGATATTTGGTGGCGACGGTTGGGCTTACGACATTGGATACGGCGGTTTAGACCACGCTCTTGCATCTGGAGAAGATATTAATGTATTTGTATTTGATACAGAAATATATTCTAACACTGGTGGTCAAGCATCTAAAGCTACACCTACTGCTGCTATTGCTAAATTTGCTGCATCTGGTAAAAGAGTACGCAAAAAAGACCTTGGTATGATGGCTATGAGCTATGGTTATGTATATGTTGCTCAAGTATCTATGGGTGCAGACAAAAACCAAGTATTAAAAGCTATTGTTGAAGCAGAAAGCTATCCAGGTCCATCATTAATTATAGCTTATGCTCCTTGTATAAGCCATGGTATCAATATGACTTACTCTTTAGAAGAAGCTAAAAAAGCTGTTGATTGTGGTTACTGGCAATTATATAGATTTAACCCTGCTCTTGAAGAAGAAGGTAAAAATCCATTTATCTTAGATTCTAAAGAACCAACTACTTCATTTAAAGATTTCTTATCTGGAGAAGTTCGTTATACATCTTTACAACGTGCATTCCCAGAGCTTGCAGAACAATTATTTGACTTATGTGAAAAAGATGCTAAAAAACGTCTTGATACTTACAAAAGACTTGCAGATGCTTAATTTTATATAAATTAAAAAGAGTGAAGAAAATTCTTCACTCTTTTTTTGATGCTATAAAAAATCATTTTTTTTAATAATTTGTATTAAAAAACAGGTATAACTTAATTGTAATAAATAAAGGCTATAGATAAACTATAGCCTTAAAATTTTAATCTCTTCTATTATTTAAAATAACTAATAATCTTAATAACTGTAAGATACCTGTTAAAGCTGCTGCAACATATGTTAAAGCTGCTGCACCTAAAACTTTTTTAGAACCATTTATTTCGTTTTTTTGTAAAAATGAATATTCTTCTAACATATCTAAAGCTCTTTTAGATGCATTAAATTCTACTGGTAAAGTTATTATTTGAAAAATAACAACAGCAGTAAATAAGAATATACCTATTTTTAACATTAAAACACTACTACCCATAAAACCAAATATTAAACCTATTGTTATTAATATCCACGATAATCTTGAACTAATACCTACAATAGGTGCTATACTACTTCTAATAGAAAGTGGCATATAACCATAATGATGTTGTATAGCGTGACCTACTTCGTGTGCTGCAACACTTAAAGATGCAATACTATTACCAGCATAAACATCTTGAGATAATCTTACAACTTTTTTAGTAGGGTCATAATGGTCACTTAATCTACCACCTACCATTTCAACAGAAACGTCAGAAATACCAGCAATTCTCAAAAGGTCTTTAGCAACATCAGAGCCTCTTAAACCTTTACTATTAGCTATACGAGAGTATTGACCATAAGCTGTACTTATTTTCATTTGTGCAATACTTGCAAGAATTACACCTGGTATTATTATAAGCATTGTAGGGTCAAAAATAGTTCCATAAAACATAATAAACACCAACCTTTTAAACTTATAGCTAAATTTTATATAAAAATTTAGCTTAAAAAGTATTTTAACATAATATTATATTTTTTTCAATAGAATGACCTCTTAAATAATCAGAAGTTTTCATTCTTTTTCCACCTTTAGCTTGCATTTCTTTTATAATAATAGCAGTATCTTTAGTTTTTACTATAAATCCATCTTTTATAACATCTACTATTTCTCCAATGTTACCATTATAACCTTCTATTTCTTCTGCTTCACTTATTTTAAAAGTTTCATCTTTATATATAGTATAAGCCATAGGCATAGGATTAATACCTCTTATTAAATTTATTATATCTTTAGAAGTATTATTCCAATCTATATGCCCCATTTCCTTAGTTATCATAGGTGCGTAAGTAGCCTCATCATCATTTTGTTTTTCTGCATTAACACTGCCATTTTCTATTAATTCTAATGCTTTAATAAGAGCATCTGCTCCTACTATACTCATTTTATCGTGTAATGTTTTATAAGTTTCTTTAGGTTCTATAATTATTTCTTCTTTTAAAATCATATCACCTGTGTCCATACCCTTTTCCATATACATAATAGTTACACCTGTTTTTTCTTCACCATTTATTATAGACCATTGAATAGGTGCTGCTCCTCTATATTTAGGGAGTAATGAACCGTGAACATTAATACAACCATATTTAGGTATATTTAAAACTTGTTCTGATAATATTTGCCCATAAGCTACAACAACAAATAAATCTGCATTTAATTTTTCTAATTCTTTTACAAAATCTTCATCTTTTATTCTTTCAGGTTGATAAATTTTTTCTATACCATTATCAAGTGCAAATTGTTTTACTGGTGTATTAACAAGCTTTTTTCCCCTACCTTTAGGTTTGTCTGGTTGAGATATAACTGCTATTACATTGTGTTTTTCTATAAGTTTTTTTAAAGTTTCTACTGCAAAATCGGGCGTACCCATAAAAACTATATTCAAAAAAATCACTCCTTATACTTCTTCTATTTCACCTTCTACTTTATCTGTATAAAGTATACCGTCAAGGTGGTCTATTTCGTGGCATAAAGCTCTAGCCATAAGCTCTTCACCTTCTACTATTATTTTTTCTCCATCTCTATTTAATGCTTCTACTTTACAATAGTTAGGACGTCTAACATCTCCACATTTACCAGGAACGCTAAGACAACCTTCTTCTCCAAATTGTTCTCCCTCTGTTTCTATAATAACGGGATTTATAAGTTCAATAATCCCCTCTCCAATATCTATAACAACAACTCGTCTAAGTACACCTACCTGTGGTGCTGCTAAGCCTACGCCATTAGCATCATACATAGTATCTGCCATATCGTCTAAAAGTTCTAAAATTTTATCATTTATTTCCGTTACTTCTTTTGATTTTTTTCTAAGTACCTCATCTGTTGATAATCTAATTTTTCTAAGTGCCATTTTTATCCTCCTTTATTGTATATAATTAGGGTTTAAAGTTAGTATAATATTAAGTTTATTAACATCTATTTTATTTTTTAATACACTTACACAATATAAAACAAAATTTTTAAGTCTTATTTCTTCTTCTGCTTTTATTATTATTTTATACCTATATTGTTTATTTACTTTATATACATATGCTTTAGCAACATCTGATATATAAAAATTAGTCTTTTGGTTATAATACATCATAACTTTATGTAAAAAATTTATAGCATTTATAACCATATTTTCATTTTCACCACATATCATTATAAAAAAGATATTTGAAAACGGTGGATAAAGCATTATTTTTCTTTCTAATATTTCTTTTTCATAAAATCCTTTATAGTCATTATCTTTAGCAAACTTTATGCTATAATGTTCTGGGTTATATGTTTGTATAAAAACCTTACCTTTAACATCAGCTCTACCTGCCCTACCTGCAACCTGTGTTAAAATCTGAAAAGTATTTTCAGCACTTTTATAATCTCCTGTATTTAATGTAATATCTGATGCTATAACACCTACTAAAGATACTTTAGGAAAATCCAAACCTTTAGCTATCATTTGAGTACCTATCAATATGTCTGCCTTATGATTTTTAAAATCTTCTAGAATATTCTGATGGCTATTTTTTTTAGAAGTAGTATCCATATCCATTCTCATAACTCTAGCATTTTTAAAATACTTTTTAATTTGTTCTTCTATTTTTTGGGTACCAACCCCAAAATATTTTATATATTTAGAATTACAACTAGGACAAACATTAGGCACATTTTCTGTACTGTTACAATAATGGCATATAAGTTTATGTTCTTTTAAATGATAAGTATAGCTTACATTACAGTTTTTACACTCCATAACATAACCACACTTTCTACAAGATACAAAAGTAGAATGCCCTCTTCTATTTAAAAACAATATAGTTTGCATATTATTTTCTAAATTTTCTTTTATAGCTTTAAAAAGAGGCTTACTAAATATAGACATATTACCTTCATCTAATTCTTTTCTCATATCTACAATATTTATTTCTGGCATAGATTTATTTATTCTATTATTGATATAAACAAGGTCATATTTATTAATCTGTGTTTTATAGTATGTGTCTATACTAGGTGTTGCACTACCAAGAACTAATGTTGCACCTGTTAAATTGCATATTTTTTCTGCAATTTCTTTTGTATCATATTTAGGGCTACTTTCAGATTTATATGTAGCTTCGTGTTCTTCATCAATTATTATTATACCTAATTTTTCAAATGGTGTAAATATAGCAGACCTAGCTCCCACCATAATATCTATTTCACCATTTTTTGCTTTTTTCCATTGGTCGAAACGCTCTCCATTACTTAGTTTAGAATGGGTAACACTAACTTTTTTACCAAACCTACCTATAAATCTTTCAACAGTTTGAGGTGTTAAAGATATTTCTGGTACAAGAACAATAGCTTGCTTTCCCTTTTTCAAAACCTCATCTATTAGTTGCAAATATACTTCTGTTTTTCCACTACCTGTAACACCGTGTAAAAGTATAGGTTTATTACTTTTTTCTTCTATTTTTTGTTTTATAAAGTTAAAAGCATTAGTTTGTTCAAAGTTTAATTTTAAATGATTAGTTTTATTATATTTATCTACATTTATAGCATCTCTTTTTATTTGTTTAGTAGTTATTTTTATAATATTATTTTTTTCTAAAGTTTGTATAGGGCTTAAACTTACACCTAAAATATTTTTTATTTCATATATACTAACATTATCATTTTTTAGTAATAAATTTAAAACTTTACTTTGAGCATTGTTTTTTTTTAAAATAGTATTTATTTTATCGTTAATATTTTGTGTTTCATAGTTTATATTAGCATATTTATTAGTTTTGTCTTTTATAATTTTAGGCATAATACATTGTAAACATTCTGATAAACTACAATAATATTTATCTGCCATAAATTTTGCAAGCTCAATCATATTGCTATTAAATACATAATATTCGTCAGGTAAGCTATATATATTTTTTATATATTTTTCTTCTATATCTGTTTTATGGGTAAAACCTATAATATAACCTTCTCTTATACGATTACCTTTACCAAAAGGAACAAAAACACGCATACCTATACAAATTTTTGATTTAATATTATCTGGTATAGCATAATGAAAAATCTTATCAACATTTTCATTTGTTATATCAGTTATTATTTCTGCATATTTCATAAGTTTTTCACCTTGCTAATATATAATAATTTAAAAAGCCTTTGTAACCAAAGACTTTTTAAATTTATATTTGTTCTTCATCTTCTTTATCAATATTAATATCTATATCTTCAATTTCTATATCTTCAAGGTCTATATCATCATTATCCTTTTCTTTTTCCTTTTCTTTTTCTTTAGTATTTTCTTTTTCAAAAACTAAAACAGTACCTTCACCTTCTGGAACAATTTTAATTTTATTATTTAATATTTCATCAACAGCAGTAGAAAGTGGTTTACCTGGTATATTTTTAACCATAGGCTCATCACCTTCTATTATTTGTCTAGCTCTTTTAGCAGCAGCAATAACTATTGTATATCTGCTTGTTACCTCATCATGTTCACCACTATTTTGGTTTAATACGTCCATTAATTCTGCATAAGATGGTTTTAACATCTATTATTCAACTCCTTCTAAAAATGTATTTATTAAATCTATATGTCTTTTAGCAGACATTTTTTCACTTTCAACAATATTATTTATATTATCAACAGCTTCTTCTACAATATTGTTTATAACAATATAATCATATTTATTAATAAGCTTTATTTCTTCTCTTGCTCTTTTCATACGCATATTAATTTTTTCTAATGTTTCAGTTGCTCTTTTTTCAAGCCTATGTCTAAGCTCAATAATATTAGGTGGCGTTAAAAATATAAGTATAGCATCTTTATATCTTTCTTTAACCTGTAAAGCTCCCTGAACTTCTATTTCTAATATAACATTCTTACCTTGTTGTAGTTGTTCTTCAACATAAAACATAGGTGTGCCATAATAATTACCACAAAACTCTGCGTATTCTAACAGCTCATTTTTTTCTATCATTTTTTCAAACTCTTTTGTATCTCTAAAAAAATAATGCACCCCATCTATCTCACCTTCTCTAGCTTGTCTAGTAGTAATAGATGTAGATAAGGCATATGATTTGTTTTTTATAAGCTCAGATACAACAGTGCCTTTACCAGCACCAGAAGGACCAGACACTATAACTAACAATCCCTTTTTATTCATTATGTACTCTCCTTTAAAAATTTATTCCATATCACATTCATATTGATAAGAATCACTGCTTTCTTTAGTAACAATTCTATTAGCCACAGTTTCTGGCTGTATAGAAGATAATATTATATGTTCACTATCTGTTATAATAACAGCTCTTGTTCTTCTTCCATATGTAGCATCAACAAGTCTACCTTTATCTCTTGCCTCTTGTATAATTCTTTTTATAGGCGCCGATTCTGGACTTACTATTGCTATAATTCTATTAGCTAAAACAATATTTCCAAACCCAATGTTTATAAGCTTTATAGCAGGCATAAAAATCCTCCATTAATGTTTATTTTTATATATTATACTAGAAAAACCAAATTATTTAAAGTGTTTTTTTATTTTTATTAAAAAAATTTTTTAAAATTGAATAATATTTACAACTAAGTTAATAATAACATTGGAGGTGTTATTAATGAATAACGATAATAACTTTTTTAAAAAGAACGGTTTTTCTATTGCATTATGTTCGTTTATAGCCATAGCTATTGTAGCAAGCCTTTATTTCTCTTATAATAGCTTTACAGATGAAAATAATCAAATAGCAAAAACAGAAGAGGAAACTTACTTTGAACCAGTTAATAAAAGTGATGTAAAAAGCTATAAAGAAACAGAAAAAATTACAGAAATTACTAGCCAAGTTACTGAAAATAAACAAAGTTTAAAAGAAACTACTACAACAAAAGTAGAAGAACCTAAAACAGAAACTACAACAAAAGAAGCAACTAGCAATAATTCTCAAGCTAAAGAAGATGATAAAATATTTAGCCTATTTGATGATGAACAAGAAATGTCTTGGCCAGTTTTTGGTAATATTGTATCACCATTTGATATGACAACTGGTGTATATGATAAAACTCTTGAACAATATAAAGTAAGCGATTCTATTTGTATATCTGCACCTGTTGGAACAGATGTTAAAGCCACAGCAGAAGGTATGGTAGAAAATATTTTTGTAGATGAAGAATTAGGTCAAACGGTTGTTATTAATCACGGTAATGGTTGGGTGTCTACATACAGTCAACTAGAAGAAAATGTATCTGTTGCTGTAGGTGATGTTGTAAAAGAAGGACAAGCTATTGGTAAAATAGCAGAGCCTTCAAAATATGGTGTAGCTCTTGGGCCTCATTTAGACTTTAAAGTTTTAAAAGATGATACACCTAAAGACCCAACAGAAATTTTAACTCAAGAAAATGAATAATTATGTTATAAAAAGTTGAAGACAAAAGTCTTCAACTTTTTATATTTCTTCTACGTGTAAAACGCCGTCTATGTTATTAACCTTTTTAACTAGCTCTTCACAAGTAAAATAATTTTCACTTTTTAAAGATATAATAAGACATATCTCTTTATCTTTTATAGCATTATTATTTTGTAGCTGTATATTACTGCCTTTTATACCTCTACTTCTTAGCTCTTTTATAAAATCTCTTAATGTAAATTCTTTGTCTAGCTCTATATAAACCTCTACATTTTTTCTATTTTCTTTAAGATAATGGTCTAATCTATTTAAAAGTGTAAGCACTATAAATATAACTATGCCACCTATAATAGCTATTTCATAAAGGCCTATACCAAGTGCTAACCCAACACAAGCTGTTGTCCAAAGACCTGCTGCTGTTGTTAAACCCTTTATTTGATTTTTAGATGTTACAATAATAGTACCTGCACCTAAAAAACCTATACCACTTATAACTTGTGCACCCATTCTAACAGGGTCGCCACTATCAAAAACTTGATAAACATATTGGTTAGTCATCATAACTATACAAGCTCCCATACATACTAAAATATATGTACGCAGCCCTGCTGGATGATTTTTTAACCCTCTTTCTAAACCTATAATACCACCTAAAAATACAGCTAAAATAGTTCTTATTATAGCAGATACTACTGTTAATTCTCGTATGGTATCCATTTTATTTTCCTTTCTAATATCTATTTTTATTCTTATTTTTTATATGCCTATTAATATTTTTATATTCATTTTTACTACCAAACATTTTTTTAATTTTTTCTTGCTCTATTTCTTTAAAATTAAGATTTAGATATTTACTTTCTTCTTTTAATTTTAAATAATTAGCATATCTTTTATGGCATAAACTTCCATTTTCAAGAGCTTCTCTTATAGCACACTTAGGTTCATTTGTATGGGTACAGTCTGAAAATTTACACATATTTTCTAGTTCACTTATATCAGCGAATGTTTTATCTAAATCTTCTGTATCTACTGATAATTCTCTCATACCAGGCGTATCTATAACAACACTATTGTTTTTTAATATAAACATTTCTCGCCTTGTAGTTGTATGCCTACCTTTATCATCATTTCTAAGTCCATTTGTTTGTAACTTTTCTTCACCTATTAAATTGTTTATTAGTGTAGATTTACCTACACCAGACGAACCCACAAAGCACCCAGTAACACTTTCTTTTAAATAAGATAAAACACTTTGTATAGAATCTTTATCTTGATTAGATACTATTAAAATATCAAGTCCAATAGCAACACTTTCTACTTCTAATAATCTATCTGTTATATCAGAGCATAAATCTGCTTTTGTAAGTATAATTACAGGTGTTGCTCCACTTTCATAACAAACAGTAATATATCTTTCAAGTCTTCTTAAATTAAAGTCATTGTTTAAAGACATACATATAAATATATAATCTATATTAGATGCCAAAACTTCATTTTGACCATTAGTAGCATTTTTTCTTTTAAAAGCTGTTTTTCTTTCAAAAATTTTTTCAATAACAGCATTACCTTCTACATCATTATCTCTATCTAATAATACATAATCTCCAACTACTGGATAATCTTCTTTGTTAAGACTATTATAGATAAATTTTCCAGATACCCTTGCTAATATTTCATTATTATTTACTATTACTTTATATATATCTCTATATTGTGCAGATACTCTTCCTAAAAATTTATTTTTCTCTAAGTTTTTTTCTATTTCTTTTAAATATTCTTTCATTTTATCCTCCAAATATATTTATTATTATAGGAGGCAAAATACCTCCTTGTTAAACACAATCTCTTGTATACTTAATTTTTTCATAAAACATTTCTCCTTTCTTTAAAAACTATAATTAATATTATATCAAATAAAATTATTTATAACAACATTTATAATATAAATATAATTTTTACACGTTTATATAAAAATTTATATTTACACTTTATTTTAATTAATTTATAATAAATATATAAAATAAATTTAGAGGTGATTACAAATGTTTAAATTACAACCAAGTTTTAAAGATTATCTTTGGGGAGGCACTAAACTAAGAACAGTATATGGTAAAGATTGCTCTTTAGATAAAGTTGCAGAAAGTTGGGAACTTTCTACACATAAAGATGGTCTTACTATTATTGATAGCGGTGAACATAAAGGTGAAACTTTACTTTCTTATGTAGAAAAATATGGTAAAGAAGTTTTAGGTACTAAATGTTCTTTAGATAAAGATATTCCTATTTTAATCAAATTTATAGATGCTAAAGATGCCTTATCTATTCAAGTACACCCAGATAATGAATATGCCTTAAAAAATGAAAACGACTTTGGTAAAACAGAAATGTGGTATATTATAGATGCAGAGCCAGATGCAAAATTAATCTATGGTTTTAAAGAAAATATTAGCAAAGAGCAATTTAAAAAAGCAATAGAAGAAAACACATTAGAAGACTTAGTTAATGAAGTAGATGTACAAGCTGGAGATGTTTTCTTCATTACACCTGGTACAATGCACGCTATTGGTAAAGGTATTGTTATTGCAGAAATTCAACAACGTTCTAATGTTACATATAGAATATATGATTTTGGTCGTGTTGGTGCTGATGGTAAAACTAGAGAGCTTCATATAGATAAAGCCTTAGATGTTACTAAGTTAGAAGCTGCTAAAAATGCAAAAAAAGACTATATCTTAAATAAATTTGATGGCTATGAAAAAGGTAACCTTGCTTCTTGCGAATATTTTAATGTAGATTTATTAAATATAGAAACTAATGCTACTTTAAACTGTGATGAAACTACTTTCAACTGTATTACTATTTTAGATGGTAATTGTACTGTTGTTGGTAAAGATAGCTTAGAAATTAAAAAAGGTGAATCTATCTTTATACCAGCTGGATATGGTGAATATACTTTAACAGGTAAATGTAAAGCTATTTTATCTACAATATAAAATTAAAACAAATAAAACCTATACAAAAGTATAGGTTTTATTTGTTTTAATCCATTTCTATTGCACCAGGTCAAAAGTATTTTAACATACACTTGTATATACTGTATTTCTAGGCTTTTTATTTTTTTAATATGTGTTTTTAGCCTTATTTTTATATGTTTTTCAATTTTTTAGTACCATTTCAGTACCAAAAACTAATCTATTATTTTTAATATTTAATAGTGTTTATTATACTTGATTTTAGCTTTTATTTGTTTGTATTATCTTTAAATATTGACATACTGGTAGCAGTATGCTATTATATATATAAAGAAAAGCTAACCTTAATTGTTAGCCCACTACTGTTTTTTGTTTATTTAATAACAGCCACAGTTTTGCGGACAAGGGGCTGTTATTTTTTTGCGTTTATTATTGACACTACCAAACTTAATAACGTTAATATTATCATTATTGTTTCGTATGTACT
>CALWSN010000069.1 GCA_944384215.1 uncultured Clostridia bacterium | reverse complement strand
CCATCACTATCTGTTAATCTTAAAGAGTTATTACTAATAGATTTATCTTTAATAGGTTTTGCATAACTATTTTTAGTTGACGACCAGTCATACTCTGTTAAATATTTATAATCATTCATATCAACTACTGCTATATTTCTAGTTTTTACAACTTCATTACCATCGCTATCAGTTACTTTATATGTTATATCATATTTTCCTGGTTTATTAAAATTAACTTCTCCAATCACTTCTACTTTGTCAGTTATATCACCATCTTCTGCATCAATAGCTGTAAATGGTTGATTTATATCTATTTCTTCACCTACTTTAGCAGACATTGATTTAGGTATAGTAAGTTTTGGTACTGCATTAAATGTTAAAAACTTAGCTTCTGCAAAATTACCGTGGTCTGATGCAATTCCATTGTTAGCATCATTAACAATTAATTCTAACTTTTTAACATCTTTAATAGGTATACTAACTTTTTTAGCCTCTGTATCAAATTTCATAATACCACTATTATAAACTTCTTTGCCATCAGCTAATATTTTAAATACTATACTAGAATTTTTTTGTTCTGGGATATTTCTATCCACACCTATATAAGTTTCAAAATATTCGTAATTTTTGTCTGTTAAATCATATACTATCCTTGAATTTGCGTGTGTACCAATACCTTTTTCAAAAGTTCTATTTTCTCCATTAATTAATAGCTTTATATTTTTATTTGTTGATGACTTATCTTTATTTACAGTTCCATAATCTGTTGTAGCACTTTCCCAATCTAAATCAGATAAATAAGTTTCTTCGCTATAAACAACTATTTTTCTTTCTTTAGTGATTACATTTCTATCACTATCTTCTACTGTGTAAGTTATATTATATTCACCTGTTTTTCCTATGTCAAATCCTTCACTATTAACTGAAATTTTAGAAGTTAAATCACCATCTTCTACATCTAAAGCTGTAACATTAGACATAATGTCAAAATCACTGTTTAATTTTACAGTAGTTATTTCTTCTAAGTTTATAGTTGGTTTTACATTATTTGTAATTAATTTAGGATTAACTATAACTGCGTGGTCTGAAGCATTTCCGTTGCCTGTATCAGAAACTTCTATAGTTAATTCTTTTACACCTTTTATAGGTACATTTATATAAACCATATCATCTGAGTGTTTAAGAACTCTTGTTGTTGCCAATAATTCTCCATCACCTAAAATATTAAATTTTATACTTGTGTTGTTTTGAGAAACTATATTCATATCTGCCCCAACTAAAGCTTCAAATGTATCATAGTCTTTATCTGTTAAGTCATATACTATTTTACCATTTGCGTGTATACCAAAGCCTTTTTCAAATGTTTTAATATCTCCACCCACTCTACCTTTTAGATTAGAGTTTCTTCTTGGAGTTCCATATTCAGTTTTTGCCAAAGCCCATTCATAATCTGATAAATAGTCATAATTACTTACAACATTTATTTTTGCAACTTTTTTAGCTTTTAAATTTTGTTCTGCTACTGTATATACTAATTCATAGCTACCTTTTTTATCTGTATCTACAACACCAGATACTTCAACTAAATTACTTATATCTTCGCCTTTATAATTATATGCTTTTACAATATTTAAAGGATTAAATTCTTCACCAAGCTTTAAAGTTATTTCATCTTGTTCTAATTTTATTGTTGGTTGATATGAATTTATTTCAATTGCTTTACCTTCATTTAATTTTTTGTCAAAAGGCACTATTTTATAGTTAACGTTATCATTATAATTTGTGCTTAAATCTAAAAAATTATTTGAAGAAGTAAAAGCTAATAATTCATCATTTTTATAAATTTCATATCCTAATACATCATTTTCAAAACTTTTATCTACATTAAATGATAACCTTACATTATCACCTTGTCTAACTGTTGTTACCTGTAAATTAGGTTCACCTTTAAATCCTTCACCTTGATATTTTATAAATTCATAGCTAGCATACCAAATTTTCTTATCTGGTTTTTTATATTGACTTGAAAATTCTTTTGTAGTCTCTGATACTGGAAAACCGTGTCTTTCAAAGAATTCTGATAAGTCTAACTCTAAAGCCATACTAGAATAATAAGCCATTTTATCTAATTTATCACTATGGCTTGAAACTTTTATATCATTTTCTCTATATAAGCTATTTAAGTTAGCCCAATATCCTGGATATACCATCTCTAATTGCCAAAATGTACCTAACTGTTCAAATAAACCACCTTTTTCATAACTATTGTTATCAGTAGCTATTACATTTTTATATATGTTACTTTCAAAAGGTATTCTCTCATATAATTTATTGTAATATTTAGATGAATTTTGTGGTAACATATTGTTAGATACTTCACCAATAGTTCTTGCATCTATATCCATATTATGCCCTATTTCGTGGTCAATACCCCAGCCACCTATACTAGTTAACATATTTACCATAAAATCTCTTTGTACACCTATATGGTCACCAGATGCATACATATAACCGTATGGTTGAGCAAGTCTTATATTTTCTCTAGAGTATTTTATATCGTTCTTTTCATTTCTACCATCTAATCCTTGATATTTAAATAACATATCTAAATGTTCATTATACATTTTTATAGTTTCAGAAGGTTTAAATCCTTGGTTTATATATGCTTCATATGCACCAGTTGTTGTACCTGTTATAACCATATGGTCTGCTACTATTTCAAATGTATCTATCATTTTTCTATCCATTACGTTTGGATTTTCTGCTACATCTTTATCTAATTCTTTTTTATATTGTGATAAAAATTCTAAAAATTCATCTTCATTAGTGTTTTTATCAAAAATAGGAAACTTTTGTACTCCAGTAGAAAATCTTAATGTTGGTGCTTTTCCTTGTTGCTCAGGAGTATATGGATTTATTATATAAATAGGACCACCTGGAGTTACTCCAAATTTATACCAGCCATCTTGAGTTACTTTAGGAACTATTATATCATTTCTACCTGGCTTTAATTGTACAACCCTTCCCCAGCTAGACCAACTACCCTCTTGTTGAGAAAATAATAATTTAGGTACAGGCTTTCCAGGTTCAACATCTACATATACAGTAACTATATCTCCAGGTAAAGCCAATACACCTGTTGGTTGATTATTATTACCATAACGTATTTTTAAGTTGTTCCAAGCGTGGGCATCTCTATCCCCGTGTTGCTCTGCCGTAATAGTTTTTATATTTTTTACTTGTCCTAAAACTATATCTTTAGCATCTTCTATATATGGTAAAAATAATTCATATAAAGGATGTTGCTTTGCCTCTTCTTCTAAAGCTTCTAATTTATCCATTGAATTATATTCAGGGTTTAATTCATCCATAGCAAAGCTAGTAAACATATTATTTATTTTATTTCTTATACTGTCTTCTTTGTAAAGCATTATTTCTGAAGCTGATGCCCAGTCTTGATTTGCCTTTTTAAACACAAATTTTAATCTTTTAAACTTTGTTGGTTCAAATTTTATTTCTACTAAATCAGATACAGAACCAGTATATTCTCCTGATGCTACTAGTTGAAAATTATTTCCTTCGTCTGATAAAGATGTATATATTTCTAATTGTTTAGCAAAACCTTTACCAGTTGCTCCATCTCTTCTTGCTGCATAAACTACTCTATCTAGTTCTGTTATTTCATTTAATGTAATTATTACCTCATTTGTAAAACTACCTGAATTAGGCTTACCTGTCTCCCAATGTGTATCTAATTTACCATCTATTGCTTTTTCAAGCTGTGAATTTGGATAATTACCTCCATTATTGCTTATAGATTTTATATTAGAATTATCTAACTTAAATTTTTCGTTATATTCATTTATTTTATCATCATTTTGTAAATCAAATTTAGTTATATTAGCCTTTTTATAATTTTCTTCTTCTACCAATAAGCTAATACTTTCATTAATTAAAGCGTTATCTTCTAATTTTAAACCATCTGCATCTTCAATTTTTTTATGCTCTTTATGGCTATGTTCTTCTTCAATATTCAAGTACATATCATCACTATATGTACTACTATTTTCATATTTAATACTTATATCTTCTTTATTTAGTTCATCAGCAAAAACTTTTATTGCTCCAGTTGAACTATTTGAAATTACTGCTACCATAGCCATTATGGCTATTCTCTTTTTATACACCTTATATAACATATATATTCCTCCAATTCTATTTATCATATTATGTTTAGAAGTATAACATGAATTTTAATATTAAGTCAATAATTTTAACTATATTATATTTTGTTAAAAATTGGATATATACTAAAAATTTTTAAATATTAATTATTTATAGATTGAATATATTTTTTTATTATGTTAGAATTTATTATTATTGCTTATTTAGAGGTATGCTATGATAAATAAAAAAAATGATTTAATATTTTTACAAAATATCCTATCTTTTTGGGATAAAATAGATAGAGAGCAACAAAATAAAATAATAGAAAATACTGTAAATATAAGTTATTTAAAAGGTCAAAACATATACAATCCTACTAAAGAATGCTTAAGTATTATTTTAATAAAAAAAGGAGAGCTTAGAACATATATATTATCCGAAGAGGGAAAAGAAATAACCTTTTTAGGGTAAATGATAATAATATTTGTGTACTTTCTTCATCTTGTATTTTAAAAAATATCACATTTGATATTTATATAGACTGTGAAAAAGACACCCAAGCTCTCATTATAAACTCTGTAATTTTCTCTGAATTAATAAATAAAAACGTATATATAGAAAATTTTGTATTAAAAAATACAGTTGATAAATTTTCTGATGTAATGTGGACTATGGAACAAATTCTTTTTATGAAACTAGATACACGCCTATCCATATTCCTATTAGATGAATCTTTAAAATTAAATACAAATGATATAAAAATTACTCATAATCAAATAAGCAAATATATAGGTACATCAAGAGAGGTTGTATCTCGTATGTTAAAATATTTTGAAAAGGAAAATATCATTAAACTATCTCGTGGTAGTATAAAAATTATTGATAAAGAAAAATTAAAAACATTAATTTAATATTATCTAATCTTCATTCTTATATTTTGCTTTGCATATAAGCTGTGTCATAGTTCCCATAGGACAATAAACACACCAAGAGTTTGGTTTAAACAATAACATAGTAATTAAACCTAATACTGTTGAAGTAAGCATTACACTATAAAATCCAAAAGCAAATTGTGCTATCCAAGGAGTAACTTCTGCATTATAAGCCCAGTTCCAAGGTAACTTAAAAGTCCAAAGTAAAGTTACAACTTGGCTTAAATCATTTGCACCTTTAAAAACTAAATAAGTTTTAAATAACATATTTAAAAACATTATCATAAAAAATGTTAAAAATCCATATCTAAACCATTTTGCACGTAAAAATTTAGGTATGGATTTATTTCTTGAAAGTTTTAATTTTGAACCTAAAAGATTAAATAATTGTCCTCTACCACAATAATTATTACAATAACTTTTTTCTTTTCCAAATATAGCCATTAATAAGGGTATAAAAAAGCAAAATAAACCTAACCAAGCAAATAGTATATTAAAAAATCCTAATATTAAATAAATAGCTGATACAATCCATAAATAATCATACCATTTTTTTGTTTTCTTCATTTTTAAACCTCCACTTCAATTAACTCAATAACATCTGCCGGACAAACTAAAATACATTTTTTGCATCCAACACATAATTCTTCATTTACCTGTGAATACATACCTTTTTTTATAGATATTGCATTTCTAGGGCATACTTTCTTGCAACAGCCACAGGCAACACATTCGTCTTTTAAAACTCTAGCCTTTCTTTTTATCATATAAACCCTCCTTTTATTAGTATTTGCTTATTTTATTATAATAGATTAATAAATATTTATCTGTGATTAAGTTACAAAAAATTAAATTTATTTAATATCAAAAATAATTAATATTTTGTATGTATTAAAATTCTATAAAAAAATAAAGAGAGAAAATTCTCTCTTTTAATATTAATTATTTTTATAATTTTTTATTTACTTAATAGGTTAACTTATATTTTCTTAATTAACTAATTTTTATAACCTGATTTAATTTAATATGTGGTTTATTTTATCATTTATATTAAATTTTTATTAATAATTTCTAATTTAACAACTAAATTATGTAAGTATTCTATAAATATTATCACATACTTTCTTTTAAAATTTTAACAATATCTTCAAAAGTTAATTTTTTATAACCACCATCTAATATAAATGTACTATTTGCAATATCTGGTATCATATCTTCAGTCACACCAAGCTCACTTATATTCATAACTAAACCAAGCTCCTTCATCCAATTTTCCATAACTAATAACCCTTCCATTGCAATTTCTTCATCTGACTTTCCATTAGGGTTTACATTCCATACATTTATTGCAAATCTTTTAAATTTTTGTAATCCATAACCACATATATGATGATAATAAGCCATAGAAATAGCTGAGAGTGTCATACCATGAGTTGCATCAGTATAAGCACCTATGGACTGTCCTATCATATGCACCATCCAATCTGCTGATTTACCTTTTGATACTAAGGTATTTAATGCCCAAGTGGCAGTCCACATAATATTGCTACGAGCTTCATAATTTTCTGGGTCATTTATAGCAACTTTTGAACTATGAATTAACGATTTCATTAACCCTTCCATAATATAATCAGAAGTACAATCATCACTACCTGAAAAATACTATTCAGTAATATGATTTAATGTATCATAAAAACCAGCAATCATTTGATATTTAGGTAAACTGTAAGTCCATTTAGGGTTCATAATAGAAAATTTAGGAAAAACATTATCACCAAATACACGTCCTATTTTTAATTTAGCTTTATGATTAGTAATAACTGCTCCACCATTCATTTCACTTCCTGTTCCAACCATCGTAAGAATACATCCTACTGGAATAATCTTGTTATCAACATTTTCCATTTTAATATAATATTTTTCCCAAGGGTCTTCTTCACACCAAGCAGAAACAGATAA
>CALWSN010000068.1 GCA_944384215.1 uncultured Clostridia bacterium | reverse complement strand
AGTTTCGGTATCTTTTTCTATTCTTCTTGATACAACAAAAAATGTTGCAACAGAATTATTTTTTTCTAAAATATCTAATATTTTATTAGTAGTAGCACTATTAGGACCATCATCAAAAGTTAAAGCTATCATAGGCTTATTTTTATCAATTTTTCTTTTACTAGATTTATTATCTTCATTTGTTGTTTGCTCTGTTTTATCTACTTTATCTGTTGTAGAGCTTATTTTTTCTGTGCTAACTTCTGTTGTTGAAATAGTGGTAGATTCAGTTGTTGTCTCTGTTGTAGTAATTGTTGTTGTTTCTAAATATTTTTCATTTATATATGGTAATATTTTCTCAAAAGGTATCTTTATAAAAATTTCTTCTTGTTTTTTATAATCGTAGAAAAATATTTCTACATAGTCATCTTTTAAAAACAACTTTTTATATATTTCTTTATCTGGCTTTATATCATTGTAATTTTCACTTTGTTTTGTTATATTAAGCCCATAGTTATTGAAAAAATACTCTTTAGCATAAATATAAAATAAATCTTCATAACCTTTATTAAAAATATCTTTTATTTCTAAAAAATCACCACTTTTTATATCTATAATATAAGTTTCATAAAATTTAACAGGGTTTGGATATGTATTATAGTTTCTTTCTATGGAAAATTTTACAAATAAAAGATTATCTTTTAATATATACATATCTGTATCTAAATTAAAAATAAACTTTTCTTCGTCTACAATAGGTTCGTATTGAGAAAATTCATTTTTAAAATCATTAGCTAAGTTTTTTATTTTTTCATTTATTTTATCTTCAATATGTTTATTATTAAGTACTGGATATTTTATTTTATATTGTAAAGGTTTATTATATTTATGCACCTCTTTAATTTCAAATGTTAATTTTGAAAAAGGCTCATTTTTAGGTAATAAATCCTGCTTTATCTCTTTTTGTTCTATAATAGCCTTTTTAGGCTCTTCTTTTATATTTGTATTAATAATGCTAATTTCTTCTGTTTGTTGAATATTTTTATTATTTAAAGCTATATTAGCTTGAACTATTTCATTATTTTTATTATTATTTACATCACCAATAGATATAACTGGTATATAAACAATACCAACTATTATAATCATAAATATAAAAAATTTTAATTTTTTCATAATATAACCCTCTAACTCTCATTTTAGTCAAAATTATTTAATATATTTATAATTATAACATATATTATATTATTTTTCTATTAATTTTTACATAAATTTAATTATTAATTGGAATTTTTATAATAAATTCACTACCAAAACCTTCTGTGCTTTTAACTTTAATTTTACCATTATAATATTTTACTATATGCTTTACAATAGCTAGTCCAAGACCTGTACCACCTAAAGACTTGGTTCTGCCTTTTTCTACACGATAAAACCTTTCAAATATTCTGTTTCTATCTACAAGAGGTATACCTATACCAGAATCTTTTATTATTATATTAATATTTTTTTCATCTTTAAAACAATTTATCTCTACATATCCATTGTTTTTATTATATTTTATAGCATTAACTATAAGATTATTAAAAAGCTGATGTATCTTTTTATAATCTGCTATCATAGATATATCTTCACATTTATTTATTATTTCTATATTTCGTTCTATACACATAGGCTTTGTAGAATTAATTATTTCATCTACAATAGTTTTTATATTTATGTCAGATTTATTTATTTCTATCTCTTTATTTTCTAATTTAGATATTGTTAATATATTATTTATAAGATTTGTTATATTGCTACTTTCTTTTTGTATGATTTTTAAAAATTCTTTTTCTTGCTCTTTAGATATAGCAAAATCATTATATAATAGCTCTGCATAACCTTGTATAGATGTTATAGGTGTTTTTAGCTCATGAGAAACATTAGAAAAAAATTCTTGTTTTAATTTTTCACTTTCTCTTTCTGCCGTAACATCTATCATAAGCATTATTATAGCACCACTACCTTTTTCAAAAATTCCTTTTTGAATTTTACTAATATGTATAGAATAGGTTTTATTATCGTCTGTTTTTATATCAAATATATTTTTTTGATTGGTAGATAAAGCTTTATCTATATTTTCTAGGAGTTTTATATTTTGGGTATAATATAAAATATTTTCACCTAAATTGTTTTTATCATAATTTAATATTTTTTTAGCCATTTTGTTTATAGCAAAAACATTTTTGTTTTTATCAAATAAAACAAATCCTTCTGACATATTATCTAAAATATAGTTTATTTTATTTTTTTCTATTGTTAACATATTATCAATAGTTTCTAAGTCATTTTCTATGTTTATAACTTCTTTACATATAGCATTAATTTCTTCAAATTTATAATCTTTAAAAGCTATTCTTTTATTTTTATCTTTTAGCTTTGGTATTTCTTTAGATATTTCTTGTAAAGGTAATATTATATTTTTATATAAGTATTTTTTTAAAAAAATATAGATTATTATAGATATTATTGATATTGTTGTTATACATATTAGGGCATCTCTTAATAAAATTTGTGTAATATTAAAATATTTATATAAAATAATTATATTTTGTTCATATTCTTTTATGTAATATAAATTTTTATTATTATACAAAAAATCATCATATAAATTATTACTATTTTTTTCTATTTCTTTTTTACCTGTATATTTTTTTAAATTTATATCTTTATTTTTTTCCATAATATCTATTTTTAAATTAAATTCATTTAAAATATTATTTATATGACTTTCTTCTATATTTTCATATGAATTTTCAATTATATTTAATGCTGTTATAATATTGTTTTTTTCATTTCTTATTAAATCAGCAATATTAAAAGATATTAAAGTTATTGTAGATAAAAATAATATTAATAAAGTTATTATTAAATATATCTTAATTATAAATTTCTTCATTTTTATATCACCTGTTTTTCACTTATTTTATAGCCTATCCCTCTTACAGTTTTTATGTAATCTTCTGCACATAACAATTTTCTTCTTAATGTTTTTATGTGAATATCAACTGTTCTAGTTTCGCCTAAATAATCATACCCCCACACATTATTTAATATTTCTTCTCTAGATAAAGGCTTGTTTTTATTTTTTATAAGATATTTTAACAGTTCATACTCTTTAAATGTAAGCTCTATTAATTCATTTTCTACAAAGACTTCTCTTGATATTTTATTAATTTTTATAATACCTAAATTTATTTCTTCTATATCTTCTTTTACATCTGTTTTAAATTGTTCTATTTTTCTAAATTGAGCTCTTATCCTTGCCATAACTTCCATAACACTAAAAGGTTTTGTTATATAATCGTCTGCACCATTATCTAATCCTTTTATTTTATCTAGTTCGCTATCTTTAGCCGTAAGCATCATTATAGGAGTTTTTTTAAACATATTATTCTTTCTTATAATATATACTGCTTCTATCCCATCTATACCTGGTAACATAATATCACATATTATTAAATCAGGATTATTTTTATTTAATGTTTTTATAGCACTTTCTGCATTATCAAATAAAAAAACATTATAACCATAGCTTTTTAAAGCTATTTCTAAAAGCTCTGCTATATTTTTATCATCTTCTATTATGTATATACAATAAGACATATTTTACCTCTTTTTATCTTTCTTATAATTTTTTTATTATATTTTATCATTTTATTTGATTATATACAATGAAAATTAATTGTTTGTATAAAAAAAGTATATCTAGGTTAAATAATCTAAATATACTTTTATGTAAATAACTAATTATTAATTTTTACCTTTTTTAGCTATAATTAAATATGGTACTGCAAGAAATATTGCTCCACCTATTATATTACCAATAGTAGCTAAAGATATATTATATAAAATACCAGACATAGCTATATCTGAATTAGGACTTATTAAACCTATTACTAATAAACTCATATTAGCAACACTATGCTCAAAGCTAGATGTTACAAATGCTATTATACACCAAAAAATCATTATAAGCTTACCACTTTCAGTTTTGCATCTATAACCACACCAAGTAGCAAGACAAACTAATATATTACACATAATAGCTCTTGTTAAAATCTCAATAGGAGCAAGATTTATTTTAGAGCTAGCTGTATTTACAAAAAACTCTGCTATATAATCAGTTTTTAAAAATCCTGATAAAAAGAATAATAAAACTACTATTAAAGAGCCAACTAAGTTACCTAAATAACACATAATCCATAACTTTACAGCATCTAACCAAGTTATAGTTTTTTTACTAGCACCAACTGCCATAACAAAATTGTTACCAGTAAAAAGCTCTGCACCTGCCATAGCACATAAGCTTAATGCCATACTAAAACATATACCAACAATAAGTTTATATCCTGAAAAATCGTGAAGCATAGCACCTACACCAAATGCAAATACAACACCAAGTGCTACATAAATACCTGCTAAAATAGCTGCAAAAAAATAACCTACCATATTATTTTTTAGTAGAGATACTTTTTTATATGCTGATTTTGAAACTTCTTCTATCTCTTCTTTAAACATAATTTTATCCCTTTCCTAAAATAAAATTTTTACAACTTTTTGATTTTACCATATTATACTATAAAAATCAACATATATAATATATATATTTATTATAATACTTATAATATAATATTAATATCTAATAAAAAGCTATACAATAAAGTATAGCTTTTTATTAGTAAGATATAAAATTATTGAACTGGAGTTGCATTTTTATCTTTTAAAACAACATCGTGTGCTCCACCTTCAATAATACTTGTAGAAGAAACTAAAGTTATTTTAGCTTTTTGTTGTAATTCTTCTATTGATAATGCTCCACAGTTACACATAGTATGTTTAACTTTGCTAAGTGTTAAAGCTAAATTATCTTTAAGCTTACCAGCATATGGTACATAAGAATCTACACCTTCTTCAAAAGAAAGCTTACTTTCTCCACCCATATCATATCTTTGCCAGTTTCTAGCACGAGCAGAACCTTCGCCCCAATATTCTTTCATATAGTTACCATTAACAATAACTTTATTAGTTGGGCTTTCTTCAAATCTTGAGAAATATCTACCTAACATACAAAAATCACAACCCATAGCAAGAGCTAAAGTAATATGATAATCTTGTACTATACCACCATCAGAACAAATAGGAATATATACACCTGTTTCTTTAAAATATTCATCTCTAGCTTTAGCAACTTCTATAACAGATGTAGCTTGTCCTCTACCAATACCTTTTTGCTCTCTAGTAATACATATAGAGCCTCCACCAATACCAATTTTAATAAAGTCGGCACCAGCTTCTGCTAAAAATCTAAAGCCTTCTCTATCTACAACGTTACCTGCACCAACTTTAACAGTATTACCATATTTTTCTCTAATCCAGTTAATAGTAATTCTTTGCCATTCGCTAAACCCTTCAGAAGAGTCTATACATAATACATCTGCACCTGCTTCTACTAAAGCTGGCACACGCTCTGCATAATCTCTAGTATTAATACCTGCACCTACTATATAGCTTTTGTTAGCATCTAAAAGCTCTAAAGGATTTTCTTTGTGTGAATCATAATCTCTTCTAAATACAAAAGCTACTAATCTTTGTTCTTTATTAACAATAGGTAGTGCATTTATTTTTTTATCCCAAATAATATTATTGGCTTCTTTAAGAGTAGTAGTTTCATCTGCATAAACCATATTTTCAATAGGTGTCATAAACTCTTTAACTTTAGTAGACTTATCCATACGGCTAACTCTATAATCTCTACTTGTTACAATACCTAAAAGCTTACCAGTAGCTGTGCCATCATCTGTTACAGCAACAGTAGAATGACCTGTTTTTTCTTTAAGTTTTAAAATATCTTCTAATGTATCTTCTGGTTTAATATTTGATGTACTAGGAACAAAACCTGCTTTATGAGATTTTACACGTCTTACCATATCAGCTTGGTCTTGTACACTTTGAGAGCCATATATAAATGATATACCCCCTTCTTTAGCAAGAGCTATTGCCATTTTATCATCAGACACAGCTTGCATAATAGCAGATACTAAAGGTATATTCATTGTTAAGCTTGGCTCTTCTTCGCCTTTTCTATATTTTACAACAGGTGTTTTTAAACTTGCATTGTCTGGTATACATTCTGTTGAAGAATAACCAGGTACTAATAAATATTCACTAAAAGTTCTTGAAGGTTCATCATAATAAAAAGCCATTTTTTTCTCTCCTTAAAAATATTTTTTAAAATTATACTAGCTTTTATAAAAAAAGGCAATACATTTTTTAAGTTTTTTTAATTTTATGAAAATAATATATTTTTTATAATTTTATTGTATTTTTTTGTATGTTTTTTATAATAAATTTTTTAGTTTTTTGTATAATTGTTAAGGCAAAATATGCCCTGCTGATATATATAACTTATACCATTCTTCTCTAGTTAAAGTTATGTTTGTAGCTTGAGCAATAGCCTCTAGTCTATCTATATTAGTTGTGCCTACAATAACTTGCATATTAGCAGGGTGTCTTAATATCCAAGCAGTAGCTATTGCCATATTTGTTACATTATATTTTTCTGCTAAATTATCTATTACTTCATTAAGTTCTTTATATTTTTCACTGTTTAAAAATACACCCTCAAAAAATCCATACTGAAAAGGTGACCAAGCTTGTATAGTAATATTATTAAGCCTACAATAATCTAACACACTACCATCTCTATTTATAGCACCATCTGTTGCCATATTAACTTCTAGTCCTGCACTTATCATACTAGAATGTGGTATACTAAGTTGTAACTGATTTGCTACTATATCTTGTTTTAAATATTTTTTCAAAAGCTCCATTTGCATAGGGTTTTGGTTAGACACACCAAAAGCTTTTACCTTACCTTGCTTATGTAGGCTATCAAAAGCCTCGCTTACTTCTTCTGGCTCAACAAGTGTATCTGGTCTATGTAATAATAAAACGTCTAAATAGTCTGTATCTAATCTTTTTAAAATGCCATCAACAGAGTTTAATATATGCTCTTTAGAAAAATCAAACATTTTTCCAGGTACAATACCACATTTAGACTGAATAATTATATCTTCTCTTTTAATATTAGAATTTTTTAATATTTTACCAAATATTTGTTCACATTCACCTTTACCATATATATCTGCGTGGTCAAAAAAATTAATACCTAAATCATAAGCTTTTTCTACTAATTTTTGTGCTTTATCTTGCTCTAAGCCATTTATCCTCATACAACCTAAAGATATAGCAGATACATTTATATTACTATTACCTAAATTAAATTTCTTCATAATATCACCCTTTCAAGCCAATTTTAATATATTTTTTTAAAAGGTATGGTTAAACCATACCTTTTTTTAACTTAAATAATTAAAATTCTAATCTTTTATTAACATATTCTAATAAATCATCTATTTTTATACGTTCTTGTTCCATAGAATCTCTATGACGAATAGTTATACAACCATCTTCCACGCTGTCAAAGTCATAAGTAACACAGAAAGGTGTACCTATTTCATCTTGTCTTCTATATCTTTTACCAATACTACCAGCATCATCATATTCACAGTTAAAATGTTTACTTAATGTATGATAAATTTTTAAAGCTTCATCATTTAATTTTTTAGATAATGGTAATATAGCAACTTTTATAGGTGCAATAGCTGGGTGAAAACGTAAAACAGTTCTAACATCTTCTTTGCCTTTATCATCTGTAAGAGTTTCTTCGTCGTAAGCTTCACATAAAAATGCAAGAGTTACTCTATCTGCACCTAAAGATGGCTCTATACAATAAGGAACGTATTTTTCATTAGTTGTAGGGTCAAAATATTCTAAAGTTTCACCGCTATGTTCACTATGTTGTTTAAGGTCAAAATCTGTTCTAGATGCAATACCCCAAAGCTCACCTTTACCAAATGGAAACTTATATTCTATGTCTGTTGTAGCATTACTATAATGAGAAAGTTCTTCTTCATCGTGGTCTCTAAACCATACATTTTCTTCATTAATGTTAAGAGATTTTAACCAGTTCATACAATATTCTTTCCAATAGTTAAACCATTCCATTTCTGTTCCTGGTTTACAGAAAAACTCAAGCTCCATTTGTTCAAATTCTCTTGTTCTAAATGTAAAGTTACCTGGAGTAATTTCATTTCTAAAAGATTTACCTACTTGTCCTATACCAAAAGGTATTTTTTTACGAGTAGTTCTTTGAACATTTTTAAAGTTTACAAATATACCTTGAGCAGTTTCTGGTCTAAGGTAAACAACGTTTTTGCTATCTTCTGTAACCCCTGCGTGAGTTTTAAACATAAGGTTAAACTCTCTAATATCTGTAAAATTGTGAGCATCACAAGTAGGACAACCTATATTATGTTCATCAATAAAATCTTTCATTTGTTGGTGGCTCATACCGTCAGGGTTACCACTAATATTATTTTGTGCCATATAATCTTCTATTATTTTATCTGCTCTAAAACGTTCGTGGCACTCTTTACAGTCCATTAATGGGTCGCTAAAACCTCCCACGTGGCCAGATGCTACCCAAACTTGAGGGTTCATAAGTATAGCACAATCTACACCTACGTTATATTCGCTTTCTTGTATAAATTTTCTCCACCAAGCTTTTTTAACATTGTTTTTAAGCTCAACACCTAAAGGACCATAGTCCCAAGTGTTAGCAAGTCCACCATATATTTCAGAACCTGGGTATACAAACCCTCTAGATTTAGCAAGTGCCACTATTTTTTCCATATTTTTTTCCATATATCTTCCTCCAAAGTTTAAAATATTGTGAATATATGTAAATTACTTTTTATTATTTATTGTAGCTTGTACAAAATCTTTAAATAATTGATGTGGTCTATTAGGTCTAGATTTTAACTCTGGGTGGAACTGTGCTCCAACAAACCAAGGGTGCATATCTTTTTTAAGCTCCACTATTTCTACTAATTTTTCATCTGGAGAAACACCAGCTATAACAAGACCTTTTTCTATCATAGCATTTCTATATTCGTTGTTAAATTCATATCTATGTCTGTGTCTTTCATATATAAGCTCATCTTTATAAGCATCAAAAGATAATGTATCTTTAGCAAGTTTACAAGGATAAGCCCCAAGACGCATTGTACCACCAAGTCCATCTACATCTTTTTGTTCTGGCATTAAATCTATAACAGGTGCAGAAGTATTTGGGTCTATTTCAGATGTATGAGCATCTTTAAGCCCTAAAACATTTCTTGCAAACTCTATAACTGTACATTGCATACCAAGGCATATACCTAAGAAAGGAATTTTATTTTCTCTAGCATATTGTATAGCCATTATCTTACCTTCAACGCCACGCTCACCAAAACCACCTGGCACAAGTATAGCATCTACATCTGATAATAATTCTTTAGGATTAGTTTGTTCTAATTCTTCAGCATTTATCCATTTAATATTTACATTAGCTCCTGTATGTATACCTGCGTGGTTTAAAGATTCTACAATAGATATGTAAGCATCGTGAAGTTCAACATATTTACCAACTAAACCAACTGTTACAACGTCTTTAAGATTTTTTTGTTTTTCTATAACATCACACCAGTCTGATAAATCTGGCTCTTTATTTTCTATTGCTAATTTTTTACAAACAATGTTAGCAAGGTTTTCTTCTTCTAAAAGAAGTGGCACTTGATATAAAGAGTCGCAGTCTATATTTTGTATAACACAGTCTTTATCTACATTACAGAATAATGCTAATTTTTCTTTAGCCTCTTTGCTTATTTCATTTTCTGTTCTACAAACAATAATATCTGGTTGTATACCGATAGATAATAATTGTTTAACAGAATGTTGAGTAGGTTTTGTTTTCATCTCACCAGATTTTGCTAAATAAGGTATTAATGTAACGTGTATATAAAGTACATTTTCTCTAGAAACTTCGTGAGAAACTTGTCTTATTGCTTCTAAAAATGGCTCACTTTCTATATCTCCAACAGTGCCACCTATTTCTGTTATAACTATATCAGATTGAGTTGTTTTACCAGCTCTATAAACTCTTTCTTTTATTTCATTTGTAATATGTGGTATAACTTGAACTGTTGCACCTAAATATTCGCCTTTTCTTTCTTTGTTTAATACAGACCAATATATTTTACCAGTAGTAATATTGTTATTAACTGTAAGATTTTCATCAATAAATCTTTCATAATGTCCTATATCTAAGTCTGTTTCTGCACCATCATCTGTAACAAAAACTTCTCCGTGTTGATAAGGGCTCATAGTACCTGGGTCTATATTTATATATGGGTCAAATTTTTGTATAGTAACCTTGTAACCTCTTGCTTTTAAAAGTCGCCCTAAAGACGCAGCAGTAATACCTTTACCTAGACCAGAAACAACCCCACCTGTAACAAAAATGTACTTTGTATCCATATTTTCACCTCTATATTAATTTTTCTCATTTTATCATAACCTATTAATTATATTACTATAAATATTAGTTGTCAATATTATAAAAATAGTTTTAAATTTATTTGCTTTTATTTTAATTAAAATTAAAATATATAAATCTTCTTAATAAAATAAACATACAAATTTACTTAATAAATACATTATATTATCCATATAAAATATTGTCAATATTACATATTTATATATTGTATTTTTATATAATTAATGTATAATTGATTATATATTAATTATAAGGGAGTATTAAAAATGCTGTTTCGTAAATTAAAAATATTAAAAAAATTTACTTTTTGGTTTATAATATTAAGTATTTATATAATAATACTTAATATTAGTGGCAATGATGATAAAAATATAATGTTGATAGGTTTAAATCCAATAATTAGTAAACTTATATATACAGAACCTTTTAGAAGTTTTGTTTTAAAAAATGATGATATAACTATTAATCTATACATTTTTCATCTACTTACATTTATTTTATATGGGTTAATACTTGACTTTATTATTTTTTACATAAAAAAGGTTATAAATTATGTTAAATCTTATATTTGATTACATAAAAAGCAGGATAATATTAGAATTTTAATCTATATTTTATCCTGCTTTTTATAATCTTTTAGATTAAATCAATTTTTTGAAAGCTTTGCTTTCAAAAACAGGAACTCCTAAAATATTTTTAATTAAAATTTAATACAAAAACTCATATATAAATTTTAATTAAAAATATTAAGTGGTACCTTAATTGTAGTAATAAAAACTATTTCTAAAATTCATTCTATTAATCAGCAAAATTTACTATATTTTCTGTATAGTCAACTTGCATATCATATCTCATATAGTTTATTAATCTATTAGTAATAGCTGCTGCCTCTGCCTTACTAATAAAAGATTTAGGATTAAATTTACCATCTGCATCACCAGCTATTATACCTATTCTATTAGCCGCATAAACTTCTCTTTTTGCCCAACTAGCAATATAGCTATCATCTACAAAAGGTGTAATAGGTGTTGGGTCAAGTCCTAAATGTTCAAGCCCTAAAGCTCTAAGAAGTATAACTATGGCTTCTTGTCTTTCTATTGGGTCATCTATACCAAATTTACCACTAGTTTCTCCTGCTATAAGACCTGCTTTATAAGCCGCCATAATATATGGATACTCTTGTCTTTCTGGTAAAACATCAGAGAAAACAATATCAACTGGTGCTTTCTTGTTATTCGCCTTTGTATTATCTTCTATTGGTAACTTAATAGATTTTACAATCATTTCTGTAAATTGTCCCCTTGTTATAGCTTGATTAGGTTTATAAAACTTAGGATCTCCTGTTAATATTTGCATACTAAACATTTTTTTAATATCTTCTTCTGCAAAATGCCCTTTTAAATAACTTACATCTGGTGCTACAAGCTGTTCAAAAGTATTAAAGCTAGGTATAGAAACATTACCACTTGTAGGTGTTGTGTAAGTAAATTGAGGTGGTAAAACATAAATATTATAGCTTAAACCACTTTTATTTTGCATTACCTCTTTATAGTTACCTTCAAAGCTAATAGCAGTTGGCTCATTTTTAGAATATTCTATTGTTTTATTAACAGACACACTAGGTCTTACCTGATATTCCATCTGCCAATCTTTACTAGATATAGTGCAGTTTAATCTTTGAGTTTCTGTTGAAGACCAAGCACTATTATAACCATATATAACACCACTTATATCTTGAGTTATTTTTTCTTCACCAGATGTATATACAGCTCTATGAGAAACATCACCTTTGTAATAAGTTACACCTGGTGTTTTATCTTCTATAATACTTATAGAAGATTTTGACTCTTTATTATCTATTGTATATGTTTTTCCATCAATTGTTATTGTTTCTGTCCATTTAGAAACTTCATAATCTTTTATTGTTTGATTTTCTTCTTGTCTATAATTTACAGTATATTCCATATTTCTAGCAATAGTCATACCTTGTGGTGTTGTGTCACCATTTTCAACTTTATAACTAACCTTATAAGTACCTTTATCTTGTAAATTAGTTGCCTTAGAATTAACTGTAATATTACCATTATATTCTTTAGGTTGTCCTGTTAAAAATATAATTTCTTTATAAGTAGATTTTAGTTCATTTTTAGTATTTTTATTTGTGTTTAAAAGTTGTTCTGTTGTTTTTGGTAGCTTTCTACCTTCTGTTATACCTCCAAAAACACCAAAATCTAGAGGGTCTGCATAAACACTTGTTGTAAAAATAGATAGGCCTAAGCTAAAGGCTAATACTCTATTTAATATTTTCATTTTTATTCCTCCATATTTATATATAGCTATTGATAAATATCAATAGCTATATAGTTAAAAATTTAATTTTCTACAAAAATAATTCTTGCATCTATGGTCATACCACTTTGTATTTTATCTGGTAATTTTTCTGTCATAATTCGTAGTTTGTCATTTTTTTGTATGCTATTAACAGATGTTACTTGGTTGTTTTTAATAACAATAGTATTAGGTGCAGTTTTTATATTTATTGTAGGGTCTTTAACGCTAACACTATCCCAAGTTTTATTATCTTTCATATATTTACCATCTCTTACTTTTATTGTTTCACCTGTTTCATAAACAATACCAGATACAAACTTAGTAGGATATGGTGCATCTATAATATGTGTAGCTTTATCACCATTAAAGATAATAGTAAATGCTTTATCTATGCTAGAATTTTGTGTATAACCTATAAATTCATTAATATTTTTTATACCATCTTGAGTAATATAAAGAGTTTTTTCGTCTATTGTAAACTTTCTTTCTACTGGGCTATATTCCCATTTATCTCCATTTAACTGGCTCATAGATTTTACAACAAACCATTTATTATCTTCTATTTGTTTTACTCTACCTCTAGCAATAGTTACAGAGCTTGATACTGGAGCTTCATAAATATCAACAATACCAGCTTTACCATCACCATTTAAAGATATTCTAACATAATCATTAACACTAATATTAGTAGCATCTACAAGCTTGCCATTTTTTCTAACAATAGTACCTGCATCTGTCATTATAGTGCCATTACCTGCTGTTGTAAAATTACCTACACCATCTATTGATGTGACAATATCAGGGTTTAAAGGTTCATCTCTACCAGTTCTAAATGTTATTTTGCTAATAGTATTACCTGCATATCCATTTTCTAAAGCTACATAAACTTCGCCATCTGCTCTTTTTAGTTTAGATTTAACAAAGTCTTCAGAAACTCTACTACCATTATAATAGTACATAATATTTTTATTAGAAGTATTAAGCTTTCTTATTTGTTGATAGTTTTCCCAACCAGATTTGCCAAGTGTGTAAGAATGTTGTAAAGATAATGTTTTTTGTATAGGGTCTATACTACCTATTTGCCCTTTTAATATATCACCTATTAAATGGCCACTATCTTCTACCAAAACTTCTTTTACAGATTCCATAGTTTCACCTGGTGATAAAATAGCTTCGTTTACAAGCAGTTTTACATAATCACCTGGTACCACTGTTGAAAGCTCTACTGGTTTACCACTTTTAGAAGTGTAAACTCCACTAGGTATATCATACCAAGCAGTTTGTCCATTATCAAATTGTATTAACATTTTTATTATATCAACATTATTATTAACTTGTGTAACCTTACCACGTTTCATAATATAATTAGGTGATGCACTCATTTTTTCTATATAAGTTGGGTCATCCTTACTACTTGTTATAAAAACTACATCTCCTGGCTCTATCTCATCAATAGTAGTATCACGAGGGTCATATTGAAAATGTGGGAACATTTGGTCTAAATAACCAATATCATCTCCATTTTGATAATAAGGTTGTTTTTCAACTTCTATTTGGTCGGCATAATAATTTTTTGTAACTTTGTTGCCATTATTATCAATAACAACAAGATAACCATATTCTGGATTATTTTCTACTACAATTCCTCTAAGCTCACTAGATAATGTAGCATCACCTACATAAGTTATTTTAGTTACAATATTATTTTTAAGCTCCAATTTTACCATACTGCCCATTGGCAAATCTTGTTCTTTTCTTCTTTTACCTTCCATAACAAGATAGTTGCCATTATCATCATAACCTACTATCCCATCAGCTGCGTAATAATTGTATAACTTATCGTTATTATCTTTTATTTGAACAATACCATTTATAAAATCAATTTTGCTAAGCTTTCCATTAGCCTCAGTAGTGTTTATTGTTTTGTCTTTAACGCTTACAAATTTAACTGTTTTATCTGTATCATTTATTAAATATTCTATTTGGCTACCTTCTCTAAGGCTA
>CALWSN010000067.1 GCA_944384215.1 uncultured Clostridia bacterium | reverse complement strand
CTAAAAATTTAGACTATGATTTTATATTTGATAAAATAAAAGAAATGATTTTTGAAGAGATTGCTTTTATGTGTGATATTTAACAGGAGGTGATTATATATACACATACTTATTAAAATATGAACATAAACAAGAAATATATCAACTGCCTATACCACCTGAAAAAATGATAACAAAATCTTATAATACCAATAAAAAGTATGAAACTATTGGTATGGGAGAAGTTAATATTATAAAAGGTATTGGTCTTAGAGAAATATCTATGTCTATTATGTTACCAAATGATTTATCTTTACCTTTTGTACAGCCTAAGTATTCGCCTAATGTTATAATTGGTAAGCCTATATTATATTTATCAAAATTTAGAGAGTTTAAAGCCGATAAAAAGCCGTTACAACTTTTAATAACTAGAATTTTGCCTAGTGGAGAAGAAATATTTAAAGGAAATATTAGTGTAACTTTAGAAGAATATATAGTATATGAAAATGCTGGTGAAGAAGGAGATTTTTTAGTGGATTTACTTTTTAAAGAGTATATAGATATAAAAGAGCAGGTATTAACACCTACTAATAATAGTAACACATATACTGTTAATACTAATAGAACATCTAAAGAAACACCTAAAACATATACTGTTAAATCTGGTGATACTTTATGGAAAATTGCTAAAAGAGAGCTTAATGATGAAACACAATATAAACGTATAATGGAAATAAACAATATAACAGACCCTAAAAAGTTACAAGTTGGAACTGTTTTAAAGTTGCATTAAAGGAGGGATATATATAAAAATAATTATATATTCTGAAAATGGTATTATAGATATAACAAACAGAGTTGTAGACAAAATAACTATTAAAAGTACTTATAAATATCAACCTACAAAATTACAATTAAGTTTATTATTTGATAAAGAGATTAATTTTTTTGAGGGAGATAATATATCTATAAAAACAGATAAAAATGATATGTTTTTTGGGTATATATTTACTAAAAAAATAATAGATAATCAAATTGTTAATATTATAGCATACAATTCCATAAGATACCTTATAACTAGAGATACTTACATATATAAAAATAAAACTGCAAGCCAAATTTTAAAAATGATTTGTGCTGATTTTAGTTTAAAAACTGGAAATATAGAAGAAACAGGATATATTATACCTTATAGAATAGAAGAAAATCAAACTATACTTGATATTATATATACTGCACTTGATTTGACAAAAAGCTTTAATAATAAAAAATATATACTTTTTGATGATTTTGGAAAAATAGCTTTAAAAAGTTATGAAAAAATGAAATTACCTATTTTGATAGATTGTGATAAATATGCTATAAATTATTATCATACAACATCTATTGATAAAAATGTTTATAATTCTATTAAAGTTTCTGTAAAAAATAGAAAGACTAAAGTTATATCTACTTATATAGAAGAAGATGCTACCAATAAGAAAAAATGGGGAACTCTTAGAAAATTTCAACGTTTACCAAATGACTTTAACAGTGTTCAAGCTAAAAATTACGCAAAAAATATTCTTAAAAGTTATAACAAAATAAATGAAAAAATAGAAATTATATGTTTTGGTGATGAAACATTGAAAGCTGGTAATATTATAGATATATTAATAAATAAAAAAATAAAAAATATGTTAGTTGAAGAATGTACTCATATTATAAAAAATAATGAACATATAATGAATCTTATTTTAAGTAGTTTGTAGGAGGAATATGAATTTTTTAGATATAATTAAATCTAGTGTGTTACATACAATAAACTCTATAAAGTTTGTTGAAACTTATATTGGAGAAGTAGTTGAAGAAGAAAGATTGAAAATAAAGCTTGATGAAAAACTATTTATTACAGAAGATGAAATAGTAAGGACAAGCTCTTTTATGGGAACTATAAAAAAAGGTACAAAATTATTTATGCTTAGAGAAAATGGTGGACAAAGATTTTTTATAATAGATACTATATTTGACAATAAAAATGATGAATAAAAAGGAGGTAAAATGTTACCTATCAGAAACAACATTGAAAATATTAATATTATAGCAATTCCTTCTAAAACGTACAGAATAGATTTTAACAAAAATAGAGCAAAAGGTATATTTGATGAAATAAAGGCACTTACTCAATCTATTTATAAAATATTAATAACTAAAAGGTATAAATATGAAATATATGATTGGAACTATGGTATAGAGATTGATGATTTGATAGGTATGCCTAAGCCTTATGTAAAAATAGAAATAGAAAGGCGTATAAAAGATGCTTTATCTATTGATGATAGAATATTAGAAGTCTATGATTTTGAATTTTTTGATATATATAATGATAGATGTAGTTTATGTGTAAAATTTGTTGTTAAGTCTATTTTTGGTGATTTTGGGTTTAGTTGGGAGGTGTAAGTATGTATGAAAATATGACGTTTAATAATATACTAAAAAGAGCTATGGAAAAAGTATCTAATGATTTTGATAAAAGGCAAGGTTCAATTATATATGATGCTTTAGCTCCTATATGTGCAGAACTTGCTCAAGCTTATATTGAACTTGACAGAGTTTTAAAAGAGGGATTTGCTGATACTGCTAGTAGATATTATCTTATTAAAAGAGCAATGGAAAGAGGGCTTAAACCTTTTGGTGCTACATATTCTGTTATATTGGCAAATTTAGAAGGAGATATTAAACTAAAAGGTGGAGAAAGATTTTCTACTGATGAAGAAGTTAATTTTTATTATACTGGAGAAAAAGAAGATGAATATTACAAGCTAAAATGTGAGCAGTTAGGGACTATTGGAAATATATCTTATGGAGATTTGTTGCCTATAGATAATATACCTAATTTAAAAATTGCTAAAATACATAAGATACATATATCTGGCGTAGAAGAAGAAGAAACAGAAAGCTTTAGAAAAAGATATTTTGAAAGCTTTAAAAGTGAAGCATTTGGAGGAAATAGAGCAGACTACATAGAAAAAGTTAGATTATTAAATGATAATGAAGATATTATGGCAAATGGTGGTATTGGCGGGATAAAAGTTTATCGTGTGCCTAATGGTGGAGGGACTGTTAAAATTGTTATAACCAACAATACTTATAATGAACCTACTAAAGATTTGTTAGATATAGTCCAAGAAAAAATAGACCCTATTGAATATAGTGGAGAAGGTGTAGGCATTGCTCCTATTGGTCATTTTGTAACCATAGAACCTGTAAAGCCTATTAAAATAAATATAGATGCTGATATAGAATTAAAACAAGGCTATGAAATAGATGACATACGATTATATATAGAAGAAAGTATAGAAAATTATATTCAAGAACTTTGTAAAACTTGGGAAGATGATAATAATATAACTATTAGAATAAGCCATATAGAAAGTTGTATATTAAAAATTTTGGGTATTCAAGATATTAGAAATACTACAATAAATGGAAAAGCTGAAAACCTTACTTTAGACGAATATTCTATACCTTTAAGAGGTGATATTAATGTTACTTGATTATTTACCTTATTTTATGCAAGATGTAGAAGAAATAAAAAAAATAATGCATATAAGTGAACCAGAAATTGAAAATATAGATAAAAATATAGAAAAAATATTAAATGATTTTTTTGTTATAGGTGCTAGTGAAATTGGAACTAAACATTATGAAAAAATGTTAGGTATAATACCAAAACTAACTGATAGTTTAGAAAAAAGACAATATGATATATTAATTTTATATAATCAAACATTGCCTTTTACTTTAGAAACCTTAAAAGAAAAATTAAATGCTATATGTGGAGAAAATGGATATACTTTAAATATGATATATGATAAGTTTATTTTAGATATAAAACTTGCATTAAATAAAAAAGAATTATTTTTAACTGTTAACAATTTATTGGAAAAAATTGTACCAGTAAATTTAATATTAAATATCAATGTAGATTATAATATTTGGAGAGATTTAGGTAAATATAAGTGGATAGATGCTGGTAAATATAGATGGGGAGAAATTAAAGAATGTGAAGAAATAAAGCATCAAGATATTTTATATATAAAAAATAAGGTATGAGAATCATACCTTATTTTTTATTAATTGTTTAATGGTTTCATAGTAGGGAATAAAAGTACATCTCTAATAGACGCAGAATCTGTAAGAAGCATAACAAGTCTATCTATACCCATACCTAAACCACCTGTTGGAGGCATACCATATTCAAGTGCTAATAAGAAGTCATCATCTAACATAGTTGCTTCATCATTACCCTCTGAGCGAAGTTTTTCTTGTGCTTCAAATCTTTCTCTTTGGTCAATAGGGTCGTTAAGCTCAGAATAAGCATTTGCAAACTCTCTACCTACAATAAATAGCTCAAATCTTTCTGTATATTCTGGGTCTTGTGGTTTTCTTTTTGAAAGTGGAGAAATATCTACTGGGTGTTCTGTTATAAATGTAGGTTGTATAAGATTATGCTCTACAAATTCATCAAAGAAAAGACTTAAAATATCACCTTTTTGATGATGATTTTCAAATTGAATATTATGTTTTTTAGCTACTTCTCTAGCTTCTTCAATAGTATTAATCTGTCTAAAGTCTACATTAGCATATTTTTTAACAGCATCTACCATAGATATTTTTTCAAAAGGCTTAGAAAGGTCTACTTCTGTACCTTGATATGTTATTTGTAAAGTATCTAATACATCTTGAGTAACTGCTTTTATTAAACCTTCTGTTAAATCCATCATATCATTATAGTCTGCATATGCTTGGTAAAGCTCCATTAATGTAAATTCTGGATTATGTTTAATACTCATACCTTCATTTCTAAATACACGGCCTATTTCATATACATTTTCAAAACCACCAACTATAAGACGTTTTAATGGTAGCTCTAATGCAATACGCATATATAAATCTAAATCTAATGTGTTGTGGTGTGTAATAAATGGTCTGGCGTGAGCACCACCATAAATACTTTGTAAAATAGGTGTTTCAACTTCTAAGAAGTTTCTGTTATCAAGGTAGTTTCTCATACTTTTAATAATTTGAGAACGTTTAAAAAATGCATCTTTAACTTCTGGATTAACAATTAAATCTACATAACGTTGACGATATCTAAGGTCTTGGTCTTTAAGCCCGTGAAATTTTTCAGGTAAAATTTGTAAGCTTTTTGAAAGCAATGTAACGCTATGTGCTTTTATAGAAATTTCTTCTTTTTGAGTTTTAAATACCATACCTTTTATAGCTACAATATCACCAATATCAAACTTTTTAAACTCGGCATAATCTTCTTCGCCAATTTCATTTTTACTTACGTAACTTTGAATTCTTCCATCTCTATCTTGAATATCACAAAAAGATGCTTTACCCATAACACGTTTACTCATTATACGTCCAGCTACTGCTACTTCTTTTTGGTCAAACTCTTCAAAGTTTTCTTTAATTTCTTTACTATGGTGAGTAACTTCTGCTTTTGTTATTTGGAAAGGGTCCTTACCTTTTTCTCTAAGTTCGTTTAATTTATCGTGTCTTATTTGTAAAAGTTCGTTTAATTGTTGTGGGTTTTCTATTTGATTTTCGTTTGTATTTTCCATATAAAACTCTCCTAGTGTATTTCTAATATTTTTAAGCTAATAACACCATCTGGCGTATCAACTTCAACAGTATCTCCAACTTTATGTCCTATAATAGCAGCACCAATAGGTGATTCGTTAGATATTTTACCATTAAATGGGTCGGCCTCAGCAGAACCTACAAGGGTATATTCTATTTCTTCTTGAAACTCTGCATCAAAAATTTTAATAGTGTTACCTATACTTACAGTATCTGTAACATTACCAGAATCTATAACCTCAGCATTTCTTAACATATTTTCTATTGTTACTATTCTAGCTTCAATTTCTGCTTGTTCTTCTTTTGCAGCGTCATATTCGGCATTTTCTGAAAGGTCACCTTGACCTCTTGCTTCTTTAATTTTTGCAGCTACATCTTTTCTGCGAACAACTTTTAATTCTTGTAATTCTTGTTCTAAATTTTCAAGACCTTCGTGAGTTAAAATTATTTTTTTTCCTTCATTCATTTAACGACACTCCTTAATAAATTTATATAAAAATATAATTAACCTAGTATATCCTTAAAATTATAAAACAACTAAAAAATATTGTCAAGAATTTTAAGCTAAAATATGTTAATTTATATAGACTTGTATAAAATACTATGTTAAAATAGTATAGATTATTATAAAATTTTGTAGAGGTGATATTATTGTCAGATAAAAATTGTGAGCTAATAGCTAAATCTATTGGTGGTCAAGCTGTTATAGAGGGTGTTATGATGCGTGGCAAATCTATGTATTGTATGGCTGTTAGAAATGTTAATACAAAAGAAATTGCTATTGAAAAAAATCCTGTGAAATCTTTATCTAATAGAAGTAAAATATTAAAAATGCCTTTTATAAGAGGTATAGCAAGTTTTATAGATAGTCTAGTTTTAGGTATGAAAATAATAATGAAATCTGCAACTTTGTCTGGACTAGACGAAGAAACAGAAGAACAGAAAAAAAGTAAACTAGATTTATGGCTTGAAAATAAATTTGGAGAAAAACTTACAGATTATATTATATATTTTAGTGTTTTTGTTTCTATTATATTATCTATTGGTATATTTATGGTTTTACCTGTTTGGATAAGTAGCTTTATCACTAAATTTTTTAATATTAGTCTTTGGGGAATAGGTGTTGTAGAAGGTATAGTTAGAATTTTAATATTTTTAGGATATATTTTATTAATTTCTAGAATGAGAGATGTTCAACGTCTTTTTAAATACCACGGTGCAGAGCATAAAACTATAAATTGTTTTGAAAGTGGTGATGAGCTTACTATACAAAATGTAAAAAAACATACAAGACTTCACAAAAGATGTGGTACAAGCTTTTTAATTATTGTTATGATTGTTAGTATGGTTGTATTTATGTTTTTAAGAACAGATAATGTTACACTTAGAGTTTTATCAAGAGTTATACTAGTGCCACTTATTGCCGGTATAAGCTATGAAATAATTAAGCTTGCTGGTAGGTGTGACAATATTTTTGTTAAAATAATTAGTGCACCTGGTATGGCTTTACAAAAGGTAACAACAAAAGAACCTGAAGATGAAATGATAGAAACTGCTATTTTATCATTAAAAGGTGTTTTAGAAGAAGAAGGAAATGATAATGAGTAAAAAAATAAAAGATATACTTATACAATATAAAAAAATATTAAAAGAAAATAATTTTGATACTTATTCTTTAGATGTTGAAGTTTTGCTTATGAATGTTACGAATTTTAATAAAACTAAATTATACTTAAATCCAGATTATATTTTAACAAATGAACAGTTTGAAAAATTTGAACATTTTTTCAATAGGAGGTTGAAAAATGAGCCTATTGCGTATATAATTGGTAAGTGCGAATTTATGGGAATGGAGTTTTTATTAAACAAGCACACTCTTATACCTAGAGCAGATACTGAAATTTTAGTAGAAAAGTCAATAGAAATAATAAAAGAAAATAACTTTAAAAGTGTATTAGACATAGGTACAGGTAGCGGGGCAATAGCTATATCTTTAGCTAAATATTGTAATATAGATGTAGAAGCTTTAGATATAAATAATAGTGCTTTAGAAATGGCTAAAAAAAATGCACATTTAAATAATGTTAAAGTTAATTTTATGCAAAGCGATATTTTTGAAAATATAATTAATAAGTATGATATTATAGTTTCTAATCCACCTTATATTAAAACAAATATTATACAAACATTAGAAAAAAATGTTAAAGATTATGAACCTATATTAGCCCTTGATGGTGGCGAAACAGGGCTTATATTTTATGAAAAAATAATTAGTAGTGCCTATAAATACCTTAATAATAATGGATACTTAATATTTGAAATAGGACACGACCAAGCAGAAGATGTTAAAAATATTATGGGAAATAATAATTTTTATAATATAACAGTGTTGAAAGACTTAGCAGGTCTTGACAGGGTTGTATTTGGAAATATAAAATAATATAGATAAATTTTAGGAGGTAAAAAGATGTTTGATAAATTAATAGATTTAGAAAAAAGATATATTGAGCTTTCAGATAAAATAAATGACCCAGAAATTATAAGTAACAATGAAGAATGGCGTAAACTTATGAAAGAACATAGTGATATTAGCCCTATTGTTAATAAATATAAAGAATATGAACAAACAAAACAGGCTATTGAAGATGCAAAAGAAATGCTTAATGAAAGTGATGAAGAAATGCGTCAGCTTGCTAAAGAAGAGCTTAATGAAAACACTGAAAAGCTTGAACAAATAAAAGAAGAATTAAAAATATTATTAATACCTAAAGACCCTAATGATGATAAAAATGTTATTGTTGAAATAAGAGGTGGAGCTGGTGGTGATGAGGCTAACATCTTTGCAGGGGATTTATACAGAATGTATACACGTTATGCAGAAAGAAGAAGATGGAAGACTGAAATAATGAGCTCTACACCTAGTGATATGGGTGGTTTTAAAGAAATTTCTTTTATGATTATGGGGCAAGGGGCTTACTCACGCCTTAAATACGAAAGTGGTGTTCATAGAGTACAGCGTGTACCAGATACAGAATCTAGCGGTAGAATACATACTTCTACTGTTACAGTAGCAGTTTTACCTGAAGTTGAAGATATAGATTTTAAACTAGATTTAAATGATGTACGTATAGATGTATTTAGAGCATCTGGTAATGGTGGACAGTGTGTTAATACAACAGATTCTGCCGTTCGTGCCACTCATATACCTACGGGTATAGTTGTATCTTGTCAAGATGAAAAAAGCCAACTTAAAAATAAAGAAAAAGCTTTAAAAGTGTTAGCTAGTAGACTTTATGATATGGAGCTTGAAAAACAACACGCAGAACTATCAGCAGAAAGAAAAAGTCAAGTAGGTCGTGGTAACAGAAATGAAAGAATAAGAACTTATAACTTCCCACAAGGACGTGTTACAGACCATAGAGTAGGGCTTACATTACATCGTTTAGATGCTATTATAGATGGTGATTTAGATGAAATAATGGATACTCTTATAACAACAGAACAAGCTGAAAAGCTAAAAGAAGGCATAGAATAAACTTAAATAGTTGTTTATATCAAAAATAAATAATTATTATTAAGAGGAGTGAAATATGAAGAAAAATACGAGAAAGATTACATTTAAATTATTGGCATTTGCAGTATCATCTTTAATATTTGTAGGATGTAGCAGTAAGGAAGATAATAAATTAACAATACTTACACTAGACATTAACCCAAGTATTGAATTGGTAATTAATAAAGAGGGAAACATTGACAGTATTAATGCCGTTAATGAAGATGCAAAAAATGTATTAAAGGATGTAGATGTAATTAACGATAGTCTAGATGAAGGTATATCTGAGATTATAGAAGAAGCAATTGAAAAAGGTTATATAACAAATGTAAAAGAAAATAATATACTTATCTCAATAGATGGTGCTACAGTAGATGAAACTATAAGTATAAGAAATACAACAAAAAATGCTATAGATAAAACTTTAGATGAGAAAGCTATTCCTGTAAACATAGCAATTCAAGAATTTGATGTTACAAATGAAATGATTAATAAGGCTATGCAAGATGAAATATCTGTTGGAAAATTATATGCTATTGAAAAGATAAATGATTCTGGTGTTACTAAGATTGAAAATTCTAAAAATACATTAGTTAGTGATATTATTCATTTTGGAAGTCAAGCACAAATATTTAATGATGATAAAGATGATATAAATGACGATAAAGACGATATAAATGATGATAAAGATGATATAAATGACGATAAAGATGATATAAATGACGATAAAGACGATATAAATGATGACAAAGACGATATAAATGATGATAAAGATGATATAAATGATGATAAAGATGATATAAATGATGATAAAGATGATATAAATGATGATATAAATGATGATAAAGATGATATAAATGATGATAAAGATGACATAGATGATGATAAAGATGATATAGATGACAATAAAAAAGTAAGTCAACCTAATAATACATCAGTTAAACCTAATACACAACAATATATACCAGTAAATAATGACGATGATGACGATGATGATGACGACAATGATGACAATGATAATGATAATGATGACGACGACGATGATGACAATGATGATTAAATACTAGCTTTTAACTTGCTATTAATTACTATATTGATTTAATAATATTAATAATAAATTTATAAAATATGTAAAAAATACTTGCAAATTTTTTTACTGTATGATATAATCAGTGAGAAAAATATAACGCACATAAGCTATTTAGTTTAAGGGGTGCTTTTATAGTCTTAAACAAGGCTTATGGAGGATTAACCATAGGAGGAAATTAAAATGGGCGTAATTTCAATGAAACAATTATTAGAAGCAGGGGTACACTTTGGTCATCAAACTAGACGTTGGAACCCTAAAATGGCAGAATATATTTTTGCAGAAAGAAATGGTATTTATATCATCGACCTTCAAAAAACTGTTAAAAAAGTAGAAGATGCTTATCAAGCAGTTTTTGAAATTGCTAAAGAAGGTGGCGAAGTTTTATTCGTTGGTACTAAAAAACAAGCTCAAGATTCTATTAAAGAAGAAGCTATTAGATGTGGTATGTACTATGTAAACGAAAGATGGTTAGGTGGTATGCTTACTAACTTTGAAACTATTAAAACTAGAGTTCAAAGATTAAAAGACCTTGAAGCTATGATTGAAGATGGTACAATGGATTTATTACCTAAAAAAGAAGTTGCTAAACTTATGCACGAAAAAGAAAAACTTGATAAAAATATCGGTGGTATTAAAGAAATGAAAAAAATACCAGAGGTTATTTTCATTGTAGACCCTCGTAAAGAAAGAATAGCTGTTCAAGAAGCTCACAACTTAAACATTACTACTGTTGGTATTGTTGATACTAACTGTGACCCAGAAGAAATTGACCACGTTATACCTGGTAATGACGATGCTATTAGAGCAGTTAAACTTATTGCTGGTAGAATAGCAGATGCTGTTATCGAAGCTAGACAAGGTGAAATTATGACAGAAGCAACAGAAGAAGTTGCAGAATAATTTTAACTATATATAAAAACTTAAAATAGATTATTAAATATAAAATTTATGCCTAAGCCCTCTTGGGCTAGGCTTTTTTAAAGCAAATAATATAAACTTATGGAGGTAATTAAAATGGCTGTTACTGCTGCTATGATTAAAGAACTTAGAGAAATAACTGGTGCAGGTATGAGCACTTGTAAAGAAGCATTAGTTGAAACTAATGGTGATATTGAAAAAGCTATTGAGGTATTAAGAGAGAAAGGTCTTGCTACTGCTGCTAAAAAAGCAGGACGTATTGCTGCTGAAGGTGTTAGCTTTGCTCATATTACTGATGATAATAAAGTAGGTGTTTTATTAGAAGTAAACAGTGAAACAGACTTTGTTGCTAAAAATGAAGTTTTCCAAAACTTTGTTAAAGCTGTTGCTAAACAAATTGTTTCTTCTGATGCTAAAACTGTTGAAGCTTTATTAGAAGAAAAATGGAATGAAGATAACAATGAAACAGTATCTTCTGTTTTAACTCAAAACATTGCTACAATTGGTGAAAACCTTACAATTAGACGTTTTGAAAAAGTTGTAAACAATGGTAACAGCTTTTTAGTATCTTATATCCACGCAGGTGGAAAAGTTGCTGTTTTAGTTGAGTTTGAAACAGATTCTAAAGATGAAAGATTAGTAGAAGCTGGTAAAAACGTTGCTATGCAAATTGCAGCTATGAACCCAGAATTCTTAAATAAAGAAGCAGTTCCTGCTGACTTTATTGAAAAAGAAACTAGAATTTTAGCAGAACAAGTTAAAAATGACCCTAAATTTGCAGATAAACCAGAAAAAGTTATAGAAAACACTATTAAAGGTAGACTTGACAAAACTTTAAAAGAAAAATGTCTTCTTGAACAAGAATATGTTAAAGCAGAAGAAAAAGAAACAGTTGCTAAATATGTAGAAAAAGTTGCTAAAGAAATTGGTGCTTCTGTTACTGTTAAAAGTTTTGTTCGTTATGAAACTGGTGATGGTATCGAGAAAAAAGAAGAAAACTTTGCAGAAGAAGTTAGCAAAGCTATGCAAGGTTAATATATAAACTTAAAAAAATTCCTTAGCCTTTTGTTAAGGAATTTTTTTAAAAATAATATACATTTATGAAAGGTAAAACATATGTATAAAAGAGTTATACTAAAGCTTAGCGGTGAAGCATTAGCAGGAGATACAAATAACGCATTTGATAATAATACCATAAATGGATTTGTTTTACAAATAAAAGAAATTATACAAAAAGGCCTTGAAGTTTGTGTTGTTGTTGGTGGTGGCAATTTTTGGCGTGGTAGAAGTGCTAATGAAGCTATGGATAGAACAAAAGCAGACCAAATAGGTATGATGGCAACAATTATGAATGCTATTTATCTATCAGATAGTTTTAAACAAAATAATATAGAAGCAGTTGTTATGACACCTTTTCAAGTAGGTGCTATGACAGAACAATTTAATAAAGAATTAGCATTAAAGCATTTAGAAAATAAAAAAGTTTTAATATTTGCAGGGGGTATAGGTCACCCATTTTTCTCTACTGATACAGTAACTGCTCTTAGAGCTTGTGAGCTTGAGGCAGATGCTATACTTTTTGCAAAAAGTATAGATGGAGTATATGACAAAGACCCTGCTAAATATAATGATGCTAAAAAATTTGATGAAATACCTTGTAAAGATATAGTTGAAAAAAATTTACAAGTTATTGATATAGCAGCGGCTAATTTATGTTATGAACATAAAATACCAGTTATTATTTTTGGTTTATTAGAAGAAAATAGCATAGTTAGAGCTAGCATAGGTGAAAAAATAGGTACTATTGTAACAATATAATTTTTGGAGGAATAAATATATGTCTGATATAAAAATTTTTGAAGAAAAAATGCAAAAATCAGTTGCTAGTCTTGAAAGTGAATTAAGCACTATAAGAGCAGGTAGAGCAAATCCACACGTTTTAGATAAAATTAAAGTAGAAGCTTATGGTATGGAAATGCCTATTAATCAAGTTGGTAACATATCTACACCAGAAGCTAGACTTATTCAAATATCTCCTTATGATGTATCTACATTAAAAGATATAGAGAAAGCTATTAACGCATCAGATTTAGGAATAAACCCTTCTAATGATGGTAAAGTTATCCGTCTTGTTTTTCCTGAACTTACAGAAGAAAGAAGAAAAGAATTAACTAAAGATGTTAAAAAAAGAGGAGAAGACTCTAAAGTAGCTATAAGAAATATTAGAAGAGATGCAATAGATGCTTTCAAAAAAATGCAAAAAAATAGTGAAATTACAGAAGATGAACTTAAATCTTTAGAAGATAAAGTTCAAAAATTAACTGATAAATATGTAGGCGAAATAGATAAAGCTATAGAGCTTAAAAACAAAGATATTATGTCTATATAATAAAAAGCTGAAGATTAATCTTCAGCTTTTTATTATTACAATCATCTAATATTTATTTTTAAATATAATTAAAATTATATAAACATATCTATAAATTGACCACGCCTTGCTTCATCATCTAAGTTAAGGCTATTATCATTTTTACCTTTAGTAATAGTTCTTGTTTCACCACCAGATACATAAGATGTACCACATTCTGGGCAAGTTGAAGTTTTTATAGTAACTGTTTGAAAAACAACTTCTTTATTTTCTTTTAATGCTTTAGAGCGTTCACGGTTAACGTGTTCTTGTTCGTGACTACTAACGGCTTGGCTTGCAATAGAAGGAGATAGTTTAGTAGCACTTTTAAAAGAAACGCCAGCATCATCTGAGCCATCTTTATATTTTCTATTTTCACAAGTTTCACACTCATTTTTTTGATTATTGTTATTTATACTACTATGATAATTTCTATTAAAATAATTATCATTGTTAAATATATTAGAGTTATAATTATTTGTTATCATAAAATCACCTTATCTTAAATATTTTAATTATTATCATAAAAAATAATTTCATTATTTTTTACCATACCTAATTTATCTCTTGCTACTTTTTCTATATATTCATTACTATTTTTATATTCTGTTTGATATTGTAGTTCTTCATTTGTCTTATTTGCTATATCTATTTCTTTTTCAAGTTCTTCAATTTTTTGATTATATTTCATCAAATTATCATATTTATAAAAAAGATATGACGAAAAACTTAAAATCATAAAAATCATAGTAAGAAAATAAATTTTATTAATCTGAGAAGATTTTTTTTTATTTTCTAAATTACTCATCTTGTGTTTTATCTCCTTTTAAAGACCATATTTTTAATTTAATAATCTTATTATATATTGTTACACAAAAATTACATTTTTGCAATAGTTTTTTTAATATATTGAAAATAAAATTTAAAGGTTTATATAATATATTAAAAATAATTATAAATGGCATAGATATAGCCTTAAATATAAGAGAAAATATTTTTAAAATAAGATTTATAATTTTTGTAGATAAGCTTAATAAAAAAGGGCTTATTAAAAGGTTATATAAAAGCATACTAATAAATATACCTATTATAAAAAATACTCTAATTTCTCCGTTATTTTGATATAGAGAAACTAAAAAAATAATAATAGACATAAATATCCAATATATAATGTCTTCTATATTTACTAAAATATTATTATGTACAATATATTTTCTAAAAAGTTTTAAAAAATCATAGAAAAAACCTAGTATTAAACCTATGAATAGTGATATTAAAAATATTTTTAGCTGGTATGATATAGATAAAATCAATTATAATTATCCTTACTTAAATATTTTACTTAATAGATTACTAGCTGGTTTTCCATAAGAAGATTTATCTTCATAAACTAGACTGTATATTTCACCATCTATTTCTAAATCACCACTATCTAAATTTAATTTATTAATATGAAAATTAAGCCCTTTTAATATTAAAACACCAAGCTCTGTTTCAGAGACTATCATTTCTTCGTCAAAAGATATAACATCTATGACACCTGTGATTTTTATGTTTGTCCTATCTAATATATTTATATTATGTTTATTTCTTTTTTCTTCAGACATTTATACCCTCCACATATATTTTTATATAATAAATATATGAAGAGGGTACAAAAAATATGACTATTAATTGCCTAAATCTTTGCTTCTATCAGTAAAAGATGTGTGTAATAATTCTTCTGATAAATGGCTTAAAGGTTTTTTATAAAATTCTTTATAAAGTTGTTTAATTTCTTCGTTTTCATAGCTAGACCTAATTTTTAATTCATTATCACGTTTGTAAAGACCTTCTATACGCTTTTTAAGAGCAGCATCTCTTTTAGGAATTTTCTTTTTAGGTTGGCCACCACCGCCAATACAGCCTCCAGGGCAAGCCATAACTTCAACAAAATGATACTGTTTTTCACCAGATTTAATTTTTTCTATAAGTTTTGTTGCATTAGCAGTACCATAAACAACAGCAATGTTAATATCTTTGCCATTTATGTTAACAGTAGCTTCTTTTATTTCTTCTAAATCTCTAACACTTTGTAGCTCATATAAAGTTTCAGGAACAGGCTCATTAGTTAAATAATTATAAGCAGTTCTTAGAGCAGCCTGCATAACACCGCCAGTATTACCAAATATAACACCAGCACCTGATGCTTCACCCATAAATTTATCAAATTTACTATCTTCTAAAGATGCAAAATCTATACCTTTTTCTTTAGCCCACATAGCAAGCTCTCTTGTAGTAATAATATAGTCGTTATCACGCATACCTTCTATATTATTAAATTTAGCAGATGCATTCATTTCATCTCGTCTAATTTCAAACTTTTTAGCAGAACAAGGAGTTATAGTTACATTTACTATTTTTGCTGGGTCAAGGTTCATTTTTTTAGCAAAATAAGTTTTTATAGTAGCACCTTGCATACCAATAGGGCTTTTAGCAGATGATAAATTAGGCATAAAATCTGGGTGATAAGTTTCACAATATTTTACCCAAGAAGGACAACAGCTTGTAAATTGAGGCATTATAGCATCAGTATCTTTTAATCTTTCTACAAGCTCAGCAGCCTCTTCTACAATTGTTATATCGGCACCAAAGTTTACATCTAAAACATAGTTAAAACCAAGTTTTCTTAAAAGAAAAACCATTTTGCCTTCAACAAATTCTCCTTCTTCCATATCAAATAGCTCACCAAGAGCAACTCTAACAGCAGGAGCAGTGCTAACAATAACAATTTTTTCATCATCATTAATATGATGTTCTACTTCGTTATATTCATATCTTTCTGTTATACTATCAACAGGGCATATATTAGCACATTGACCACAATGAACACAAATAGCTATATCATTTGTTTTTTCTAAATCATAGTGTCCATATACACCTATAAAATCTCTACATATTTTAGTACAAAGCTTACATTTAATACATTTATCTTCGTGCAATACAATAGAAGGATTATCATCTTCTATTGGAACTCTAATATCTATTAAATTATGTTTACTCATAAAAACCTCCTAAAAAATAATAATTAAAGCTAATTAATAATTTATAAAAAACACAAAAGAATATATTTAATATATAATTTAATAAAATTGTTTAATAATATTATATCAATAAACATATTTTTAGTCAATAATACTAACATTTATTAATTATACAAAATACTATAAAAAAACAAAAATGTTATTTATAAATTTTATAACATTTAGATAAAAAAAATGTGAGTATTGACAAAAAAATGTTAAAATGATATATTAAAAACAAATAATTGTATTTATTATATGTTAAATTTTAGAAAGGGATAAAAGTATGGATAATAAAGAAATTTTAAAATATGAAATTTACCCATTGCCACAAAACATAGAATATAAAAATAAACAAATAAATTTTTATAAAAATATTAACATTATAAAAAAATGTAATATTAATGAATACACATTAAATAAATTAGAAGAATATTTAAAAGAAAATAATATTAAATATAAATTTTCGGATAATACAGAAACAGAGTTTTTAAATATAATTTTAAACTTAAAAGATATAAATAGAGATGAAGGATATAACCTAGATATATGTGAAAATATATGTTTAGATGGTAATGATTTATCAGGATTATTTTATGGATTAGTAACATTGGTAAAGATATTAAAACAAAGCAATGAATTTATACAACAATGTATAATAAATGATTATCCTAATATAAAATATAGAGGGTATATAGAAGGGTTTTATGGTTATCCTTGGAGCCATAAAGATAGAATAGACCTTATGCAGTTTGGTGGTAAAAATAAATTTAACACATATATTTACGCACCAAAAGATGACCCTTATCATAGAAAAAGCTGGAGAGATTTATATCCTGAAGATAAAGCAAAAGAAATAGAAGAGCTTGCTAAACAAGGACATATTAATAATGTAAATTTTGTTTGGACAATTCACCCAGGAGATACAATAGATTTATTATCAGAAGAAGATTTCAAATCTACAATAAAAAAATTAGAACAACTTTATAACATTGGGGTAAGACAATTTGGTGTTTTATTTGACGATATAACAGGTATAGCAGATGGTAAAAAGCAAGCAGATTACATAAATCGTGTTGATACAGAATTTGTAAAAGTTAAAAAAGGTGTAAAACCATTACTTACAGTTGGTACAAGATATTGTGAGGCTTGGGGACCTAGTATGGAAGACTACTTTAAAGTTTTTGTAGAAACACTACATAAAGATATAGAGATTATGTGGACAGGTGCAGCAACAATGTCTAATATATCTTATGAACAATTAGATGCACCAAAAAGAAAAATAAATAATAAAAGTAAAAATTTAGCAGTATGGTGGAACTACCCAGTAAATGATTATTGTGATGGAAAAGTGCTTATGGGTAAACTTGAAAACTTAAAACCAGATTTAACAAATGCTTCAGGTTTTTTTTCAAACCCAATGCATCAAGCACAGGCATCAAAACAAGCATTATTTTGTATAGCAGACCATAACTGGAACACAAAATCTTTTGATTGTGATAAAAGCTACTCAGCATCATTTAGAGCTATTGCACCAGAGGTTAGTAAAGAGCTAGAAATTTTTGCATCAAACACTTGTTATGTAAAAGAAGATGGTGGAGATAGTGGAGTATTTTTATTTGATGAATCTTGGTACTTAAAGAAAGATATAGAAAATTTACAAAGAGTCATTGATGATGAAAAAGATATTAATAATTACATAGACATAGTATTAGAACACTTTAAAACAATTAATATATCTACTAAAAATATAAAAGAAAAATGTAAAAATAAACAACTAGTTAAAGAGCTAAAACCGTTTTTAGACGCACTAGAGTTTTTAGCTATATCTGGGGAGTATGCATTAATAGCTCTTAAAGAATTAAAAAATAATAATATTGATAACGTAGAAAAAAATAATCATATAGCAATAGAAAATTTACAAAAAATGCAACAATGTAAGGTTGATATACTGAAAGAAGGTGCACCTAGAATGTTTGTTGTAGAGGTTGGTACACTAGTATTAAAACCTTTTGTAGAAAATTTAATAAATAAAACAAATATTAAAGCTGGTATAGAAAGTGAGCCTTTAAAACTTAATTATGATATGAAAAATATTGCATTAAAATCTTTAGGGGTGACTGCAACATCATCAACAGGTAAAGATAAAGAAGAGCAAGTAGAAAATCTTATAAAGGGTAAAATAGCAGGTGGAAAATGGTGTTCTTTAGAATATAGACCAGCAGTTATTATAGATTTAAAAGAGATTAAAAAATTAAAACAATATAGAATAATAAACTGTGGGCATAAAGAAGCTGGTGAAAATCCTATGTGGAACACTAAAAAAGCTCAAATTTTGGCTAGTAAAGATGGACAAAATTTTACTGTTGTAGATGAATTTGAAAATAAAGAAGACATAGTTAATAGAATATTCTTTAATGAGATAGAGGCTAGATATATTAAGCTACAAATATTAGAGCCAGCACAAATAAGCATAAATGGTGGTGGTCATACAAGAATATATTCTTTTGAATTATTTGAAGAAGCATATCCTTATCAATCAGATAAAGTTTTACCTTCAAATGTTAAGGTAGAAAATAATAAAATATATATAAAAAATATAAAAAAGGGTGATATTATAAAAATTTATGAAAATTTAAATGATAAAAACCCTCTAAAAGAAAGTGAAGAAGCTAGCAAAGAATTAGATGCTATTGTAATAGAAAATATTAAAACTAATAAAAATAGAATTTTCTTAGAAAGAGTATCTAAAAATTATTTACCTAGCATACGTACATCAAAAGCTTTATAAATGATAGAAATATTAATAAAATCTATAAGAGGCATCTAATATAATAATACAATTATAAAAAACATTGCAAAAAAATTATAAAGGATATAAACAAAAAGCTTTTGTGCAACCTTATTATACTTATGCAACAATTTAAAAAAAGTAAGATTTATAGCAAGGTGTAGTTATTATTATGGAGATGGTAGAGTTTTAAATGATTTTATAAATAACAAAAATTTGAAGTGGTCAGATGGAAATAGTGATATAATGTATAGTTATTTTAGTATTGTTATAGTACAAAAGATGTACAGAAAAAATAATTTTAAATATGTATATCTAATATTTCAAATAAAGAGTAACTCTTCATATTATTAAATAACTTAATACCCTTATAGATAATAAACATTATAGAGATATTATTAAGTTTAAAAAGTAGTTTTGTAGATTGTATGCACAAGGAAGAAGTCTTTATAAAAGATAGTTTTTGTAAAATAAATAGAATAAAAGACTAGAAATTAAATTAAAAAAAATAAAAGTTATATATGTTATATTAAAATTTATATCGTATATAGCTTTTATTTTTATTAATAAAATGAATAAATACCTTATTAAATATTATTAAAAAGCTAATATATATACAAATAAAACTTGAAAAAATAATAAAATCATAGTAAAATAATATGTATATAGATGAAATAAAATAGTATTTATATAAGGGGGAATGTATTGTAATGAATGTAGAAGTTATAAATCCTTTTATACAAGGGACTAAACAGATTTTAGCATCTGTTTGTAATGTAGACAGCAAAATGGGGAAAGTTTCCATAAAAAATAAGCCATTTGAGGATAAACTAAATATAACAATAGGTATTTTTGGGGATATAAAAGGCAAGGTTAATTATTCGTTTGATTTAAGTGTTGCTTTATTTATAGCATCTAAAATGATGTTTATGGAGGTTACTGCATTAGATGATATATCTAAAAGTGCTATTTGTGAGCTTTCTAATATGATATCAGGTTCTATTGCAACAGTATTTTCTAATAGTGGAAAATTTGTAGATATTACACCTCCAACTTTACAAGAAAATTTTAATAACTGTGATGTTGAAAAATTTATATCAATACCTTTAGAGATTGAACCAGGTAAAATATTTGAAATAAATGTATGGATAGAGGGATAATATGAATATAGTATTGTTAGAACCAGAAATACCAGCAAATACTGGCAACATAGGTAGAACTTGTGTTGCTACTGGTACAAAGTTACACCTTATAAAGCCTTTAGGTTTTTTAGTAGATGATAAAGCTTTAAAACGTTCTGGTCTTGATTATTGGGATAAACTAGACGTTTATTATTATGAAAATTTTCAAGATTTTATAGAAAAAAATAATAACCCTAAAATATTTATGGGCACTACAAAAGCTCAAAAAACTTATACAGAAGTTAGTTATGATAAAAACTCTTTTATTATGTTTGGTAAAGAATCTAAGGGTATACCAGAAGAAATATTATTAGATTATAAAGAAACCTGCATAAGAATACCTATGTTATCAGAATATAGGTCTTTAAATTTATCTAATGCAGCAGCAATAGTTTTATATGAAGCTCTTAGACAAAATAATTTTTGTGATTTGTTAAAAGAAGGGCAATTACATAGAAACCATTGGTAATAAAATATATAAAAATAAGTAATATAAATAACATTACTTGTAAATAATATTATTATTAATTTTACTTATATAATATAAGAAATTTTAAAATTATTTAAATTTTTCTTGCAAAACTTGGGGGTTTTCTGTTAAACTATATTGAGATACTTAAAATAAATTAAAGAGGTGTTAAAGTGTTTGGTCTTATAGAAAAAATATTTGGAAATTATAGTGAAAAAGAATTGAAAAGAATTATGCCTATTGTAGATAAAATTGAAAAGCTTGATGACGAGATGACAAAATTATCTGATGAACAATTAAAGGCTAAAACACAAGAATTTAAAGATAGATATAATAAAGGTGAAAGTTTAGATAGTATGTTACCAGAGGCTTTTGCAGTTGTTAGAGAAGCTGGTAAGAGAGTTCTTGGTATGAAGCATTTTAGAGTACAGCTTATAGGTGGAATTATATTACATCAAGGTCGTATTGCTGAAATGAGAACAGGTGAAGGTAAAACTTTAGTTTCTACGGCACCTGCATATCTTAATGCTATATCAGGAAAAGGTGTTCATATTGTTACAGTAAATGATTACCTTGCAAAACGTGATGCTGAGTGGATGGGTAAAATACACGAGTTTTTAGGGCTTACTGTTGGGGTTATTCTTAGTAATATGGAAAAGCCAGAAAGACAAGCAGCTTATGCCTGTGATATAACATATGCTACAAACAATGAGTTAGGTTTTGATTATTTAAGAGATAATATGGCTGTATATGAAAAAGAGCTTGTACAAAGAGGACTTAACTATGCCATTATAGATGAGGTTGACTCTGTTCTTATAGACGAAGCAAGAACACCACTTATTATTTCTGGTAGTAGTGGAAAATCTACTCACTTATATCAGGTAGCAAACTCTTTTGTTAAAAATCTTAAAAAAGGGAAAATATTAAATGAGCAAGAAGCTTTAAATCCTTTAACTAGAGAAGAAATAAAAGAAGAAGGTGACTTTGTTATAGATGAAAAATCTAAAACAGCTACTTTAACTCAAGAAGGTATAGAAAAAGCTGAAAGATTTTTTAATGTAGATAACTTAGCAGACCCTGATAATTTAGAATTACAACATCATATTAATAATGCTCTAAAGGCGCATTATACAATGTTTTTAGATAAAGACTATGTTGTACAAGATGATGAAATTGTTATTGTAGATGAATTTACAGGTCGTTTAATGGACGGTAGAAGATATTCAGATGGTCTTCATCAAGCTATTGAGGCTAAAGAAAATGTTACTGTAAAAAAAGAAAGTAAAACTTTAGCTACTGTAACATTTCAAAATTTCTTCAATAAATATACTAAAAAATCTGGTATGACAGGTACTGCTCAAACAGAAGAAAGTGAATTTAGAGAAATTTATGGTATGGACGTTGTTACTATACCTACCAATAGACCAGTTCAAAGAATTGACCACCCAGATGTTGTTTATAAAACTGAAAAAGGTAAATTACATGCAATTGTAGAAGATGTAAAAAAATCTTATGAAAAAGGACAACCAGTACTAGTTGGTACAGTTACTATTGAAAAATCTGAAGAAATAAGTAAGCTTCTTAAAAAAGAAGGTATTAAACATCAAGTGTTAAATGCTAAATATCACGAAAAAGAGGCAGAAATAGTTGAGCTTGCAGGTCAAAAAGGAGCAGTTACTATTGCTACTAATATGGCTGGACGTGGTACAGATATTAAGCTTGGAGAAGGTGTAGAAGATTTAGGTGGTCTTAAAATAATAGGTACAGAAAGACACGAATCTAGACGTATTGATAATCAGCTTAGAGGTCGTGCTGGACGTCAAGGTGATAAAGGTGAATCGAGATTTTATATTGCTTTAGAAGATGACCTTATGCGTTTATTTGGTGGAGATAACCTTATAAAAACTTTTGAAAGAATGAACATATCTGAATATGAAGCTATAGAAAGTAAAATTCTTACAAAAAGTATAGAAAATGCTCAAAGAAAAGTAGAAGGTAATAACTTCTCTATACGTAAACATCTTTTAGAATATGACCGTGTTATGAATGAACAAAGAGAAACTATATATGCTGAAAGATATAAAGTTTTAACAGGTGAAGATATACACGATAAAATATATCCTATGATAAAAAATGTTATACAAGGGCAAGTAGATTTATTTATAGGTGATGATGAGTATCCAGAACAATGGAACTTAATTGGCCTTAATGAAGCTTTATCACCATTTCATTTAAATCATATTTATTTAGAAGGTGATGACAAAGATAAGCTTACAAAAGAAAAGCTTGTTGAACGTATATATGAAAGAGCAAAAGAGTTTTATAATAAAAAAGAAGAAGAAATAGGTGCAGATGCTCTTAGAGAGCTTGAAAGGGTTATATTACTTAGAGTTGTTGACCAAAAATGGATGGACCATTTAGATAATATGGAACAAATGAGACAAGGTATTACTCTTAGAGCTTATGGACAAAGAGACCCTATTATAGAATATAAAAACTTAAGCTATGATATGTTTGAAGAAATGAACTATAACATATTATTTGACACAATAAAAGGTTTATTTAATTTAAGGGTAGAAACACATATGGAAAGAGAAGCTGTTGCTACACCTATATCTACTAATAAAGATGAAAGCCTAGGTAAACAACCTAAAAAACGTACAGAACCTAAAGTAGGACGTAATGATGAATGTCCTTGTGGTAGTGGTAAAAAATATAAACAATGTTGTGGTGCTAACAACTAAATTTAAAGGTATCTATATATAGATACCTTTTCTAAAATATTAATTTTTTACATTTATAAAATTAAAAATTTAAGGAAGTGATAAAATGTTATTTGAGCTTGAACAAATTTATAGTACTATTCAGCCCTATGAACAAAATTTAAAAGAAATGAGGGAATCTCTTTGACATTGCTAATAAAAAGTTAAAGATTGAAGAGTTAGAAGAAATATCAGCAGACCCAGATTTTTGGAATGATTTAGAAAATGCACAAAAAATATCCCAACAAATAAAAGGGTTAAAAACTAATGTAGAAAAATATGAAGCACTAGTTTCTAGCTATGAAGACTTAAAAACTCTCATAGAAATAGGCAATGAAGAAGATGATGAAAGCTTAATTCCAGAAGTAAAAGAGCTAAAAGAAATATTTTTAAATGAATATGAAACACTTAGAATAGCTACACTTTTAAATGGAGAATATGATAAAAATAATGCCATATTAACTCTTCATTCTGGAGCAGGTGGTACAGAAGCTTGTGATTGGGTTAGTATGCTTTATAGAATGTATACAAGATGGATAGAAAAACAAGGATTTACTTATGAAGAATTAGACTTTTTAGCAGGTGATGAAGCAGGTATAAAATCTGTTACTATACAAGTTAATGGAGAAAATGCTTATGGTTATTTAAAAAGTGAAAAAGGTATTCATAGGTTAGTTAGAATATCTCCTTTTGACTCTTCTGGTAGAAGACATACATCTTTTGCATCTTGTGATATTATGCCAGAGATAAGCGAAGAAATAGAATTTGAAATAAATCCAGATGACCTTAGAATAGATACTTATCGTGCTAGTGGAGCAGGTGGGCAACACGTAAATAAAACATCTTCTGCCATAAGAATTACACATATACCAACTAACACGGTTGTACAATGTCAAAGTGAACGTTCACAATTTCAGAATAAAGATACAGCTATGAAAATGCTTAAATCTAAGCTATATAAATTAGAATTAGAAAAACAACAAGAAAAGCTTACAGATATTAGAGGCGAGGTAAAAGATATTAGCTGGGGAAGCCAAATACGTTCTTATGTTTTTCATCCTTATAATATGGTTAAAGACCATAGAACAAATGAAGAAACAGGTAACACTCAGGCTGTTATGGATGGAGATATAGATAGATTTATAAATAGCTATCTTTTAGAGATAAACTCTATAAATAAAAATTTTGAT
>CALWSN010000066.1 GCA_944384215.1 uncultured Clostridia bacterium | reverse complement strand
ATTAGCCTCTGCTACTTTAATACTATTTGGTATAACTGTTTTAAATATATTTACATTTTCTTTAAAACTACTATCTAATAGTTTTTTTATTTCTTTAGATGTTTTGGTATTTTTACTGTCCATTGTTATAAGTATTCCACTTATTTTTAAATCTTCATTAACAGCTTTTACACCTATATAATGTCTGATTAACTCTGTCAAACCTTTTACTGATAATATTTCTGATTGTGTAGGTATAATTAACCTATCTGACGCAACCATTACATTTATTAGTGGTATACCTATTTGAGGCATACAATCTATGATAATATAATCATAATCTTCTCTAATATCATCAATAAACTTTTTTAATATATATTCCCTAAAAGTTACTGTTGACAATTTACTTTCTAAAGAAAATAAATTTGCATTAGCTGGTATTAAATTTATACCTTTAGTTTTTATTAAATAATCTTCTGATGGTAATATGTAATTATTATCAATAATGTTATTTAAAACAGTTGAAATAGTTATATTTAAACTGTTTGGATTTTCATTACACATAAGCATTGTAGTATTGGCTTGTCCATCAAAATCTATTAATAGGACTTTTTTATTTTTCTTGCCTAACAAATATGCCATATTAGTTGCTGTTGTAGTTTTGCCAACTCCCCCTTTCTCATTCATAACTGCAAAGACTTTAGCTTTTGTATCCATATAGCATAGTTCCTTTCTAAATTTTAAAATAAAAATAAGACATACTCAAATTCATTAAAAATTCAATGATTTTTGATTATGTCTTATTATATCAGCTTCATAAATAACCATACTAGCAATGTTATTTAAAAATTCTTGATTTATTTCATCAAAAACAATATCCGTAATAAAAGATATTTCTTTTTCTTTAGTAACACAAGTATCAAAATTGATAGCACATCTAACTTCTACATCTTTATCAGATAGCATATTAACCCCTATATGCTCAAGATAAGAATTTATATCTACTTTATCTGTTTGAGGATTAGTCCCTTTGGCATTTATAGCTTGGCTATAAGGTATAATAGTATTAAAGCAATACATAGGATATTCATCATTATTAGTAATATACAATATTTTACATTCAATAATACCTTCAGCAAGTATTTTATCTTCTAATATATCCAAGTTATCTAAAACCGGCTTTCCATAAACTTTTAAAACTTGTAAAATAGGAGGACATTCCTCATCTAGTTTTACAACTTCTTTAATAGAAGCTTGATTTTTATTTTTACAAATAAGCATAGGATAACTTTGAATATTTTTTTCAATATTAATTTGTTTATCTAAAGCATAAGCATCTTCTAAAATATTCATTTCATCTTCGTAGCTAACTTTAATATTGCACCCAACATAAATATCTACGCCTATAAGTCTAGGTTCTCCATCTACATCTTCTAATATTTGAACATTTTTTTCTTGTATGTCTAAATAAACATCACCTATCATATCATCTGTAACACCCTCTACTTCTACTACTCCATTAAAAGGTATATCTTGTTCAAAATATGTAATAATACTGTCTTCTTCATCACTTTTATAAAGAACACAAGCTCTAATATCACCAGATATATTTATTTTTTCAAGTTGAGTTCTTACATCTTTATTAGCAATATTAAAGCTAATATCTAAAATTTCTTTTATATTAGGTCTACCACTAGATATTTCTATATCATCTTTTATGTTAAAACGGTCAAATTTTGTACAAGCAACTTTATTAACATTTATGTTTGTTATTTTCATTTGTTTTTCGTCAAGTCCATCTATTGTAGATACAGCCTCTATATTTTCTTTAGCTAAAACTTCAGATGTAACATCTAAAATAGCTCTAAAGCTTACTTTTCTGTCATTTATAAGTTTATAATCTAAATTAGTAATATTACAAGTAGTAAAGACAGTCATATTTTTGTCTATACCTTCCATATTTATAAAATCATTAATAGGATATGTAGATTGCATATTATATGCAGGCTTATTATCACCTTTAGCAACAAATAAAACATTTATGTCTAAATTACCTTTAAAAGTAATTCTATCATTAACTATATCTTTATTGTCTATGTATGCTGTTCCGTTAGCTTCTAACACCATATCTATATCTGGTTTAGTATCTGGAACAATAATATCACCTTCTACTAAAACTTGACTTGTTTCTTTGCCTATTTTTTTATCTATTGTAATATCTTTCTTTAAAATTTCCATCAAAAAAGACCTCCTATATATTTTATTTTTATAAAAATATATGTAAAAAGGTCTTTTTTTATAACTTTATTTTAAAAAGTGGTTTTTATTTTTATCTTTTTCTAATATAAAATGTCCTGTGGAAGGTATATCTTTAGCACGATAATGTTCTATATCATCTGATAAAAATTCATCTTTTTCTAGACAATAAGTAAGTTTACTATTTTTCTTAATAGTTAAAATATTAACTCCTATTGATGATTTTGTAGCTTTTTCTTCTATTTGGCTAGTATTTAAAAGAAGAGCTTTATCATTATCTCTAAACAAAATTATATCTATATCATCTAAAATATATTTAATGTTTACTAGTTTATATTTATCACTATAAGCATTTATAAGTTTTTTTCTATTTACTTTAGTTTGATAAGCCTCTAAAGGTATTTTAGCTATTTTACCATTTTCAAATGTAAATAACATATATCCTTTATAATCATTTGTTATAACAAAATATAATATATTTTCATCTTCTTCCATACCTAAAATGTTAGGTAAATAATGCCCTATATTACTAACTTTTACTTCTGGTATATCATATGCTTTTATTTTATAAACATTAGATTTATCAGAAAAGAATATTATTTCAGATTTATTGTTTGTCTCTATTTCTTGAATAATAATATCTTCATCTTTTAGCTTATGCTCCCCAGAAGAACGTAATGATACTAAAGTAACCTTTTTAAAATAGTTTTCTTTCGTTAAGAAAAATCTAGCAGTATAGTCTTCTATAAGCTCGTGTTCTTCTATCTCTTTAACTTCTTCGTGATATATAATGTCTGTTTTTCTAGGTTTGCCATATTTTTTAGATATTTCTTTAAGCTCTGTACATATTATATCTTTAATAAGTTGTTCACTTTCATATATTTCTTTTAAATCTTTCATATCTTGTTCTAATTGTTCTCGCTCTTTTATACGATTTAAAAGATATTCTTTATTAAGGTTTCTAAGCCTTATCTCTGCTATATATTCTGCTTGTTCTTTATCTATATCAAAGCCTTTCATAAGATTTGGTATAACCATACTATCTTCTTCAGTATCTCTAATAATTGTAATAGCTTTATCTATGTCTAACAAAATTTTAGCAAGAGCAGATAAAAGATGATGTTTGGCTTTTTTCTTTTCTAAATCATAAGCTGTTTGTCTTTTTATACATTCTATTCTAAATTTAAGCCATTCTGTAAGTATCTCTTTTATTCCCATAGTTTTAGGAACGCCACCAACAAGTATGTTAAAGTTACAGCTAAAGCTATCGCTAAGAGGTGTCATAGAGTATAGTTTATGCATAAGTAACTCAGGATTAGCACTTCTTTTAATATCAATAGCTATTTTTAAGCCATTTTTATCAGTTTCGTTTCTAACATCATTTATTTCTTTTATTTTATTAGTTTTTACAAGGCTAATTATTTTATCAATAATAGCCTCAACAGTTGTTGTATAAGGTATTTCATAAATTTCTATAAGGCTATTTTTCTTATCAAATCTATATTTTCCTCTAAGCTTAAAGCTACCACGTCCTGTTTCATATATATTATTTATTTCTTTTTCGTTATAAATAAGCTCTCCACCACTAGGGAAATCTGGTGCTTTAAGATATTTTTTAATATCTACTTTTTCATTTTTAATAAATTTTATAGTAGTATCACAAACCTCTTTAAGATTAAAGCTACAAATAGAACTAGCCATACTAACTGCTATTCCTTGATTGTTAGTAACTAATATATTAGGAAAAGTAGTAGGAAAAAGCACTGGTTCTTTCATTTTTCCATCATAGTTGTCTATAAAATCTACTGTATCTTTATCTATATTTTTAAATATTTCTTGGCATATGCTATCTAGCTTAACTTCTGTATATCTAGATGCTGCAAAGGCCATATCTCTTGAAAATTGTTTACCAAAGTTACCTTTAGAATCTATAAAAGGTGTAAGTAAGGCATCATTACCTCTTGTTAGTCTAACTAATGTTTCATATATAGCCATATCACCGTGAGGGTTAAGCTTCATTGTTTGGCCAACAACATTGGTAGATTTAGTTCTATCTCCTTTTAAAAGCCCCATTAAATACATTGTATATAATAATTTTCTATGGGAAGGTTTAAACCCGTCTATTTCTGGTATAGCTCTAGATATAATAACGCTCATAGCATAAGGCATATAGTTTGTTTCTAATGTTTTTGTTATTGGTTGTTCTATATAATTATTCATAAAAGCTCCTTATATTATATATTTTAAACATCTGTAAGGTCTATATATTTATATCCATTTTGTTCTATATATTCCTTTCTTCCTTTTAAATTATCTCCAAGTAGCATTTCAAACATTTCTCTTGTTTTTTCTA
>CALWSN010000065.1 GCA_944384215.1 uncultured Clostridia bacterium | reverse complement strand
AGCATTATTAATACTAAAACTATTTATATCTTTAATCCAATTCATAATATCACCCCTCTACTATTTCCTAGTATTATTTTATCATACATATTAAACTTTAGTCAATAACTAATAATTAATATTTAATGTTTATTAATAGCTAATATCACATATTAATTTTTATATAAAAAAATATGGATTTTATATATACATTATAATATATTTACACCATATCTATAAGTATTTAAATCATAAATATAAAATAATTAGTATCTTATAACACAATATGATAGAATATTTCAAAAGTTTAAAACAAGATTTTAAAGGGAGTACACCTATTAAATGGGTGCCTTATTCTAACTTATAAAAATATATTGTTTAATATGCCGAAATGAATATTGAAAAAATTTGTCATCCACATTTTATTTTAAATCAGCTTATTTTTTCTACTCATAGGCTCATCTTTTTCGTAAACACGTGTAGAACACGTAGTATTCTGTACACAAAAAGGGCTGTAGGTTTTCCCTACAGCCTTTTATTATACTTTTAATGAATTTACTTCATCTTCTTCTTCATCTATTTCATCTTTTTCTCTATCGAATATTTGTTTTTTTACAATATAACTAGTTACTAATATAATTAATAGCACTAATAATACTATAAGCAAACTATATCCACCTTCTCCACCAAAACCAAATGCTGGTTTTTCTGTTTTTCTTTTTTCACTTATTTTACTACCATTAGCAGATGAATCTTCTATTACATTATCCAAGTTAATATTTATAGCTTGATTGTCTGGTTGAATATTTTCTATAATTTGTCTTGCTATATTTTCATCTTCTGGTGTTATTGTTTGTAAATTTCCAAATGTATATATATTATCTGGAGTTTGTATATTTATATTTTCTTCTACATTAGTATCAACATTTCCACCATTGTTTCCACCGTTTCCACCATCTATTATTGGAGGTATTGTTTGGTTATCATTTGTAGTACCTTCTGTTGTGTTATCTCCTGTGTTACCTTGTGTTGTAGTTTCTGTTGTGTTGTCTCTTGTGTTACCTTGTGTTGTAGCTTCTGTTGAAGGTCTATTTGGAGCTTGTGTTGTAGCTTCTGTTGTGTTATCTCCTGTGTTACCTTGTGTTGTAGCTTCTGTTGAAAGTTGTGTTGGAGTCTCTGTTGGAGGTTGTGGCTCTACTGGTGTTTGTTTTTTATCCCATCTAGCGTATAAATCTAATGTATTTTTACTATCATCTTTTACTACATCCCATATATTTTCTACTTTTGTATTAAAAGATCCCTCTAGGTACCAACCTTTAAAAGTATGTTCAGTTCCTTTTGTAGGTATTTTTAATGAGTGGTTACTTCCAAATTTTACAGTTTCTGTCGCTACATCGTTTGTTGCACTTAATCCTGGTATATTTCCACCATTTAAATGATAATTTATAGTAACCTCTTTTTCTTGTGGAGTTGTCTTTTTAGCCCATACTGGATATAAAATTATATTTCCAGTCATAGTAATTTGACTATTAAGTTTATCTTTATAACCATATTCTGGTTGACTAGCATCTTTTTCTGTAGCCCAACCTAAAAATTCTAAATCTTGTTTCTGAGGTATTTCATTTATTATTGTAGCCTCTTCATTTCCATATTTTTGAGTATCGCCAACTATTTTACCATCGCCAAATACATATGTTAAATAGTTGCTTAACTTAACATTAGCTGTATATTCAACTTTTGTAGGTTGACCATTAATACGAGTATTTACATATGCATAATACGTATATTGTGGTTCATTTTGTAATTCTTCTAATGTTAAGTCTATTGTATCTCTTATTACTGTTTTTTTAGTATTAACTGTTTCTTCTATTTGAGAATTTGGTCTTTTGATACTACTAATAATTAAATCATTTGCCTCATCTCCAAAAGTAACTGTTATATTAAATCTTAAAGGATTTTGACTATCTCTTTCAACCATTATATCTGATTGAATTTTTTCACCTTTAAATAAAAGTACTCCAGGTAAAAAGTGAGCTTCTGAGTCTAAATTAGTTTTATCTCTTTCTATATCTACATAGATTCTTTTTATACTTGGACAGTCTTCAAAAACTTTTGAAAGTAATACACCATTATTATTATTTTCACCTATTGTTCTTGGTAACTCAATATCTACAATAGATGTTCTAGCAAAAGCTCCACTACCTATTGTTTGAATAGAATAAGGTTCTGCAAATATTACTTCTTCTAAATCTGTTATAACAGGAGGTTGCCCTTTGCCTGGATTACCTTTTGACCCAGAAAAAGCTTCTGCATCTATTTGCGTAACTGTACTAGGTATTGTTATGCTTTTTAATACTTTAGTATTAAGAAATGCACTTGAGCCAATAACTGTTAAACCTTCTGGTAAATTAACAACTTTTAAGTTAGTACAATTATTAAAGGTACTATGTTTTATTTCTTTAACACCTGATGGTATATCTATTCTTTCTAATTTAATACAATTTCTAAAAACAGAATGACCAATATTTGTAACAGTTTTTGGTATATTTATTGTTTCTAATTGAGAAGAACCTCTAAATGCTTCATCTTCAATAGATAATAACCTAGAATCTTCTTCAAATGTTACAGTTTTTATTTTAGAATTTATAAAAGCTTGTTTGCCTATTATTTCTACATCATATACACTTCCATCTGTATCTGCTATTGTTGTTGGGATAGAAACATCAACATCTTCCCCAATATAACCTAATATAGATTTATTTGTTTTATGGAATATTAATCCGTTATCTGTTATTATTGTATCGCTCCAAGTTACAGCTTTTGCTCCCCAAGGAGTTCCTTTTATAGACTCATAAGCATGATGTGGAAAATGAAGATATCTAGCATTTATAAATGCCTCTGCTCCAATACTTTTAATTGTTGAAGGCATTTGAAGAGACGTTTTTTGTTTATCTGCTCCTGTACTTGTAACTGACATTGGACAATTATAAAATGCTCTTTTTTTAATTACTTCAAGACCTTCATTTAAAGTAACATCTGTAAGTCCTTGATTATTAAAAAATGCTGATTCTTTTATTGTTTTAACAGTACCAGGTATAACAACTTTTCTTAAGTCTATTTGTCTAAAAGCATTTACACCTATACTTTCTACTGTATATCTTTGCCCTTGATATTCTAATGTTTCTGGTATCTCTACAGATTTAGAAGTACCTACATAATCAACAATTTCTTTATCACCTATATGATAAATATAATCATCTATCTGCACAGTGTCTTGCCAATATACTTTTGCTGCTCCCCAAGGAGAACCTGTAATAGAATCTTTAGGCTTATTTATTGTAACTATTTTATTTTCTGGGGTAGATTTAAAAGCCTCTTTTCCTATAGTTGTTACAGATGATGGTATAGTAATATTTTTTACTCCTGGTGTATTTCTAAAAGCATTAACTGCTATAACATTTAGTCCATCTGGTAGTGTAATATTAGTTAAATCATAGCACATATTAAATGCGTGACTGCCTATTGTTTTTACACTACTAGGTATATTAACATTTGATAATTTTAAGCAGTTCTCAAATATACTAACAGGTATAATTTCTATTCCTTCTGGTAATTCTATACTTGTTAAACTAGAACACCCTTTAAACATATTTGCTCCTAGCTCAGTAACTGCTTTAGGGATATTAACATTTACTAAGCTAGAGCATCCTTCAAATAATGACTCTGGAAGAGATGTTATACCTTCTGGAAGAACCACTGTTTCTAAATTTTTACATTGACTAAAGGCATTTTTACCAATTCGTGTAACTGTGCTTGGTATTTGTACTTCTGTCATGTAATTACCAGAAAAAGCTTTTTCTCCTATTGTTTGTAACTGAATATCATCTGCAAACTTTATAGATGTTATTTCTTTTGTGTCAAATGCACCATTACCTATAGCTATTATTCTTACACCATTTATTTCTGCTGGTATAAAAACATCTCTTGGTATACCTGTATTGTCTACTGATGCATATCCTATTATTGTATCTCCAGCATCATTAAGCTGTAAATATTGTAAACTTTCTAACTGTTCATTTGTCAAATTATATTTTTCTTTTAATTTGTTATCAACAGCTTGTTGTACAATTACTTCGCTTATTTCTTCTACGATTTCTTCGCTTACTATTTCGCTTGCTTCTTCTGCGATTTCTTCGCTTACTGTTTCGCTTGTTTCTTCTACGATTTCCT
>CALWSN010000064.1 GCA_944384215.1 uncultured Clostridia bacterium | reverse complement strand
CAGTTGAAAGAGTTTGAGAAGATGATTAAACCTAAATATAAAAATCCTTATGAGAGGGTTAAAAATGAGGAACATTATTATACAATTATTAAAAATTATTCTGGAGAATACAAAGTAGATATGCGTACAGAGTGCCATGTTTGTGTAGATAACGACCATTTTAACAGCGGCAACTACTATAACGACAAAGAATTTGCAGAACAAGTGGCAATGGAATTAAACCTACAACAAAAATTAAGGAAGTTTACTTATGATAATGGTTGGAGTGAGGAGTTGTGGGAAGATGATAATGTCGAAAAGTTTTACGTTTATTTCTATACTAGTCATCGTGCGTTTAATAGTCGTTTTAAAATTAGCAGTTTTAAAACTTGTAATACAGGGCAAGTGTATTACATTTCTAAAGAAATAGCCCAAAGAGCTATTAATGAAATAATAATTCCGTTTATGGAAGAAAGCCCTAGTTTTAAATGGTAGGGGGGTAATTATGGAAATTAAATATCCAGCTAAAATAAGTAAAAGAAGATTTTATATGATTATTGAGGGTGCATTTAAGAATGAATACAAAATTCAAGTGATGGTGAAAGAACAAAAGAATAATTTGTATGCAAAAATCACAGATTTACGTACAGAAGAAGAATATTATACAGCATTCCAAAAAGATGCAAATAATAATGTTCTTGGAAAATTACAATTAATACTTATGAGAGCTAATGATTTTAAAGCATATGGCAGTATATTAAAAATTGAATATGGTAAAAGATTTAGCGTGTTTAAAATGGTTATAGGAGAGACAAGGAGATAACATGAGTATATCCAAGAAACGCAGAAATGAGCTTAAATACATATGTTTAGCTTATCCAGAAAAAGTTAAGCAGATACAAGAATTTGCTTATATAAACGGAGCGAGCTTTGGGCAAGGAGGGGACAATGTCAAAACTGATATTTTAGAGAAGAAAGTAATAAAGTTGATTGAATTAAAAAAACAAGTAGAAGCTATAGAACAAACTGCTATTGAAATATTTGGTGGCGATTATTATAAAAAAGCAATGAATAATATTTGCAAAAATATGAGCTTTCACAGACTAGGTTTGCATATGTCCGAAAAAACTTTTTACAGAAGAAAAACTTTGTTTTTTGAAAGATTAGATGAAAAAATTTAAAATTTTAAAAAGTTGACAGTTTTTTGAGCTAAAACTGTGTTAAAATGATAGAGTAGAAAAAATAAAAAACGTAAAAATTATTTAAAGCTAGATTTATTCTAGCTTTTTTTATACAAAAATTAAGGAGGTGGCGCATATTGCTAAAGGTAAATACGAATATTGGCTAACAGAAGAGGGTTTATTAAAAATTGAAGATTGGGCAAGACAAGGTTTAACAGATGAGCAGATAGCTTACAATATGGGTATAAGTAGAACAACCTTGTATGATTGGAGTAAAAAATTTGCTTGCATTTCAAACACCTTAAAAAAGGGCAAGGAAATAGTAGATATTCAAGTTGAAAATGCACTTTTAAAAAGAGCTTTAGGTTATACTACTACTGAAAAAAAGGTTAAAAAAGAATATGGCGAGATAACTGAAGAAATAACGGTAACTAAAGAAATACCACCAGACCCTACTTCTGCTATATTCTGGTTAAAAAATAGACGACCAGAGCAATGGAGAGAGAAAAGGGAAGTTGTCGTTGAAGATGAAACAGTAAAAGAAAGTTGGTTTGTTGATGATGAAGATAATAAACAAAAGAAACTTAAATAAAAATATGTTTAACGACTGGGTGCTTAATAATATAAATGACTATAAAAGTAGGTACGAGGTTTATTATGGTGGCGGTGGAAGTGGAAAGTCTGTTGGAGCAGTGCAAAAAATAATAATAAAGGCTATTAGTGACAAAAGGAAGGTATTGGTTGTTAGAAAAGTTGCTAGTACTTTAGCAGATAGTATTTGTACAGTTTTTACAACTCTACTGGATGAACAGGGTATTTCTTATAAAGAAAATAAAACTGATAGGAAATTAGTAATATCAAGAACAGGAAGCATTATACTTTTTAAAGGAATGGATAACCCTGAAAAAATAAAGTCTATTGCAGATATAACAGATATTGTGATAGAAGAGGCAACAGAATTAACATTAGACGATTTTACGCAGTTAGATATAAGGTTGAGACCTTTTAATATAAAATACCCACAAATATACTTAATGTTTAATCCTGTTAGTAAAGTGAACTGGGTTTATAAACATTGGTTTTTACAACAGCAGAAGAATACAAAAATTATACAAACAAGTTATTTAGATAATAAATTTTTGGATGAAGAGTATAGAGAGATTTTAGAGGGGTTAAAAAACACAAACCCTGCTTATTATAAAATATATTGCTTAGGAGAATTTGCAACCCTTGATAAACTTGTATTTCCTATAATACATAAACAGATAATAAACGAAGATAAAATCAAACATCTAAAGTTTTTTTGCGGGTTAGACTTTGGTTTTACGAATGACCCTACTGCTATAATATGGGGGAGATATGACAAAGATAACAAAACAGTTTATATAACAGGTGAATACTTTAAAAAGGGCTTAACAAATGATGAGATATATAAAACAATAGATAACTTAGGACTTAGAAAAGAAATTATAATAGCAGATTGTGCGGAGCAAAAATCTATTGAAGAAATACGAAGGCTAGGTATAACAAGAATAAAGCCTTGTAAGAAATTTAATGATAGTGTTAATTTTGGTTTACAGTGGCTTATGACCAGAAAAATAGTTATAGATGAAAGATTGACAGGGCTTATTGAAGAGTTTGAAAACTACACTTGGCAAAAAGATAAAAAGACAAATGAATATATAAATAAACCTATTGATAATTTTAATCACGGTATAGATGCTCTTAGATATGGCTTAGAAGATATAATGCAAAATAAAACAGCACGTATTGTTGATAGTAGCAAATGGGGAGGTATATTTTAGTGATAAGAATAAACAAAGATTTTATCAAAGACAAAATACCAGAAGAGTTAATATTGCAATGCATAAAATCACATAAAAAAGATTTATCAAGATTAATAAAAAATAAAGAATATTATTTAGGAAACCATAAAATATTAAATACTATTAAACGAGAAAATGAGCCTAACAATAAAATAGTCAATAATTTTGCTAAATATATAACAGATATAGTATCTGGATATTTTATAGGTAACCCTATAACTATATCTAGTGAAGATGATAAAGATATAACAGGTCTTTTAGATACACTAGAAAAATTAAATGCAAATACTCATAATGCAGACTTAGAAAAAGATTTAAGTATATATGGTATAGGCTATGAGCTTTTATATATAAATGAAGATGGCAAGGTTAAAATAGCTATTTTAAACCCAGAAAATACTTTTGTTGTATATAGTAATGAGATAGGCAACAAATCGCTATTTGCAATAAATTATTATACAGATTTTGATATAGATTTAAAAGCACAAGGTTATATAATAAATGTTTATACAGATAGTGAAATATTAACTTATTATAGTAAAAATTTAAAAGATATAAAGCTACAACAAGTAGAACAACATTTTTTTGAAAGAGTGCCTATAACACAATTTTTTAATAACGCAGAAGGTAAAGGAGATTTTGAAGGGGTTATTTCTCAAATAGATGCTTATAATGTTTTAATGAGTGATAGGGTAAATGATAAAGAAAAATTTGTAGATAGTCTGCTTGTTGTAACAGGGTTTACATTTGAAGATGTAGCTGAAGATGCAAACAAAAGAATAAAACAAAGTAGAATAATGGAAATACCAGCAGAAAACAGTGATATAAAATATATTACAAAGTCTTTAAATGAAACAGAGGTACAGGTATTAGCTAATGCTATAAAAGATGACATACATAAGTTTAGTCAAACACCAGATTTTACAGATGAAAAATTTAGCGGTAATGTTAGCGGTGTGGCTATGGCTTATAAGTTATTAGCTCTTGAAAGCTTAGCAAAAGTTAAAGAAAGATTTTTTATAGCTGGTATAAAAAGACGATTAAAACTTATAAATACTATTTTAAATAAAAAATCTATGAGTTATTATGATGTAGAAAATATAAAAATAACAATAGTTAGAACATTACCAGTAAATAATTTAGAGTTGGCTCAAATGATTAACTTGTTAACTGAAAATGTATCTTTAGAAACATTGCTTGCACAGTTACCATTTGTAGAAGACCCTGTAAAAGAGTTAGAAAAGTTAAAAGAAGAAAAACAAGAAGATGATGAAAATATGGCAAATACATTTAATAAA
>CALWSN010000063.1 GCA_944384215.1 uncultured Clostridia bacterium | reverse complement strand
GTCATATATTGAATAGTATTTATTCTGCTTAATTTTTTAAGAGCCATTTTATAAAATAATCTTGTATCTTGCGGTGGAAACTCTTCTATTATTTTACATAATTTATCGTAACTTTTAATTTCTTCTTCTATTGCTAAAAATAGTCCTATTTTAAAGGGCATATTAACATTAATAGGTATAGATTTTGGTTCAAATTTTTCATTATTTATATCTTCATAATAAGACTTTAATGTGTTGCATTCTAGACTACAATCATCACATATATTTTTTAATCTATCTCTATATATAGTATGTTCGCATTTTTTTGATAACTCATTATAAAATATACTTGCATTAGCCTCATCTTGTATAAAATCTTGTATATAGCTACATAATGCATCACTATTTTCTGGTTTTTGAACATTAACTACTGTTTTTTTATTTTTTTCTATATTTTCTTTTATTTCTTCATTTATTTTTTCCAATTCTTCTTCAGTTAAAGGTTTTAAAGTTATATCAGATGGTGTATTATTTTGTTGGTTGTTTTGATAATTATTTTGCATATATGGATTATTAAATCCAAATCTGTTATTGTTTTGAAAATTATTAAACATAAAATTATTGTTTCTGTTGTTTAAGTATCTATTTTGCATATTATTAAATCTGTTATTAAAAAATAAAGGCATAATATACCCCCCAAATAATATCTTATATACATTATATTAAAAATTTTTTAATTTGCTACTAATTTATATATACCGTTGTACCTTTTTCTATATTATCATATACCCATTTTATGTCATCTAAATTCATACGAACACAACCACTAGAGCAACGCTCACCTATTGTGCTATCTATAACATTTTTATTTTTATCCATAGCAACCGAATGATAAAGATAAGAACCATTAAATTTAAGCCAATACATAGCTCCACTGCCTAATCTTTCACTATAAAACCATTCTCCTTTATCACTTATTTTAAAAATACCACGAGTTGTAGGAGATTCATTTACGCCAGTTCCACAAGGTATAGTTTTTATAAGTTTCCAATTTTCACATTTACCTTTAAATATGTATGTAAGTTGCCTATATATATCTGTAAACATTAGATACTCTGTACTACTATCTAGTCCTAAATCATTAACATATGCTTCTAGCTCTACATCTTTTAAATATTCTTTGTTAGCTATAGGTGTTTCTGGTATATATAAATCCTCTCTTTTTACCCAGCCTTCTATACCTAATGTATCATTTTTTATAAGATATATTTTTTTAGTTTTATCTTGTAATATTTCTACATTTGTTCCCTTTTCTATTTTTTTTATTATGTTTTTTAGCTCTTTATCTAAATATACATTGCAATCATTATTTACCGTAGCTATAACAGGTGATGGCACCATTTTTTGTTTTATGTTATACATATCTTTAGCTAATATATTATTATTTTTTGAAGAAAATAGTAGAACTATTGTTATAATAATACATAATATACATAAAAAGCTATAAAATTTTTTCATATTAAATTCCTTTCTAAAATATTTATTATATATATATTAAAAAGTATATTTTTTATTAATACATTGCTAGTTTTCACTTTAAATTTGCATTTTTTTTACTTTTTAGTTGATATTTTTTATTAATCATTATAATATATTTATTATTAAATATTTTAGGAGGTTTTTATGAAAACTTGGGAAATAGAAATAAATGGTAAAAAACATACAGTTACCCACGCTGGCAGTTTAAAAAATAAAGTTACTGTTGATGGTAACACAACTATTGTAAAATCTAATAATCTTCTGTTAAATATAGTTGATTATGAATTTAATATTGAAGGTACTGTTTGCAACTTAACAGTTATAGGTAGAAAAGCAAAGCTTGCTGTTAATGGTACATATTTAAATACAAATGAACCTTATAAGCCTTTAGAAAAAATTCCTACTTGGGTTACAGTTCTTGGCTCTGTTAGTATAATAGGTGGTATGTTTTTATCTGGCTTAATATCTTGTATTATAGGTGTTTTTATGACAATAGCTTATGTTAATCTTGCACTTAAAAGAAAATATGGTGCTATTATAGGTTCTTTTGTTACCTGCACTGCTGTTCAAGTTGCACTTATGTTTTTCTTTATATACATGAATTTAAAAAATTCTAACTTATTATAATATTAAAGTTTTTTATATAAATATATATGATAACTTTTTATTATCATATAATTAATCACTAAATAATTTTAACATAATAAAACTTTTTTTATACTTAATGTATCTATATACATATAATATAAAGGGGGTTTTATTTATGAAATTTATATCTAAACTAAGTTTAATATTAATGTTATTATTTATAATCACATGTTGCTCATCTTCAAAAGAAAATAACGCTAAAGATACTTTTTTATATGGAAATAAGGAGCTTGGTTTTTCTATGGAAGTACCTTCTATTGTATCAGATAAAGTGTCTTTTGTTTAAGAAAGCAGAAATATTGAAGATGAAGTTATCAATACTGTTTACCTTGAATATAAAGGTGAAGAAAATGAAAGTATTATACTTATGTTAGAAGAAATGAGCCAAAATTATTGGGATAAAATGCAACAAGAAGAAGGACCTAAGCCTATAGAGCTAGCAAAGTCCCAAAACAATAGGGTAGTTGTAATGTATCCTTTACAATCTAATCCTTACGAACAAGGAACTAATGATTATGACATAATAAATCAATTTGAACAAGAATTTGATTCTATAACAGAAAGCTTTAAATTTGATTAATTTATAATAAAAAAGGTTAAGATGCTATCTTAACCTTTTTATTTACTATAAACTATAAAACTTTTCAAAAAGCTTATAACAATCATAATTATCATTTACAGAGCCAAGCTCTCTTATAGAGTGCATACCAAGTATACATACACCAAAGTCTATAACAGTTGTGTTAAACTGGCTAGCTAACATAGCCCCTATTGTGCTACCACCTGGCGAATCTGAATGGTTTACAAATTTTTGATATGATATGTTAGCTTCTTTACAAAGCCCATCAAATATAGCTCCACAAACACCTGTTGTACTATATTTTTGACTAGCAGAATATTTAAGGCAAACACCTTTGTTTAAAAGAGGTTTATTAGTTATATCGTGTTTATCAGCATAATTTGGGTGTAAGCCGTGAGCTAAATCTGCTGATATAAAAACAGATTTTTCTGCCATACTATAAAAACTTTCTTCATTACCAAATAAACTTATACATAATCTTTTTAATGTATCTCTAAGAAGTGCACCATCTGCACCTTGTCCTGTATGGCTACCTACTTCTTCATTATCTGCAAGATATAAAACTTTTATACCATTATAATTATTACTATTTGCATAGTTTAAAAATGCCTGTAAAGAATTATAAACCATCATCAAATCATCTAAACGAGAACAAGATATAAATTCTTCATTTAAGCCTATTAGGCTACCTTTTTCTGCTTCATATAAAAACAATTCATAATCTAATATATCATCTTTTGCTACATTTATTTCTTTTGATATAAGCTCATAAATATAACCTTTCTCATTAAAATCTTCTCCTGTTAAAGATAAAAGAGGTAACATTTCTTTTTGTTTAGAATATTTATGTCCGTTGTTTATTTCTCTGTTTAAATGTATAGCAAGGTTTGGTATAATAGCAATTGGTCGTTTAAAATCTATTGTTTTAGTATTTGGGCTAAAAATATTATCACCTTTTAATATAACACGGCCTGCTATGGATAATGGTCTATCAAGCCAAGTGCTTAATATCATTCCTCCATATCCTTCTGTATTAAGTTTTAAATAATTGTTATTTTCTTTTATTTCACAATTTGGCTTTATAACAAAACTAGGAGAATCTGTGTGAGAACCTATCATTCTAAAACCTGTTTTTTCTGGTTCATTGCCTATTATAAAAGCAATTAATGTAGAGCCATTTCTAGTTATATAATATTTACCGCCTTCTTTAAGCTGCCATTTATCTATATTATTTAAGCATATAAATCCATTTTCTTTTAATTTATTTTCACTATTTTCTACTGCTAGAAAAGAACAAGGGCTATCTTGTATAAAATCTATCATATTTTTTGCGTATTGCTTTTTCATATAATCCCACCTTTTATTAAATTAATTTAATATATTAATTTTACAATATATTTATTAAATTGTATATAATTTTTATTAAAAATAAATCCATATGTTAATTGTATAATCATTTTTTTTAAATACTTTGTATTTAAAAACAAGTATTGCTAAATTGTAATAAAAAAGGAAAGGCACCGTTAGGTGCCTTTCAGAAAAGAGAGAATTTTGAGGTTAGCCCTTTTGGGCTAGGAGAGGAGTATCTATATCAATTAAAAACTTGTAAGCTAATTTGTATTAGGAAGTAATTTAACTTTAGTAGTTTCTATCTTCCCATTTCTAATAATTTTTAACTTAACGGTGTCCCAAACTTCATACTTTTTAATTTCTTCTACTAAGCTAGAAGAACTAAGTATAGGTACGTCGTTTATACTGGTAATAATATCATTTACCTTAAGCCCTGCTTTATCAGCAGAACCATCTGGCACAATTTCTACTATTATAGCTCCGCCAGCCATACCTTCATAATTAAGGTTTGTGCTTTGAGCATTTGTAACAACAACCCCTAAAGATGTAGGGTTTAAATTACTCATTATATCTTCTATAATAGGCATTGCCACAGATGAACCAATAGTATAACCAATACTCTCAACAGTATTATCGGCAACTTTTGCCGTATTTATACCTATAACTTCACCATTTAAGTTAATTAATGCTCCACCGCTATTACCTGGGTTTATAGCAGCAGTTGTTTGTAAAACGTTTAGTTGTTTATTATCTGAGATTATATCAGTAGATGTAGAGCTTATTATACCAAAAGTAGATGTTATGCCTTCACCTATGGCATTACCTATTGCTATAACATAATCTCCAACTTCAACGTTTGAAGAATCGGCAAACTGTGCTACACGTATATTGTTCATTTCTTCTTCAGTTAAGTTATCACTGCTAATAGATAAAACAGCTAAATCATAATTTTCATCTTTACCAACTAAAGTAGCTTGTACGGGCTTGTTATTATCTATTGCTACACCTATTGTAGATGCATTTTGTATAACGTGATAATTAGTTACTATAAAAACATCTGTAGATGTTTTATGAAAAATAATACCTGAGCCAGATCCTTGATATTGTGTATTACCTCTAAACCAGTCAGTGCTATTATTTAGAGTTGTTATGCTTACAACAGATGGTCTTACATTTTCTATTATAGTTTTTACTAAACTGTTAGATGTTTCTATAATATTGTTAGATGAGCCATCTACCGAAGCCTCTATTATGCTATCATTAGCATAATTAGGGATAATTACATCTTTGCAATATATATAATTAAAGCTAATAGCTAAACCTAATATTAATGAACCTGCAGCCGAACCTATATAAATAAATAACTTTTTAAAAAACTTTGACATATTATTTTGTTTTTTAATTTCTTCTTTATAAAATTTATAAGGTTCATTAGAGTTGTTGTTCTCTTCATTATTATGATTATCATTCATAATATTTCCTCCCTATATATATATAATAAATCAAATAAATGAATAAAATGTGAATTAAATGTAAACAATTTAAAATATTTTTTTAACTTATAAACATTTTTTTACATAATGTGCTAATATTATACTTAAAATGAAGTGTTAGAAGGAGTTAATGTAACTGTTAAAGTCATAGGTTTATTGCCTTCTCTAATAATATCAAAAGATACTGTATCATTAGGTTTACATTTATTTATAGCCACAGATAAATCATCTACCGATTCTATTTGTTGTCCATTAAAGCTTGTTATAATATCACCTGCTTTAAGACCTGCTTTTTCTGCATTGCTATCTTCTTCAACTTCTACAACTATAACACCTAAAGTATTTAAACCATAAATACGTTTTGTATTTTCTGTTATAGTTTTACCCATTATGCCAAAATATGGTCTTTCTACATAACCATTGTTTATAATTTGGTCTGCTATATCTGTTGCAATATTAGAAGGGATAGCATATCCTATACCCTCTATGGCAGAGCTTGAAAGCTTAGCAGTATTTATACCTACAACTTCTCCATCAGAGTTCATAAGAGCACCACCACTGTTACCTGGGTTTATAGCAGCATCTGTTTGTATAACAGTAAGATTTTTACCATCTATATTAATTTGTTTATTTTGAGCACTTATCATACCTTGTGTCATAGTTTTGCCTCTACCTAAAGCATTACCAATAGGGAAAACAAAATCTCCTACTTCAACAGTGTCAGAATCTGCAAATGTAGCAACTGTTATATTTTGTATACCAGCTTTATGCATATCTTGTTTGCTAACACTAAGAACAGCTAAATCTGAGCTTGGGTCTGTGCCTACAAGACTTGCGTCTACTTGTTCTTCACCTGTAACAGATATTGTAACAGCAGATGCTCCTTCTATAACGTGGTTGTTAGTTATTATATAAACTTTATCACCATCTACTTTATAAATAATACCAGAACCAGAACCTAAATCTTGTAATTCATTAGAGAAAAATCCTCCTGATATTTTAGTAGATATATTTACAACAGAATCTCCTACTTCTTTAAATATAGAAGATGCACTATTAGATGTAAGTATAATATTGTCTTCTAA
>CALWSN010000062.1 GCA_944384215.1 uncultured Clostridia bacterium | reverse complement strand
AAAATATGAATAAAGATATTGTAATATTAAATATAGAAGATTTAGAAATTTATAAACATTTTAAGTTTTAAACACTCTTTTAAAGGGGACTTGAGGTTGTAGACAAAGTCGACAACATTTTTATATTTATTCATAACTTTAGGTGTTTCGATTTCAAAGTAAGTCTTTCTTGTTATCTAAACCCACCCACCACCCTATGCGGGGAGAACCCCGCACCCCCTTGAGCTTCGCTCATATTTTCTATATTTATGTTATTTATTTTATAAAATTTATTTTGTCTACAGTCTGAAACACTCTTTTAAAGGGTGTTTTTTATGTAAAATTATATGAAAAGGTGATTATATGAAACAAATTTTAATAAAAATACTATTGCAAATGGCATTAGATAGAGATAAAAGAAAAAGAATTTTTACTATAATTATTGGTACTGTTGTTGGGCTATTAGTTTTAATAGCCTTTTTTGTGTATTTGATTACAAATCCTTTAGATATGTTTAAGGAGTTTGTCTTTGGAGATGAAATATTAGCAATAGAACAATTTCAAAAAGATTATGGATATAACCAAACGATAGGCATCTATGACAAAGATTACATAGATGCCGAAGGGCAAGAATATGGCGATATAGTTTTTACTGATAGTGCAGTAAATGTAGTTTATTTCAATCAACTAGATGAAAAGTATAAAAATCAGTTGTATGGAGGGGATAAAGTTGGCACCCACGGTTGTGGGCCAACATCTATGGCTATTGTAGTATCTAGTTTAACAGGACAAATTTATGACCCTATTTATATGTGTAACTGGAGTGTTGAAAATGGATATTATGCTAAAGGGAGTGGCTCTTATCATAGCTTAATACCAGATTGTGCAAAGGCTTTTGGTTTAAATGTAGAGGGGTTAGGAAATGATAAGGAGAAGGTTGTAGATGCTCTTAATAATGGTAAATTAGTAGTTGCTCTTATGGGTAAAGGTACTTTTACAAATAGTGGACACTTTATTGTATTAAGAGGAATAACAAGTGATGGTAAAATACTTGTTGCAGACCCTGCTAGTTATAATCGAAGTAAACAGCAGTTTGATATAGACTTAATAATAAATGAGGCGAGAAAAGGTGCAGGAGCAGGTGGTGCTTTTTGGAGTATATGGAATTAAAGGAGATGTTATTATGCAAAAATGTGATATAAAAAATATGTTATATAAATGTAATTTAAAAAGCAGAGCTTTAAGTGTAATTTTATATTTAATTGATAGAGCTAACAAAGATCTAGTGTGTTTTCCTAGTATAAAAACTATATCTAAAGACTTAAATATATCTGTTTCTACAACAAAAAGGGCTTTAAATAGCCTTGTAGAAACAGGCTTTATTGAAAAAATAGAAAGATTTTTAGATACAACAGGCAAACAAACATCAAATTTATATGTTATTAATGTGAAAAATATTGAAAATGGTAAAAATGTAGATAAAGTAGAAAAGGTTACTAAACAAGAAGAGCAAGAAGTGTTAGAAATGTTTGAACAACCTACAACAAACAAAACTAAAACTAAAATTAAAAATACACAACTAGAAACTAATAATGAAAACAATATAAGCACAAAAATAAAAGAAGAAAACAGTACAAACTCTGATAAAATTCCATTAACAAAAGAAAATAATCTAGTACATAGGGTAAGTTTGCCCAAAAGTATTGATAAGACTTTATTTATTTTGGAAATAGTAAAAACTTTATGTAGCTTTAGATATTCAAACTTTAAAAATACTGTGCTTAAAAATATTAAAAAATTAGTTGGTATGAAAGAATTGTTAAATTTTAGGGAAATGAACCACACCCCAGTTCATTTTTACACCCCCTATAACTAACAATTTAACAATATATAAGATTGAAAAAGAAGATATACAATATTATTAAAGTATTGCAAAATAATACAAAATATGTTATTTTAGTATAAATAATATTATGTAGCTTAAGTTATTTTTAGGGGGGTATAATGAAATTTGAAAATATAAAAATAAAAAACTTCAGAAATTTTGAAGATATTAATATTAATTTAGACAATAAGAATGTTATATTTGGAATGAACGATGTTGGTAAAACTAATTTTTTATATGCTCTTAGATATATATTTGATAAGGACATTAGAAAACAAAATTTTATTGATTCCGATTATTACAAGAAAGATATAAATAAAAATATTGAGATATTGATAACTATAGACATAAGTGATAATAATAATGAAAATTGAAAAAAAATTAGAGCAATAATAAAAGGTAACTTAAAATCTAATGAAAATAAGGTTTATATAAGGTTGGTTGCAGGATATAATAAATCAGAATTGATTGGTATACCTACTTTGTATTGGGGAGGTGATTTAGAGAATTTACAAGAAATGAAATACAAAGGGATATTTTATGAAATAGATGAGATATTTAATCCAATATATATAGATGCTTATGTAGACTTATATGTTATGTTTAAAAAGAATATAAGTCAATTACTTTTTACAGATGAAAAAAAAGATGAAAGTAAATTAAAAGATATAGATGATTCTTTAAAAAATTTAAATACTTTTATATCAGAACTATCTGGAGTCAAATCCTTTGAAGAAAAAATATCTCCAGAATATAATAAATATAAAAATGAAAATTTAAGTATTTCTATAAAATCAGAAATAGCAGTAAAAGGTATCTATTCTAGTGTAGTACCCTATATAAAAAGAGATGATGATGAAATACTATATCCAACTTCTGGAGAAGGAAGAAAAAAATTACTTACATATGCTATTTTTAATATATTATCTGAAGATAATGATTTTAGAAAAAATAAATTTCAAAAAATTAATATTTTTTTAATTGAAGAGCCAGAAAATCATTTACATAGAGCAATGCAAATAACACTTTCAAATATATTGTTTGTAGAGAATAGATACAATTATTTATTTATTACTACCCATTCATCCTATATTTTATCTGAAATGGATAAAGTAAATTTAATACGTATATATAATGAAAATAAAATAGAAAGTAGTAGTATTGTATATAATGTGCCAACAGAATTTGTAAATAATAAAAAAGCATTAAATTCAGGATTAACCGAAGCAATCTTTTTTGATAAGGTTTTATTGGTAGAAGGACCTTCTGAGTGTATTTTATTTGATAAGGTTTTTAGAGAAGTTGAAGGTTTATATTATGAAAGTAAAGGAATTTATATTTTGTGTGTAGATGGATTTGGGTTTAAACCATACTATGATATATTAAGAAAATTAGATATAAAATGTGTTATAAAAACAGATAATGATTTAAGAAAGCCAAAAAACAAAGATAAATATGATACCATAGGTTTTAATAGAATAAATGATATTATTAATGATGAAAATAATTTGTTACCTAAATTAAAACTTGATAGTAATAAAGTATCAGATAAACGTGAAATATATGAAAAAAATATAGATACTTTAGATAAAATAGCAGAGCAATATTATATTTTTTTATCAAGATGTAGTTTGGAAGAGGATTTAGATGAAGTTGTTCATGAAGAAATGAAAAAATATTTAAATAAAGAAGATCCTGTTAAATATTTAAAAGATGCAAAGAAGAAACATATGATAGAATTAGTAGAAAAACTAAAAAAAGAAGATTGTGAAAAAATTTATGATCACTATAACTTTAGGTGCTTAAAGGAGGTTTTAAAATGAACCTATCTGAAACACAAGAAGAAATTGTAAAAGCTACAGGTAATTTAGTTGTTAATGCAAGTGCAGGAACTGAAAAAACAAAAACGTTAGTATCTAAAATAGAATATGAATTCTATAAAGATACTACACATAAAGTAATAGCTGCTATTACATTTACAATTAAAGCAGCTAATGAAATAAAAGAAAGATTAAA
>CALWSN010000061.1 GCA_944384215.1 uncultured Clostridia bacterium | reverse complement strand
ATTATCAATATCTATTTCTTCTAAATCTATGCCTCTTATATTTCTTCTTAACATACTTTCTATTAAATCAAGCCTTGCTACTATATACCTTTTATTCACATCTCCTATTCTAAAAATAATTTTATTTCTAATTTTATTCTCATCTAAGACACATTTTGTAATAGTATTTCTTATTACTTCACTTTTATCTGATAAACAATTAATAAATTCTAATAAAGGTAAGTAATATATTTGAGCTTGTTCATTTTTAGTATCTAACAATATTATCTGCTTAAATTTTATTTTTTTATCATATTTTTCTATAATTGCTTTAACTTTTTTAGTTACAAAAAAATTAGGAATACTTATTATATCTGTCCATACTATATTTTTTTGCTCTCTTATTTTAAATACTTTTCTATTTTCTAATTTATGTAAATTTTTTTCTCCTATTAACTTTGTATCTTCATACCAATCTATAATATCTGGTGCTGTTATAAAATCTCTATCCTTATTTATTAAAAAATACTTCATTTTTACTCCTATTTTTATATACTAAATAATTCTATTGTACTATCCATATACATTCCATATATAAATGTTAATTTATCATCTTTTATATTTTGTAAGCTTTCTATATCTATAATATATTTTATAATATAAATTACAAATAATATTATTAAAGATTGATGATATTTCATATACTCTTGTTTAATCTCTTTTATTTCAAATTTTTCTAATCTTGTAAAATTTGATTTTAATTTTTTTTCAAAACAAATCATATCATTATTTATATTGTCAAAAAGAAATGGAATTTTAAAATATTCAATATATTCTTCTTTTTGTAAATAAAATTCTTTTGTATACATTGCTAATTGTATTTCAAAACTTTCTGTTATTATTGAACTTTGAAGAGGTGATATTAAAAAATATTTTATTTTTTTATTATGATTTAAAACTTTAGCATTTAATTTATTAATTATACTTAAAAAATCTACTTTTATTTTATCTTTATTTTGTTCCATTTTTTCTAGCATTTCTACACTATTTTTTTTTAGCATTTCTTCAAAGTCTAATTTTAGTAGTTCTAACATCTCTTCTTTTCTATTAAACATTATAAAATCCCCTTAATTAACTTTAACTTTATCCGCTTTTATATATGCATTATTTTCTAAATTTATAGTATTATCTTTTTGAGTTGCATTTATACTTTCTGGTGCTATTAAATTTATCGATTTTGTTGCACTTGCTATTGTTATATCTTCTTCAGATGTTATAATTATATCTTTATCACTTATTATTTTTATACCTTCTTCATCTATTATTTCAATTGACATACCTTTATTATTTGTTATTAATAATGTATTTGGTGTAAATAATACTTCCTTTCCTTGTTTATTCATTATAGATTTATAGTCTGGGTTTGTTCTTCTATTATCCCCTATATCTGGATTTTTTGTTTCTTCTTTTACCTCTAAATGTGTTGAGCTTATTACATATGCTTCTGCTTCGTTCTCTGTTGGCATATATACTCTCACACTATCTCCAATTTCTGGCATAGAATACCAACCTGTTCCATCTGGTGTTGAATACACTGTTGAATATGGAAACCATCTTACACCACAACTAGCTTTATTTTCATCTTCTGGTATAGATACTTGTACTACATCACTTTTTACATTTGTTATATTTGCTTCAAGTGATGCACCTAATAAATTTGTACTATAATATTTTGGTAACTTAAATCCATTTTTAGGTTTCATATAATAAATATGATATAGTTCACTTCCATCAAATATAGTTTCTATTTTACATATATATAGCTTATTTCCCATTACTTTAAATATATCTGCTAGCCTATATACTTCTCTTGATTTAAATATGTAATATGTAAAATCTTTTTCAGTTACTCCTTTAAGTCCATATCCTGTTTTATCTCCATATTCTTTAAAATCTTTTTTTATTGTATATGTTTTTCCTTCAAACTCTCTTTCTTCTGAATAATTTGGTATTCCAAAATAATATCTACTACCATTTACTTTATATTCTGGAAATACTACACTTTCAAAATGGCTAGCTAATCTTTTTATAAAATTCCAATCAGTTTCTTTATATTGAACTACAAACTTATTTATACTTTCTCCATTTCCAACAGTCATTATAAAATTACTATTTTCATATCCAGATTTACAAGTTTCTAGTAAGTTTTTATATTGTAAACTTCCTGTTTGAAATGTTCTTGTATGAATATCTAAATCCATTAAATAACTGCCAGTTTTTAATTCTATATCCATTCTACAAAGTGAATTTTCAAAATATATATTTAATTCTGTTAAAATTCCATAAAATAAAGTTTCTTCTTGTTTATTTTCTTCTATTAATACTACCTCTACCCAAAAATCTTTTAATCCCATTTCTAAATATTTTTCTGCATTTTCTTCTTGTATGTACATAGATGCTTTTAGTACACCGTGTTCATTTGGCTCTACCTTGGTTTCTATGCTTAATAAATTGGTAAATTCAAAAGGTTTTATTATTATATTTTGCTCTCTCATAATTTAACCACCTATCAATTATTTTCTTCTTTTATAGATTTTATAGCTTGTATTGCATATTCTTTCCATTCATCTACATCTTTATATAAACAGTTAAAAACTCCTTGCATTACTTTATTTTTTATTGGTGTTATATACATTATGTTATACATTGGAAAATCTATTCCATAGCTCTTAAAATCAAACCAACTAATAGTTTTATCACCTATTTGTTCTTCTTTTAAGTCATAAAATATGTACGCTGGATTTACTCTTTTAATAATTGTTTTAAACTGTTTTATTGCATCTTTAGTTTGTTCATTTTTTATTGGTAATGGTAATAAACTAAAACAAAAATTTGCAGAAGTATCTAGACTTGTTTTTATTATTTGTGGTCTTTGTTCTGAAGGGTATTTTATTTTTTTCATATTTTCTGGTAAATCAACAAAGCTACTAGGTAAAAGTATACTCATACTATCATTAAATAATTTAACTTCTTCAAATTCCACAAATTCTTCTTTTATGTACACTCCTTTTCTTATATCTGTATACTCTAACTTATCCTTTATATGTTTAGCTTCAAGTATTTTTTCATCTAAAAATTCATTTTTATCCATATAAATATACTCCTTTTTATATAATTACAAAATTAATAATTCATCTTCTTTAAAATAATCTGTTTTTTCTTTTCTTTTATTTTTTATATCACTTAAAGTTAATGATAAATATTTAAATATTTCTTCTTTTGTTAATTGTGTTTTACTGTTTAAATTTTGCCTGTTTTTTAAATATCTTTCTATTAAATTTATATCCACTGGCTTATCCGAGTTTAAGCAAGTATAGCAAAAAGCTATATCTTCCATATTTTCTAGATTACTCTCCATTGCTTCATTTGCAAATTTTTTTAAAATATAAGGGTTTATCCACTCCCTTTCTATCCCTGCCCAAGTAGAGTTTAAATAGTTTATAGTATCAAATTCTGTTTGTATATCTTCAAAGCTTTTATGGTTATCTCTTAAATCAAATCCTTCCATTAGTTTAAACCTACATATTTCTATTTCATTTGTATGTAGCTTTAAATCCTCATCTAATTTATAGCTTAATATGTATCTATCATAATCTCTTATTTTTGTATCTTTTTCTAAAACTATTTTTAAACTTTTAAATTTATTTGATTGATTATATTTTATCTTCGCCTTTTTATCCGCTATAAATATAAAATCTTCAAATTTTGCTATACCTTTTGATATTTCTATAAAATTATCCTCTATTACTTTTAAATCAAAACCTATTATTATACCTTTTGTATATTTATCATATTTCACTTTTAAATATTCTAGGCTATAATCTCTTACAGAGTTTAATAACTCTTTTTTTAATATGCTGT
>CALWSN010000060.1 GCA_944384215.1 uncultured Clostridia bacterium | reverse complement strand
TGGTCTTTATCATATATAGTAGCATTCATAAGGTGTTCTATATTTATATTATTCCCTGTATATATACATTTACCAAGCTGTAAATAATATAAATATAACTTAATTTTGTTAAATTCTTTATCTTCTGTTTGCTCTAGCTGGGTGTAAAGCTCTCCATATTCCTTTTTAATATTTTTATAAAGTTCAATAAGTTTTTGTTTTCTTTTTTTACTTCTTTCCTTTTCATTTACCTTTTCTCTCGCCATTTCTATAAATATTTTTTTAGGTGGATTTTTTTGTGTTTTTACAATTTCTTTTATTATAAGTAAGCTTTGATATATAGGTCTTTTAATTTTAGGTGAAACATAAAGACTATTAACTTTATCAAGTATAGTTTCAGTATTATCAATAAGGCTATTTTCTTCTTTTATTTTATCAATAAAACTATAATTATCTGATAAAAGCTCCATTAAATTGTTATTTGTTTCTTTAAGCATACCAATTATGTTTATTATTTCACCTGTTTCTTTATTTACATCTGTTATTTCTGTTAAAAACTTTTTAGAAAGCCTTCCCCAACCTGCATATTTATAGCTACAACATTTTTTTATTTCGTCCTTATCTAATAAATGTCCGTACTTATTTGTAATTTTAGATTTTAATATTTTTTTGTCATCTCCAAATATTACAGAATAATTTATAATATCATCTACCATATCTTTATCGTTGTATTTATCTATAAGCCATTTAAAATCTATGTAAGAACCCATAGAAGATTTTATATCTATATCTATACCAGATAATGTATCTTCTTTTTTCATTTCCCCATTAGCTATTAAAAAATCTTTAATTTTTTTAGGTGTAACTTTCTTTGTTTTACAAAAAATTTCTTCAAATATTCGTTTTTTAATTTCTACACCTATTTTAACGTCGTTTATTCTTAAATTGTTTATTTCGTTTAACACCATATATTCGCTGTATAATAATGAATTTTTAGCTAAAACATCTTCAGAAGGTAAATATGTACACTTGTTTGTCATTCTTCTTATAAATTCTTCTCCAGTTTCTTCAATATTTACTACTTTTTCAAAATTCCAAGGATATATTTTTTCATTTGTATATTTTTTTACCCAATGATATGGGCTATGTTCATTTAAAGGTCCTACATAATAAGGTATTTTAAACTTAAATATAGATATTATTTTATCTTCAACGGTTAAACCATCTTTATCCTTTTGTAATAAAAATGGATAATGCTTAATTGCATTTTTTAATATTTCTTTTAATTCAAATAAATTAACTTGATATGGTATTATTCCATTGTCTTTATTTATCTGCTTAGGTAAAAATGTATTTTTTTCTATTTTTTCATTTATGTATAAATATTCTTCACTTTCTTTATTTGTAGTATTTTTTAAAAGATTTTTTATAGTGGCATAAAAATCTTCTTTACTACATTTTTTAATATAACCCTTTTTGCTATAACCAACATAATTACAGTAACCGTTTTTACCTTTATTGTTAAATATTTCATCATATTTTTCATTTTCAAAATTTTCTCTTACAAATTTTTTTAGTATAACTAAATCTTCTTTATGTTGCTCATAGATTTTTACTCTTGCAAATGAAATGTAATCATCTTCTTTTAAAATGTTTTCTAAAATGCTCCAATCATATATATTTTTTAAAAGGATAAGTATATTTTTGTCTTCATCAGACAATGGAATTTTATCTAGTGTATCATCTCCTATTTCAGATAGTTTTAAAGTTAAGTTTTTGTCGTTATCTCCTTTTAAGCTTTCATCTTCAAAAAATTTGCACAAATCAAATTTTCCATTAGATAATGCTAAAGTTAATAAAGATTTTTGAATATCTATTTTTTTATTAATGCAAAATAATTCATTTAATTTTTTCTCTTTATCTTTTTGTTTTGTATCTTCTTTTATTATTTCTTCTAGTTTATCATATTTGTCATAGTCAAAATAAAAGTCAAACCTATTATTTATATAAATATTTAGGTTATCAAATACATCTTTAAATGTAGGTTTTTTATCGCTTAAATTTTCAAATAGAAAATGCCCTCTATTTTTTATAATATTATGTATAGCTAGGTATATAAGCCTAATATCAGCCTTTTCATCACTTTCTATAAGTGACTTTCTTAAATGGGCTATTGTTTTATATTTTTCATAATAATCTTTATCATTAAAATCACTATCGTTAAATAATATATAATCGTACTCTATCTTTGAACTTCTATCTTCTTTATGCAGTTTACTTTCTTCTAATCTAACGAAAAAACTTTCGTCTACTTTGCATATTTCTTCTGCAAATAGCATTTGCAACAATTTTATACGCTCTTTTCTTCTTTGTAATCTTCTTCTATTAGCTCTAAATAATCTTCTATCAACAGCAGTGTTAGTTTCTTCAAAAACCCTAACACCCCATATATTTTTACTTCCCTTTTTTAATAAGTTATACTCTGTATCTGTTGATGCAAATCCTACTGAGTTTGTTCCTATATCTATCCCTAAATAGTATTCTTTATCCATAAAATTTTCTCCTTGACAATAATAATATTTTATGCTATTATAATTACAATCTTACTACCATATAAGATTACACCATAAGTTCAAATAAAAATTTATTCAAATCGTTACTTCTGTAACCTCATATCGTATGAGTTAGGCTTAATTTACTTTAAGTCTTTTTTATTTTTTCTAAAAAGTGCTAGTTTATTTTCATATTTTTATACCATATTATTTTCAATTTATTTAATACCAAATATAAATCTCTTATACTAATCCAATAAAATCATCTCCTTATTTTTCCTAAAATCAGAAAATTACCAATTATTTATATATCTTCTAACTTTATTTATAAATATTTTTTATATTACTATAAGTATTTTATTTAATTTATTATATTATTTTACTTATTTATTGTCAATAAAACAAGTATTACAAAAAAATTACAAAATAGTTGCAATATAAACCCAATTTTAAAGTTATAATAAGAGCACTTAGTACTAATATAAATATGAAAAGTTTTAAAAAATACTAAAATAATAAAAATATTTTTGCAATAATATATTATAATTAAAAATAATTATTTATATCAAATAAATTTATACATAAAAAGCAGATATAATAAAAATTATATCTGCTTAGGCTTAATCCAAAATATATTAAATTAACTTACTATATTTACATCTCTTATTTTTACTTATTTTTTATTATTGTCTAGCAAACTTTACACAATCAGTAATACCTAGTTTATTTTCTAATATCATTTTACATTTTAGATAGGAATTTACATTATTTAGGTATAGACACACAATATGATGAAAAAGTTATTCTATATACTAAATAAAAATAATAATGTATTATTTTAAAATATCATATATTTTTTGCATATTAAGATTACTTTTAAAATTATTAGCTATAAAATCAAATTGTTTATTTAAATATTTTCTATATTCATCTTCTGTTTTATTATCTAAATTATTTAATAAAACTTCTTTTGTCTTCATAATACCATTATCTATAAGGCTATCTTCATCTTCTATATTTATATCAAAATAAGGTAATATTCCTAAAATATCTTTTTTACAAATATCTTCTATAATATTTTTGCCATCATTAAAATACTTGGTATCACCCTTAAATTTATTTATAACAAGTCCTTTTACAAGATTTTGTTCCTCTTTTGACATAAGATTTATTGTTCCATATAAAGATGCAAAAACCCCTCCTCTTGATATATCTGATATTAATATAACGGGTGCATTTACCTTTGTAGCAAATCCCATATTTACAATATCATTTTTAGTAAGGTTAAGCTCAACAGGACTACCAGCTCCTTCGATAACAATAATGTCATTTTCTTCACAAAGGCTATTAAAAGAATTTATAGCTTCATTTAAAAACTTAGTTTTAACATCTTCATAGCTAAATCTATCCATACTACCTTTAAATTTTCCATTTAAGTATACCTCTGTATTATTATCTGTTGGTACTAATAGTATAGGGTTCATTTTATAACTTGGTTCTACATTGCAAGCATATGCACATATAGCTTGAGAGCGAGCCATTTTATAACCATTTTCTAGTATATGAGCATTACAAGACATATTTTGTACTTTAAACGGCGCTACCTTATAACCATCATTAGTAAAAATTCTACATAAAGCAGTGGCAAATATAGATTTACCTACACCAGAAGAAGTTCCTTGTATCATTATTATTTTAGCCATATTATCACCTATTCTGTAAATATGTAAGGGTACATATATTTAGCTATTTGTTCAATAGCTATTAAGCAATTTTCGTTAGCTCTTGAACTTGAGTTTTTATCTATTAAAAATACTTTATTATTTTTTACAGCATTTATATTTTCCCAACCAGCTCTATTTTTTATATCTTCAATAGGATTTTCTAAAAAGTCAGCATTTGTAAATATAATATCAGGATTTTTAGCTATTATTTGTTCTTCAGATACTGGTAACCAACCACTTTCTTCACTAAATATGTTTTCAGCTTTTAACATACTAATAATATCATTTAAAAATGTATCTTGTCCAAAAGTATAAGCATTTGGCATAGGTGAAGTTTCAAAATATACTGTTAAAGGTTTATTGTTTTCACCTATATTTTCTTCTATCATTGCTACAGTTTCTGATATATATTTTTCAAAATCCCAAACTATTTTTTCTGCTTTTTCTTCTGTATTTGTAACTTTACCTATATATAAAATATCTTCTTTTATACCTTCAATACTTGTAGATGTAGGTATTACTGTTACAAAAGCTCCCATCTCTACCATAGGTGCAAAAGGGTCTATACCATCTGATTTACTCATACCAGTCCCAAAAATAATATCTGGTTGTAATGCAACTATATTTTCTGCATCTGGGTTCATAATATCAAATATAGGTAAATCTTTGTTTACACCTTCAACTTCTAAAGAATACTTATCCACTGCCACAAGGTTATCTGCAAGCCCTAAATTAACTAATGTTTCTGTTATACTAGGTGCTAAAGATATTATTTTATCTGTTTTTTCTGGTAAAATAACTTCATTACCTTCTCTGTCTATAATATTTTTATCTCCATTATTATCTACTGTTTGATTTTCATCTGTTGTTTTTTCTACATTATTTGATGCTTCATTTTCTAGTTTATCGTTGGTACAACCAACCAACAATACCATCAAAATTATAGTAAATATTAAAACAAAGCTTTTTAAATTTTTCATCTTTTGTTCCTCCTAAATTTTATTATAAATTTTATGTTTATTTTTAAAGATTATAGTATATCCTTTTCCATAGCTAGGCAACCAATCATAAAAATTTTTATTTTCTTCATTAAATAAATACATCATTATAATTGCAATTACTCCACTATGACAAATTATAACTACATCTTTAATATCATTTTCAATACAATGTTGAAATACACTATTAAGACCATTAATAACTCTATTTTCAAATTGTTTTTTAGTTTCGCCATTTGGCACTTCATTTTCTTCTATATTTTCAATCCATTTTAAATAATTTTTATCTTTTTTTAATTGTTCATAACTTTTAAGCTCAAAATCGCCAAAATTCATTTCTTTAAAATGTTCATTTACTATATAATCTACATTATCAAATAATATATTTAAAGTTTGTATAGTCCTTTTAAGGCCACTGGTTATAAACAATTGTCCTTTTTCATATTTTATTTGCTTTTTTAGCTCTTTTAATTCTTTTATACCATTTTCACTTAAATCTATATCTGAAAAGCCATAATACAGTTTTTGTTCATTTGCATAAGTTTTTCCGTGCCTTATTAAACTAATCTTTATTTTAGCTCCATTGGTATGCCACAAAACAATCTAACCACCTTATCACTATTTTTTGATAATATAGATAAACAATGACCTATGGTATCTCTAAGCAAACGCATTTCATATTCTATGGGTACTATACCACAAGATATATCTTCACAGGTTATAATTTTATCTTTAAATTTATCTATATTATTTTGTATATATATTATAGGTTCTTTTTTATTTTTTATCATAGCTAAAATAAATTTATCTAAATTAGCAATAACCTTTTTATTAAAATCTATATTTATATTTTCATAATTACAAAAATATATATTTTCATTATTTATATTGAAAGTTTCTTTAACATAATCTAATTTACCTTGATATGCTCCACCTATAATAAGAACCATAAAGTACCTCCTATAATATAGCTAAAAATAGCAAAGTTGTAACAGAACTTGTAGTTATTATAAATCCACATAAATCACCAGATATACCTTTTAAATCTTTTATACAGTATATAGAAAAAATAATACAAGCTAATATATTTATTAAAATTATTTTAGTTATATTAAAATAATAACTTAAAATAAAAAATAATATTAAAATTAATATCATGCTATAAAAATGCTTATTATTTAAATCTTTTTTAAATGTAGCTATAAACCCTTCCTTAGATATAGGTTTAATTTTTATAATAAATAGACTTGTAATACCTCTTGAAAATATGGGTATAAATATTAATGAAATTATGTTTTTTTGATTTTTTAAAATTTCATATATAGAAATATAGTATACAAAAGCTATTATTAAAATACCTATTACAGCAAAAGCTCCTACTAAAGAATCTTTTAAAATTTTATATTTTTTTTCTAAACTAGCTCTTGAAAATATTGCATCACAAGTATCCATATATCCATCAATATGTATAAACCCACTTAAAAATAATGGTATTAAACAAACTAAAACAGATTTTATTGTTATAGGTATATTAGTTTTTATTAAAATATTAGCACATAAAAACCATATAACACCTATTACAAACCCAACAAATGGTAGCCCAACTATTATATAAGGAAACCTTTTTTCTTCCCATTCTATATAAGGCATAGGTATTGTTGTGTACATAGAAAAAGACATTAAAATTCCTTTTAACATAAATTTATTTTTTCAAACCTTTCTTTACCTTTATGTATTATAATATTATTATAACATACCTCTATTAATATGTCTGACACCCTAGCACAGCTTTTATCAATAAAGGCTAAGCCCTTTTTATATTGATTAGTTATATTATCATATTTTATACTATCAGAAAAAATATAATCAGACACTAAAACAACATTTTTCATTTTAGATATTATATATAATAAATCTTCAGTAACTTTTTTATATGCATTATCTATTACATTTTCATCTATAAACATTTCATTAGCTAAAAGTGCTGTTACACTATCTATTAAAAAAGTTCCACTTAAATCACATATATTTTCTAAATTTTTAATATTTCTTTGTATTTCTATTGTGTTAAAAAATAAATGTTTTCTATCTTCTTTATGCTTTTCTATTCTTTTTATATCTTCTTCATCATAAGGGCACATTGTAGCTATATAATAAAAAGGCTTATTATTTTCTTTTAAACTATATGCTATTTTTTCGGCTATACCAGATTTTCCATTTTTGCAACCACCAGAAATATATACTATCATAAAATACCTATTTTAAACTTTCTAAATATTTTGTATCAATTTTAGCTTCATCAAAGGTAGCCATATTTTTAAAAATAGCCACAGATGCATCTATTATAGAAAACATTAAAGGACAACCACTACCTTCACCTAAACGCATTTTTAAATCTAAATAAGACGGTAGGCCTAATTCTTTTTCAGCTAAAATATAACCTTTTTCCATAGATTTGTGAGATAAAAATATATAATCTTTAATATTTTCATTTAATTTTACAGCACATAATGCTGCAACTATTGCAATAAACCCATCTACTATAATAGGTATTTTATTATATGCACAACCTATATAAACACCAATCATTGCACCTATATCAAACCCACCTACTTTTTGTACAATATCTATTACATCATCTTTATTAGGCTTATGCTTTTTAATAGCTTCTTTTACAACTCTTACTTTTTTATTATAAGCCTCTTTTGTAAGACCTGCTCCAACGCCTACAACATTTTCTATTTCATTTTCATTTAAGTTTAATATAGATGCTAAAACAGCACTACTTGTAGTGGTATTACCTATCCCCATTTCACCAATACCTATTATTTTATATCCATCTTTTTTAGCCTTATTAGCAAGTTCTATACCTATATTTATAGATTTTATTGCCTCTTCTCTTGTCATAGCTTGTGTCTTTAAAAAATTATTTGTAGATTTTTTTATTTTTTTATTAATAAGCTTAGGGTGATTTATGTCACACTTTATCCCAACATCACATACAACTATATCTATACCAAATTGTTTTGCTAAAACCCCCACACCTGTTTTACCCTCTAAAATATTTATAGTTTGTATAGCTGTTACCTCTTGTGGTGTTGATGCTATACCTTCTTCAAACACACCATTATCACTGGCTAAAACTATTATACATTTTTTATCAACATTTATATCTAGTGTGTTGTATATGCTACAAAGTTTGGCAGATATATTTTCAAGCTCTCCTAAGCTACCTAAAGGTTTTGCTAAAAAATCTATGTGCTTTTTAGCTTCATTATAAATATTTTTATTATTTTTTTGTATATTTTTTAAATATTTTTCCATTATAACACCTAAAAAAGCCTTAGGTTATCCTAAGACTTATAACTTTCTATTTTTTTCAATAAAATAACAAGTATTAAAGTTTATTTAATACTAAAATAAATAGATAAGTTATAAACCTCAATGCCCTGTGAGTTTTAAAACTAAAGCTTGAAAATTTTGGCAGGTATTCCGACTAAGCTATCAACATTTATTTAAACCTTCCCAGTATAAAACCAGTGGTATAATATAAATAAACTCCTTCATTACGGCAGCAAGGACTGTTTAAGATTTACACTTAATTCCCTATTATCGTTAAAAACGCACCATCAAGCCTATCTCATATTAAATTATAATTATCGGTTTTTAATTATACACATATTATTACATATTGTCAACTATATATATTTATTAATTATAAAAAACTTGTTGAGGCATAATACATAGGTAACAAAAAATAATAAAAAAAGATTTCCCCTTGTGGTATAGTAGATTTAGCAAAAAAGAAATACCGAAAAGGAGAAATCATATATATGTTACCACAAATAAAGTATTATCGTCAACGTTTTATTAAATATGCAATAAAAAATGGAGTTACAAAAGCT
>CALWSN010000059.1 GCA_944384215.1 uncultured Clostridia bacterium | reverse complement strand
AATTACAATTAAGGTACGACTTGATTTATTTAATTAAAATTTATATACGGTTTTTTGTATTAAATTTTAATTAAATAAATTTTAGGAGTGCCTGTTTTTGAATACAAAGTATTCAAAAAATTGATTTTTATTACAATTAAGGTATGACTTAATAATTTTTAAATAAAATTTATAAATGATTTTTTTTAAATTTTGTTTAAAATATTTAGGAATACCTGTTTTTGAATATAAGGTATTCAAAAAATTGATTTAAAGTTGACAAGTTTAGTAGATTAATATTATAATTAATATATAAAATTTGAAAGGAATTTATAAATGAAAAAAGTAGTATTATTTATTATTTGTTGCTTTTTATTATTAGGTTTAAATGCTTGTAATAATGTAAAAAATGTTGATAAGGAGGTTAAAGAAATGAATATATCAAAATCTTATGTTACAGATGAAAATACAAAAGAAATTTATTTTGCAGGAGGGTGTTTTTGGGGCATTGAAAAGCTCTTTCAAAGTATAGATGGGGTTTTAGATGCAGAAAGTGGCTATGCTAATGGTAAAGAAGATATTATACCAGATTATAAAACTGTTTTAGGTGGAGATACTGGTTATAGAGAAACTGTTAAAGTTGTATATAATCAAGACAAGGTAACATTAGAACAGTTACTTAAAGCATTTTTTTATGTAATAGACCCAACAGTAGAAAAAAGACAAGGAAATGATATAGGAGACCAATATCAAACAGGTATTTATTTTGTAGATGAAAATGCTGAAAAAATAATAGAAAGTTTTGTTGAAGCTGAAAAGAAAAAATATGAAAAGTTTGTTGTAGAGATAGAGCCTCTTAGCAAATTTTTTAAAGCAGAAGAATATCATCAAGATTATTTATATAAAAATCCTAATGGATATTGCCATATTATACCTAAAACATTTGAAGAAATAAATGATATTATTAAAGATGTTCCACAGTTATCTAAATATATTAAACCAAGTGACGAAGAATTAAAAAATAATCTAACAGATTTACAATATAATGTAACTCAAAATGGAGACACAGAACGTGCTTTTACAGGTGAATATTGGGATTTCTTTGAAAAAGGTATTTATGTAGATATAACAACAGGAGAACCTCTTTTCTCATCTTTAGATAAATATGAAAGTAGTTGTGGTTGGCCTAGCTTTAGTGCTCCTATTAGTGATGAAAATATAACTTTTAAAGAAGATAAATCTTATGGTATGAACAGAACAGAAGTAAAAAGTAAGTCTGGAGATTCACATTTAGGTCATATTTTTTATAATGAACCAGAAAGCCCTAATGGTGTAAGATACTGCATTAATAGTGCATCACTAAAATTTATCCCTTATGATGAAATGGAAGAACAAGGATATGCTGATTTAATGTATATATTTGAATAAATTTTAGCTTATACTATATATATTGAAAATATTAGTGTTAGATAAACTAATAAAAATTTAGCATTGGTACAAATGTTAATATATGATAATAATAAAATATAATTATTTTGATAAGTGAAAAATTAACTAAAAGCTAGTAAATACTATTAGTATTTACTAGCTTTTTTAATTTATATAATTAAAATATAGCCTTATTATTTATTAGCTAAAAATTCATCAACTTGTCTTTGAGCTTCTGCTATAATATCTTGATAACCAGCAGCATTTAACTCGGCAATCATTTTTGGTAAAGCTTCATCAGGGTTAACAGAACCTGTTATTAAAGAGCTACCATATTTAGCTTCAATGTTAGCACAAGCAGAAATTTGATTTTGAACACTACTAGAATCAAATGTAAAGCCTAAAACAGGAGAAGCAAAAGCAGTTTCTTGTAATTCTTTTAATTTTGTCCATTGGTCAGCTGGGTTAGGTTCTTGTACATACATATTAAAGAATGTACCTTGAGTATAAGCAGGAGCTTCATATCTATCATTTAATTTTTTTATTGTATTATCACCAGTTTTTTCATAGTGAGTACCTTCAATACCAAAAGCTAAAAGGTTTCTAAAATATTCATCAGTATTTATTAACTCTATAACTTTTAAAGCAGCCTCAGGATTTTTACAACCAGCAGAAATAGAAAGGAAAGAACCTTGTATTGTTCTTGTAGAGTAAGCAGGGCCAAAATATTTATGGCCTATTTCAGTATCTTTCCAGCCACCTTCAAAAGATTGAGCAGATGATATTACACGAGTTTTAGGTAGCTCTAATAATGTAGCAGCGTCAGGATTTATATAACCTTTGTTAAACCAGTCGTGTAAAATTCTTAAATTTTCTAAAACATTTTCTTGTTCCCATATACCAACAACTTTTGCAGATTCGTCATGATAAGATATACCGATAGCAGGTTTTACAACTATTTCATCATATTGATTTATAGCAGCGTTAAAACCATTAATACCTTCATTTGCATTTAAGATTAAAGGATATTCGTTAGGTTTAGCTTCTTTTAACTGTTTTAAAACAGGTTCTAAATCTTGTAAAGTTTCAATATTTTCATAATCTATACCAAATTCTTCAACAGTTGCTTTATCCCAAATCCAATATTGAGCTTGAGCAGAGTCTTTATAAGCAGGTACACCTAAAATTTTACCATTGATAGTAACACCAGTCCATAAATCTTCTGGTATAAAGTTGTATAAATCAGGAGTAGCAGTTGGTAAAAGCTCTGTTAAATCCATAAAATAACCTTTGTTTAATAAATCTTGATAATTTTCTATACCAGATGTAAAGGCAATATCAAATGGTTCACCACTTTGAACTATTTTAGACATTTTTGTGTTATATTCGCCCCAGCTAGCATATTTTATTTGAAGGTTAACATTTAATTTTTCTAATGTATATTTGTTAATTTCTTCGCTAACTAAAGCTTGGTCTTTAGGTTCATTACCTATTGTCCACCAAACTAAGTCGATAGGCTTATCAGATTTAGCTTCTGTTTGTTGATTGCCTTCATTTGTGCTATCACCTTCAGTTTTAGCCCCACACCCTACTAACGAACTTACTAATAAAGTACCAGTTACAGCCAATGCTAATGATTTTTTTATAATATTTTTTAACATAGACAAAACCTCTTTTCTTATAAATATAATTTTATATTAAGCTATCTTTATGATAGTTTAAGTCTTAATTTAATATTATTCTTTAACAGCACCAATAGTTAAACCAGATATAAAGTATTTTTGGAAGAACGGATATGAACAAGCAATAGGTAAAACAACAACTATAACAATTGCCATTCTAACAGATTCTGAAGGAAGCTTTTCTAAAACTTCGGCAGCAGATGCTCCTAATAAAGATATGTTTTGGTTCATAAACTCTATATCACCTTGTATTCTATTTAAAAGAGCTTGTATAGGTATTAAAGAATTATTATCTATATATAATAAAGCGTTGTACCAATCGTTCCAATATGCAAAAGTAAGGAAAAGCCCTATTGTTGCAATAGCAGGAAGAGATATAGGTAAAACAATAGTTGTAAATATTCTTAATTGATTAGCACCATCTAGCTTTGCAGATTCTATAAGAGAATCTGGTATAGTTGTTTGAAAAAATGTTCTTAATATAATAATATTAAAAGATGATACTGCCATAGGTAATATTAAAGCCCATATAGTATCTTTTAAATTTAACATAGTAGAAACAACTATATAAGATGATATCATACCACCATTAAATAGCATAGGTATAAATATAACCCAAGTGAAAAATGACTTAAATTTAAAGTTTTTTCTAGATAATGCATATGCAATAGTTGTATTTAATATAAGACCTACTATTGTACCTAAAACGGTAACTAATATAGATACGCCAAATGCCTTTAATATACTATCTTTAGATTCGGCAAGATAGGTATATGCTTGAGAAGAAAACTGAGCAGGCCAAAATCTATAACCAAATTCTTGTATAGATTTTTCAGAACTAATAGATACCATAAATACAAGTACAACAGGTAAAATACATACAATAGCTAAAATTATAAAAATAATAGATATTATATTATTTACGTGAGGCGGTACACGATTAAATTTTTCAAAGCCACCTAATTTATTTTTGCTTAATTTCATATACATACCTCCTCTAAAAAAGTCCATTTTCTCCATCTATTTTTTTAACAATAGCATTAGCTATAATAATAGTTATACAGCCAATAACAGATTGTAAAAAGCTTGCAGCAGAGCTCATAGCCATACTACCAGTACCCTCAATAGCCTTATAAACATAAGTATCTATTGTAGCTGTTGTAGCAAATAAAAGACCAGAGTTTCTTGGCACTTGATAGAATAAACCAAAGTCAGACTTAAATATATTACCAACAGCCATAATAAACATAATTATTATAATTGGTTTAATAAGAGGTATAGTAATATATTTTATTTGTTCCCATTTTTTAGCTCCATCTATTAATGCAGCCTCATAATAACTTTGGTCAATACCAGTTATAGCAGCTAGATATACAACCATACCATAGCCCATACCTTTCCAGGTATTCATAAAAATTATTATATAAGGCCAACATTTATTTTCCATATACCACTGAACAGGCTCACCACCAAATTTAGTTAAAATTTGATTAAATATACCTTTATCATAGCTTAAAAATGAAAAAACAAAATAGCTAACAACAACCCAAGATAAAAAATGAGGTAAAAACATAGCTGTTTGACATATTTTAGCTAATTTTTTACTATAAAGTTGTGTTATAGCTATTGCTAAAACAACAGGAATAACTGTACCTATAATAATAAACAGTGTATTATATAGTAATGTGTTTCTTATTATTATAGAAGCATCTGGTGTTTTAAATAGAAATTCGAAATTTTTTAAACCTACATTTTCACTAGATATAAGACTACCTATAAAACCTTGACCTGGTAAAATTCTAAAATCTTTAAAGGCAATTAAGATACCTATCATAGGGATAAAACTAAAAACTATAAACCATATAAGAGTAGGTAATGATAATAGCGTTAGCTCTATGTCATCTCTAGATAAAAACTTTTTCTTTCTTTTAACCTTACTCACATTAAAACCCCCTTATTATATGACTTATTAAAATTATATAAATAATATATTAAATATAAATAAATAATATAAATTTTAGATAAATTTAATTTATATACTATACTAACATTATAAGTAAAATATATACAAAAATCAATAAAAATATTAATTTAATAACAAATTTGTTAATAATTTTATGTTAAAAAAATAACTAATATGTTAAAATGACTAATTTTTATGGTATATTTTGTATGAAATATACTAAAATACAATTAAAGTAATTAAAATTTAATATTTTAAAATAAAAAAGATAAACTAAAAATTAGTTTATCTTTTATAATTATTTTCTTCTAAGTAACTTAAAAAATGTTTATTTATTATATAAACAAAAAATGATATTAGGCTAAATAAAAAAAAGAACATTTGAATAGGATAAATTGTAAATATATATATTCCAAAAACAAAGCAAAAACCATTAGCTAAAGTTAGTGTTGGCTTTGTAAATGTTATTATAAACGAATATTTTAATATTTGAGTTGTTTTTATAGAAAATTTACTTATTAATAATAATGAATTTATGCTAGATAATAAAATGAATGAAAGTAATATAATAAAGAAAAATAATAAATTAATATTTAAGTTATTATCTATGCTATATTTTATATTAGTATATAATATAAAAATTATTATTAAATAAATTATACCTATAAATGTGCTTTGAAAAAAACTATATTTAATACCTTTTATAAAATCTTTAAAAATATTTAAATCTTTATTTTTTAAAAATTTTGAAATACAGTAAAAACAAGCACAAAAAGATACAGGTATAGGTATGCAACAAATTAAAAATAAAGGAAAATAAACAGGTATTTGCTTTATACCAATAAAAACTATAAATAAAAATAAAGGTATATTTAATACTACGCAAAGTAAATTAATACATAAAAAATAAAAAACATAATTACAATATGTCATAAGACGTTCTATATTAAAGTAATCTTTCAATATAAATACCCCCTAGATGTTGTCTAAATTATAAACTAATTTATATACCTTTTTTACTAGATAGTCAAATGTATTATTATCTAACTGTTTAGAGCACATAATATGAAGCCTTGTTTTATCATCACCTTTATTATAAGGTGGTTGATAATATTGGTTTTCGTGAAATATAAGACCAAAGCTTTCATATAATTTAATTCGTTTTTTATCTATCTCTGTGTGAGGTGGCTCTACTTCTAAAAATTTATCACCATCTAATTTTAAAAAGTCATTAAATATTTTCGTTCCTACTCCAGACCCTCTTTTTTTAGGGTTAACAGCAAAGTGTTCAACAAATAAAAGGTTAGGCTCTATTTGCCAATAAGTTAAAAATCCTAGTATTTCATCATTTTCTTCATAAGTAATTATGTTGTATTTTTCATTATTTAAAAGCTCTTTTTGTCTTTCATATCCTCTATGTAAAAATGGTTCAAAAGAATTTTCTAAAATATTATAAATACTATCAAAATTAATATTTTTCATAATATACCTCCTAAAAATAGACTCTATTTATATTTTATAATAAAAATATAAAAAAGTCTAACAAAAAATATGTATAAATAAAAAATACTGGTAAAAGCTAAATTTATAAATAAATTTTGGGAGGGAAAAAAGTTGAATGTAAATAAGGATATAGATAAAAATATAGAATATTTAGACACAAGATTTAAAGATTTTGGTGATATAGTAAAAAGAAAATTCCCTGTTGGAGAACATAGAGAAACAAACCTTTATATAAGCTATATAGATGTAATGACAGAGAGAGCATTTATAGATGAACTTATAGATATACTTATGATAGACATAAGGCAGGTTAAACCAACAGGAAATGAGCTTAAAGAAAATATTTTTGATGCTTTAAAAAATGGTGGCATTGCTACTGCTGATTTTTTTGAAGAAACAGACTTTGAAAAAGTTATAGATGAAATATTATCAGGCAATACACTACTATTAATAGATGGTTTTGATAAGGCAATAATATTATCTACTAAAGGGTTTCCTAGAAGAAGTGTGTCTACGGCAGATACAGAAGTGGTTGTTCAAGGTTCTAAAGAGGCTTTTACAGAAACTTTTAGAGTAAATACTGTTTTAATAAGAAGGCGTATAAGAGATACTAACTTAAAGCTAAAGCAAATAAGAATAGGTAAAAGAAGTAAAACAGATATAGGTATAATGTATATGGAAGATATTGCAAGGCCAGAAATATTAAAAGAGGTAGAAAGACGCCTTAATATGATAGATATAGATGGTATATTGGATAGTGGTTATATAGAACAATTTATAGAAGATGATTATAAATCACCTTTTCCCCAAATGCAAATGACAGAACGTCCAGATAAGGTAGCAGCTGCTCTTTTAGAAGGAAGAATAGCTATTGTTGTAGATAACACGCCTTTCGTAATAATAGTTCCAACTATATTAGCTAGTTTTTATCAATCATCAGAAGATTATTATCAACGCTTTGAGATAATGAGTTTTACAAGAATAATAAGATATATAGCAGGGGTATTAGCAGTATGTTTACCTGGGTTATATATAGCAATAGCAGTTTATCACCCAGCTATGATACCTATGGAGCTTATTTTAAAAATGGCAGAGGCAAGGCAATCAGTACCAATACCAGCTGTTGTAGAGATAATTTTAATGGAGCTTGCATTTGAAACACTTAGAGAAGCAGGTATAAGGCTACCTTCGGCAATAGGGAGTACCCTTGGTATAGTAGGGGGGATAATAATAGGGCAAGCAGCTGTTGAAGCAGGGCTTGTTAGCCCAATAGTAGTAATAGTTATAGCTCTTACTGCTATTTGTAATTTTGCTATACCTAATATAGCTCTTACAGCAGGATATAGGCTTACTAAATATTTTATAATACTTTTATCATCACTATTAGGCTTTTTTGGTTTTTGGTTGGCTATATTGGTTTGCCTTATACATCTTGTAACATTAAAAAGTTTTGGCATACCTTATTTATATCCATTTGTATCGGTAAAAGAATATGGACTTAACGATATTAAAGATACAATAATAAAATTACCAGTATTTATGCTTAGAAAAAGACCTATTTTTGCAAAAGATAGCCAAAAAACTAGGCTAAGCCTTAAAAAAAATAAGAAAGAAGATATTAATTAAGGAGGGGAGATATGTTTGCAGATAATAATTTTATAACTTTAAGACAGCTAAAGCTACTTTTAATATTAGATATTTTTGGTATGGGTATAACTATTTTACCTCAAAAAGCAGTACAGTTTGGTGGGCAAAATGGTTGGATACTTATTTTAATAGGATTAGCTTTATCATTATTTTTCTTAATAGTAATAAATCAAGTAGCTAAAATATACCCTAATGATAGTTTTGTAGATTATACTTGCAAAATTTTAGGTAGACCTTTAGGTATACTTATAAGTTTTGGATTTATTATAAAAATTATGATAGGTGTAGCTATGGAGATAAGAATTTTTTCTGAAATATTAAAAGAAATAATGCTTTTTAATACACCTTTTTGGATAATATCTTTTAGTATGTTGCTTTTAGGCTCTTATATGGCTAGTAAAGGTTATGAAGCAAGAGGGCGTATAGCAGAGATACTTGTTTTTGTTGTGTTTATACCACTAGCTTTTGTATTTTTTATATCTATTTTTGATATAGATTTTTCTAACCTTAAACCATTTTTTAAAGAAATTAATAGCATAGACACCTTAAAAGGTGGAGGATATATGTTATTTTATTTTACAGGTATAGAGTTTATATTTTTAGTTTATCCATACATTAAAGAAAAAGAAAAAATACAAAAAGCTACAACAACAGCTATATTAATAGTAGGTATAATAATGACTATTATTACAACTATAACAATAGCTAGATTTGGTAAATATGATATTATGCATCAAATGTGGCCAGTTTTAGAAATAATGGATACAATAGATTTGCCAGGCTCTTTTATAGAAAGACAAGATGCACTTATAATGACATTTTGGATAATATCTATTTTTATGATGGTTAATGCAGGTATGTTTTTTGCATCTTTAATATTTAAAGATATAGCTAAAGTAGGTACTCATACTACATTTATTTGTATATGCATACCTATAATATATTTTATATCTTTTTTACCAGCCAACATAACGGTAGTATATAAAATAATGGATGTTTTTTACTTTACATTTGGTATTTTTTATATAGTCATCTTACCAATAGTTTTATATATAGTAGCTAAGGTAAGGGGGTTAAAAAATGAGAATATTTAAAATTATATTTTTAAGCTTAGTTTTTATATTAGCTTTAACAGGTTGCTTTGATAAAGTAGAGCTAGAAGAACGAGCATTAGTTTTGGCAATAGGTATAGACAAATATACAAAAGAAAATGACACTAATACAGAAAAAACAGGCGAAGAAAAAAGATTTATTGTGTCTATGGCTATGCCAGAAGTATCAGAAGGTGAAAAAAGTGGAAATAGTAACCAACAAGCAGACCCTATGAGCGAAGATAAAGGTAAAAGTATAAATGAGGCTATAAAAATAGCTGAAGGTTCTTCTGTTGCTTCTACAATTGAATTAATAGACACTTATATGAGTAAAAATTTATACTATGGACATACAAAAGTAGTTGTTTTAGGCAAAGAAATATTAGAAGATGAAAATATGCTAAAAGAAGTAATAGACGCATTAGAAAGAAATAATGAAATAAGCAGAAAAATTATAGTTTTAGGTACAACAGAAATAGCACAAGATATACTACAAACTATACCTAAAGATGAAAAAATGCTTGGTATATATATAAATGATTTTTATAAAAATAATAAGAAAAATTCTTCTTTTACTTATAGCGTAGATTTAGAAGATATTATACAGCAGTTACTTTCAATAGGTGATACTGCTATACCTAATATACAAATTGTAGATGATGATGTTAGGTTAACAGGGCTAATAGCTTTAAAAGATGGAAAATATATTAGTTATTTAGACGATACTACTACAAAAGGATTATTATGGATAATAGATAAAAAATCTTTAGGAGAAATAGCAATACCTTTTGAAAATGGATATGTGTCTACATCTATATTTAAAAAGAAAATAGAAAAAAATTTTTATGAACAAGATAATAAAATAGTTTGTCAGTTTATTATAAATATAGAAGGTAATATATCAGAATATAAACTTGGTAAAAACATAATGATAGACACAGAAAAATATAAAATGATAGAAGATGAAATTTCTAAATATGTAAAAAATGAAATAGAAAATTCTATTAATACTATAAGCCAATTAAATGTGGATATAATAGGCTTAAAAGAACTTATAAGAAAAAATGAGTATAGTTTATATGATAAATATAATTTAGAAAATAATAATATTTATGATTATGTAAATTTTGATATACAATGCAATACAAAAATAAAAGGCTCTGGTAGTATAAAATAAATAAAGGTGTAGTTAGCTCTACACCTTTATTTATTTTAAATCAATTTTTACTCTTGTAAATTCATTATTTTGATAACATATTTTAAAACCTAGCTTTAAAAATAGAGATAAAGAAGGGTTGTTTAAAGCAATGTTGTCAAATAAAGAATTAATACCATTTTGTTTTGCTATATCACAAAGCATAGTTAATGCTTTTTTACCATAGCCTTTGTTTCTATATTTATGTAAAATGATTATACTACAAATATAACAATCTTCTTGTTTATCTTTACGATAAGAAATTTCTCCAACAAATTCATTAATATTTTTATCAAATATATATCTATAAAAATAATCTTTTGAATCATCTAAAATCCAATGTTTATACCAATTTGCCCAATTTTCTTTAGGAAATTCAATTGTCCCACCATAAGCTTTATTATATGACATAGTATCTTCATCTAACATTAATTTTTGACGAAACACAAGTTCATCAAATGTAGGTTTTTTTAAAATTACATTCATTAATTATCTCCTAAACTAATTTTTTATATACGATGTATTTAAAAATATACCCCAACAATTTAAAAAGAACTTTAAAAAGATATATTATAATAATAAGTAAAAAGAGAAGATAAAAATCTTCTCTTTTTAAATATATATTAAGTCAAATTATTTACCATAGTAAACTTTTAAGAACATTTCTTTCATTTCGCTCATAAGAGGATATCTTGGGTTAGCACCAGTACATTGGTCATCAAAAGAATCTTCAACCATTTGGTCAAGAGTTTCTAAGAATACTTTTTCCTCAACGCCATAGTCTTTAATACATTTTTTGATACCAACTTTAGCTTTTAATTCTTCAACAGCTTTAACAAGGTTGTCGAATTTTTCTTTATTAGAGTTACCTTTAAGACCTAAGAAGTCAGCAACTTCTGCATATCTTTCGATAGCTTTAGGGTATTCATATTGAGCAAAAGTACCCATTTTTGTAGGTGCTTCAGATGCATTAAATTTCATAACTTCAGTTATTAATAATGCGTTAGCAACACCGTGTGGTAAGTGGTGGTAGCTACCTAATTTATGCGCCATAGAGTGACAAATACCTAAGAATGAGTTAGCAAAAGCCATACCAGCTAAAGTAGAAGCATCTGCCATTTTAACCCTAGCTTCAACATCTGTTTCACCTTGTTCAAAAGCTCTTGGTAAATATCCAAAGATATTTT
>CALWSN010000058.1 GCA_944384215.1 uncultured Clostridia bacterium | reverse complement strand
TAAAATAGTAATACCAAATGGTATAACTAATATAGGAATGTTTGCATTTTCTACAGAGCAACCATTAGAAGAAATACGAATAGAGGCTGCTAAAGATAACCCTGTATATATAGGTGAGTATTCATTTTATAGTTGTATAGCTAAAAATATTGTTATTGGAAATGCTTCTATAATAGAAGAGAGAGTAATAAGCTATGCAGTAGAGAATATACAAATAGATACAGTAGATACGATAGGATATGAAGCATTTGTATATGCAAACGGTCTAAAAACATTTAGTGCTAATAGCATAAAAAGGATAGAATATAGAGCATTTGCAGGACGCAATTCTTTAAGAGAGATAACCATACCTTCAGATATAGAATATATAGCACCAGATGCATTTGCAGGGCGCAATATTGATATAAAAATAGATAAAAATAAAGCAGATTCTGGTTTAGTAGGTGCTCCTTGGGGTTCTCGATTAGGTGTTGTATGGTGGAAAGATACATCAAAAGATAATACTGAATTTGTTATAGATGCTGATGGACATTTACAAAAATATATTGGAGATAAAACAGAAGTAATTATACCAAGTAATGTTACAAGCATTGGAGAAAATGCATTTTATCATACAGATGAATATGACCCACCACAAAATCTTAACCCAAATAATGTTAATATAACTAAAATAGTTATACCAGAGAGTGTTAGTTATATTGGAGAAAGTGCATTTCAAGGTTGTAAAAACCTTAAAGAAATAAATATACCAGATAAAGTACAACATATATACCAATATACATTTTATGATTGTAATAGTTTAAAAAATGTAGAAATACCACAAGCAACAACAAGGATAGATAGAGATGCATTTACTGGTGTAGAAAATGTATGGTTACCAAACCATAAAATAGATAGTATCTATGGAGCAAAATGGGGAGCTAAATATGTTTATTGGGAAAACACATATCCAGATACAACAGGAAACTTTATAATATGTGTAGATGAACAAAACGGAAGTGGACAAATATTAGGATATATAGGTAACGAAGCAGAAATAGTTATTCCAGAGCAATTAAGCTATAAAAAAACAGTTACAACAAATAGTGATAAAGCATTTAGAAGTACAGGGGCTGTAACTATAAACTCTATAGGAAAGAATGCCTTTGAAAAATTCAACACTATAACTAAAGTTACGTTACCAGAAACAGTAAAAACTATAGAAGAAGGAGCATTTAAAAATGCTGGTAACTTAGAAACTATAAACTTAGAAAATATAGAAACTTTAGGAAAAGAAGCTTTTCTTAAATGTATAAATTTACAAAATATAAATTTAGATAGCTTAAAAGGTCGAATAGAAGAAGAGACATTTTATTATTGCCAAAGCCTAACAGAAGTAACTATACCAGAGGGTGTTAATTATGTAGACTATTCAGCATTTGAGAGCTGCGATAATTTAAAAATAGTTAATATATCAGAAAAAGGCGAAGCATTAGATATAGGTGTAAGTGCTTTTTATAACTGTGCTAACTTAGAAACTGTAAATATACCAGGAAGAGTTAGAAGGATAGGAGACTGGAGCTTTGCATGGGCACCTAAATTGAAACAATTAAATATATCAGAAGAAGGAGAAATTTTGTCAATAAATTTTCAAGCTTTTGATGGGACTGGTATAGAAATTTTAAATATACCAGGAAGAGTTAGTTATATATCAACATATGCATTTGGTAATAATGTAAAAGAATTAAACATATCAGAAGAAGGGCAAGAGCTTGAAATAGGTGGAAACGCATTTTCATCCTGTAAAATAGAAACTTTAACTTTACCTAATAGAGTAACCCATATAGGAGAAGGAGCCTTTGAAAATTGTAAAAATTTAAAAACAGTTGATATACAAGGTAACCCTTATATATACGATAGGTTATTTGCTGATTGTACTAGTTTAGTAAATATTAATTTAGGCGGTATAACAGCTATAACACCATATATGTTTGAAGGTTGTAGTAGCCTTTTAGAAATTGAATTGCTAGAAGGAATAACATCTATAGGTCAAAGTGCATTTGCTGGTTGTACTAGCTTACAATCTTTAGAGATACCAGCTAGTGTAAATACAATGAGTAGCATTGCTTTTAAATATCCTAGTGACTATTGGGATGAAAGCAAGATAGATATTATATGTGAAAATTTAGATACTATATATGTAAAACAAAAAAGAAATACTTCTCCAATTAAAAATAATATAGGTTGGGGTTCTCCTGCTAAAACACAGGAATATTTCTTGGGTGAGTATATAAATACAGACTATGTATCTACAAATAGAAAAAGTGCTAATGAATTTGAAGTTACATTAGACCATAATGGATACGGTCTTACAATATTAGGGGTAACAGACCATAATGGCATTAAACAAGATTATCAAGGCTCATCACATTTTGACACAAAACATATGATAAAAGAGAGCTTTGATGATTTAACAAGTGACAAAAAATATAGATTTTTAACACACGGATTAATAACAGACCCTTATACTGGAGTAGAAAAAAATACGACATATCCTAAAGATATAAAAATAAGAGGCTTCATAAGCTATATAGATGGAGATACAAATCAACACTTAAAAGATATACCTTTAAATAAAGAGCAGTATAAACCTGGAATTGAAATTAAAATACCAAGTATAATACCAATGGGTAATGGCTTTTTTGAAGGATATACAAATGTAAAAGGGAGTGCAGACCCAATATATCAACCAGGTGATGTAGTAAAAATGACTTCTACTAATGTAAATTTATATGCTATTTTTAATAATAATAAACCTAAGCATACGCTTAAATTAGTATATGGTTATGATAATAAAGAAGAAACTTATACTTTATATGAGCAAGAAGTTATATTATCAAATTTAGTTTCAGATACTGACAGAAAAGGTTATTCATTTGAAGGTTGGTATGATAATGCTGATTTTACAGGAAATGAAATAAAAAATATAACTTTAACAAAGGATACTACATTATATGCTAAATATTCTTCTAAAGATGTAGAGATAAGATATCATAATGGTAATGATGTCCAAAAAGAAACTGTTAAATTTAATGATGAAGACTACAAATTAAAAGTAATTACAAAAAATGATTATGATTTTAAGGGTTGGTATTTAGAAAGCTCTTTTAATACAAAAGTAGACAATATATGGAATGTAGTACAAGATGATGGCAAAGATACATTAAGTATAGATTTATATGCTAAATGGACTAAAAAAGACGAGCCAGAACCACCAACGGAACCACCAACAGAAATTCCAACAGAAATTCCAACGGAAACTCCAATAGAAAGTACTACAAGAGATAATGCAACAGAAAGTACTACAAGAGATAATATAACAGAAAGTACTACAAGAGATAACACAACAGAAAGTACTACAAATGATAACACAACAGAAAGTACTACAAATGATAACACAACAGAAGCTACTACAAATGATAACACAACAGAAGCTACTACAAATGATAACACAACAGAAGCTACTACAAATGATAACCAAGTAGCACCACCAATAATAGATAATGGCGGAAACAATGGTGGAGATAATGAAAACGTTGAAAACAACATAGTAGAAGAACCAAATGTAGTAACCCCAAATAATGTATATACATTTGGTAATTTAGAAGAAATAACGCCAGAGCACGAAGAGATGGCAAGACAAGCTATAACAAATATTATACCTGATAATGAACCAATAAATGCTAGTATAGATAACATTATAGAAGAAGCATCTAATAATGGTAGCAGAATAAATGAAAGAAGACTTACAGAAAAACCAGCATTTGGTTTTGGATTAGAAGGCAACATAAGTATACTGATAATATTATTGATAATATTAGTAGTAATTATTATAGCGTACGTTGTTAAAAAACAAATAATAGATAAAGAAAAACATAATGAAGAAGATGAAGAAGATGAAGAGGATGCATCTTTAACAGTATAAAATAAGAGGCAGGGTAACCTGCCTTTTATTTTATAATTTTTTATAAATAATTATTGAAAATAGATATAATAAAGTTTATAATAAGAGTTAAATATATATTTAGAAAAGGAGAATGAATATGAATAACAGATATAAACTAAATTGTGAACTTGCCCAAATGTTAAAAGGTGGTGTTATAATGGATGTAACAACTCCTGAACAAGCAAGAATAGCAGAAGAGGCTGGTGCTTGTGCCGTTATGGCTCTTGAAAAAATACCAGCAGATATAAGAGCTTGTGGTGGTGTTGCTAGAATGAGCGACCCTAAAATGATAAAAGAAATACAACAAGCTGTTACTATACCTGTTATGGCAAAAGTTAGAATAGGCCATTTTGTAGAGGCATCTTTATTAGAAGCCATAGAGATTGACTATATAGATGAAAGTGAAGTTTTAACACCTGCTGATGATTGTTATCATATAGATAAAACTAAATATAAAGTGCCTTTTGTATGTGGTGCTAAAGATTTAGGTGAAGCTCTTAGAAGAATAGCAGAAGGTGCATCTATGATAAGAACTAAAGGTGAACCTGGTACAGGTGATATTGTACAAGCTGTTAGACATATGAGAATGATAAATTCTGAAATTAGACGTATACAAGCATTAAGAGAAGATGAGCTTTTTGATAATGCAAAAAGACTAGGGGTACCTTATGAATTATTATTATCTGTATATGAAAATGGTAAATTACCAGTTGTAAACTTTGCAGCAGGGGGCATTGCAACGCCAGCAGATGCTGCCTTAATGATGAACTTAGGTGCAGAAGGTGTATTTGTAGGTTCTGGTATATTTAAATCTGGAGACCCTGTTAAAAGAGCTACAGCTATTGTAAAAGCTGTTACTAATTATCAAGATTATAAGCTTATAGCAGAGCTTTCTGAAGATTTAGGCGAAGCTATGGTTGGTATTAACGAGTCTGAGATAGAGCTTTTAATGGCAGAAAGAGGTAAGTAATGAAAATAGGTGTTTTATGCTTACAAGGTGCTTTTATAGAGCATATTAATATATTAAATAATCTGGGGATAGAAACTTTTGAGATAAGACAAAAAAAAGATATACAAAAACATTTTGATGGTATAATTTTACCTGGTGGAGAAAGCACTACTATGGGTAAATTATTAAAAGAGCTTGATATATTTGATATGCTTGTAGAAAAAATTAAAAATAATATACCTGTTTTTGGTACTTGTGCAGGGCTTTTGCTCCTTGCAAAAAAAATAGATAATGACCATAGAACACATTTAGCTACTTTAGATATTATTGCTAAAAGAAATGCTTATGGAAGACAACTTGGCAGCTTTAATACCTTAGCAGACTTTAACAACAAACAAATACCTATGACTTTTATAAGAGCTCCTTATGTACAAGAAGTAGGAGAAGGTGTAGAAATATTATCTATTGTAGATGGAAAGATAGTTGCTGTTAGACAAAATAACCAGCTTGCAACAGCTTTTCATCCAGAGCTTACTAATTGCTATGATGTACACAATTATTTTATAGATATGGTAAAAAATAATATGAAACATATCTAATTTATAAAAGGGGGATATTAATGTTACTTAGAAATATTAAATTAAAAACAAAGTTTTTGATAATGATAACTATAACTGTAATTTTAGTTGGGTTTATTGGTATGTTTTCTACTGATGGTATATATCAATCTAAAAAGGTTATACAATCAGAACTTGAATTAAATAAGGGTACTATTGAAAAAGGTATGAGCTCTATTGAAAATGTTATACAGCTTAGGTTTACAACTTTTAGAGTTAATAAAGATTTAAATAAAAATTATACTGCCACTCAATATGAACAAGCTAAAAAAACTGTTGATGATGCATATAAAGCTGCTAGAGCTCCTTTAGAAGCAGCATTAGTAAAGTTAGATAAAGAACACGATGAAGACTTAAGAGCTATAATAGAAGACTGTATTGTAAAAATGGATGAATTTTATAATGGTTTTATGCTATTTTTAGACTATTCAGAGCAAGGAAAAACTGTTGAAGCACAAGAGCAAGAGCAGTTAGTAGCTAATATAGGTGATGAGCTTTTTGAAACAGCATATCAATTGCCTAATGTAAACTTTTCTGAAATGGTATCTAACTTAGATGGTGTTTTAAAATCTATGAATACTAAAACTATTATGCTTCTTTGTTTAACTATTTTTTGTATAATATTTAGTATAGTGTTTGGTATTAGCTTATCAAATTCTATAAGAAAACCTATTGAAAAAATTAGACAAGCTGCTCAAATGGTTTTAAAAGGACAGCTAGATGTAGACATAAGAAGTAATGATAGAGATGAACTAGGACAACTTTCTAACACAATAGCTAATATGTCAGGTACTATACAGTGTATTATAGATGATATTAATAGTCTTTCTGAAAATTTAGATGAAGGTAATACAAGTTATAGAATAAACTCAGATAAATATAGTGGTGCGTTTAAAAATGCAACAGAAGCTATCAATACTGCTACAAATGGGCTAGTAGAAGATACATTATATGTTGCAGAAAATATAAAACAAATAGAGCAAGGTAGATTTGATAGTAAAATAAAAGAGCTTGCAGGGGATAAAGCAGTATCTACTCAAGCTTTGAAAAATGTACAATCAACTTTAAATTCTGTTTCTAAAGAAATAAATGGTCTTATTAATGCTGCTATTAATGGTGACTTAGAATATAAAATAGATAGTAAAGATTATAGCGGAGAATGGAAAGCTACAATAGATGGCTTAAATACTTTTGTTCATAGTGTTGTTGTACCTATTAAAGAAACTCAAAATGCTCTTTATCAATTCTCTTTAGGTAATTTTGAACATAGAATAACTAATGAATATAAAGGTGAATTTGATAAAATAAAACAAACTGTAAATTATACAGCAGAAATAGTTGGTTCTTATATATCAGAAATATCTAATATACTTAATGAAATGGCAAATAAAAACTTTGATGTTTCTATTGATAGAGAATATTTAGGAGATTTTAAAGCTATACAGCAATCTGTCAATTTAATAGTTAAAAACTTAAATATTCTTACAAAAGAAATTATATCTTCTGCTGAACAAGTATCTGCCGGTTCTAGACAAATATCACAATCTAGCATATCTTTAGCAGAAGGGGCTACACAACAAGCAGAATCTGTTGAAAAACTTAATGCTGTTATAAAGCTTATCTCTGAGCAAACATTAGAAAATGCTAAAAATTCTAATAAGGCAAATGAGCTTGCTATAAAAACAAGAGAAAATGCATCTATAGGTAGCAACCAAATGAACAATATGCTTGTAGCTATGGAGGCTATAAACACAGCAGCTAGTAGTATATCTAACATAATAAAAGTTATAGACGACATTGCTTTTCAAACTAACATACTTGCTCTTAACGCAGCAGTAGAGGCGGCTCGTGCTGGTGAACACGGTAAAGGCTTTGCTGTTGTTGCTGAAGAAGTAAGAAGCTTAGCTGGTAGAAGCCAACAAGCTGCCAGAGAAACAACTGAGCTTATAGAAAGTTCTGTTATGAAGGTAGAAGAAGGTTCTAAAATGGCTAATCAAACATCTGAGGCTCTTATATCTATAGTAGAGCAAATAGAGGCTATATCTAACCTTGTAGAATCTTGTGCTAAATCTTCTAACGCACAAGAACAATCTATATCACAAGTTATTGAAGGAATAGAACAAATAGCTAAAGTTACTCAGGTAAATACTGCTACAAGTGAAGAATCAGCATCAGCTTCTGAAGAGCTTGCAAGCCAAGCAGAAGTATTTTATGCATCTGTTTCTGAATTTAAACTTAAAGATGATAAAAAATCTTTAAATAAAAATGTGAATATTGATATACATAAAAAAGCTGATGATAAAAAAATTAAAAATATAAATATAAATGAATCTAAACCTATTAAAACTAAATCTATAAATAATATAGATTTAGCATCAGATGATATGATTATATTAGATGATAGCACAGATATTATTATTAACGAAAGTTTAGATTTTGGTAAGTATTAATAAAAAAAGATGTAGAAATTTTTCTACATCTTTTTTTTATTAATATAAAATACAATTATTTCCAATATTCTGTATTATCTAGCCCAATATCTTTAGCTTTAAATATAAGTTCTTTACCTTGTTTTTTCTGCTCTATATAATTTTTAAGACATTTTATAGAGATATCTCCTAAAAGAAGTATAGATATTATATTTACTATTGCCATAAAGCCCATAAGTAAATCTGCTAAGTTCCAAGCAGCATCTAAGCTCATTTGAGTTCCAAAGAAAATCATAATAAGGCAACATATTCTAAATACATTTAAAACTATTTTATTATCTTTTATAAATTTTATATTAGCTTCTGCATAGCAATAGTTACCTATTAAAGAGCTAAATGCAAATAAAAATATAGCTATTGATATAAAATGTATACCAAATTCTCCAAAGTTTGCTCTAACGGCATTTTGAACAAATTGTATACCTGTTCCCTCTGAAACACCAGAGCATAGTAAAATCATAGCAGTTGTAGAGCATATAAAAATTGTATCTATAAATACAGAAAACATTTGAACAAGACCTTGTTTTACTGGGTGAGATACATCTGCTGTTGCAGCTGCATTAGGAGCAGAACCCATACCAGCTTCATTAGAAAAAAGTCCTCTTTTTATACCTTGCATAACACAAGAACTAGTAAAAGCACCAACACCTCCACCAAATATAGCTTCAAAATTAAATGCTTCTACAAATATACTTTTAAAAACATTTGGTAAAAGGTTAATATTTTTTATTGTTATAAATAAACCTAAACCTATGTATATTAAAGCCATAACAGGAACTAAGCCAGATGTTATAAAGCCTATTCTTTTAACACCACCATATATTGTAAGGCCTGTTAATGTTGCTAAAACAATACCAAGCACAACAGGGATAATACTATTAGAATAATTAGGGAAATAATATTTTAAAGAATCTCCTATATTGAAAGCTTGTAAAGCATTAAACCCAAAAGCAAAACAAGCTATTAAAAAAATACTAAAAAGAATACCAAGAGGGCGACTTTTTAAAGCTGTTTGTATATAATATGCAGGGCCACCTCTAAAGCCATCACCATCTTTTGTTTTATATATTTGAGCTAATGTACTTTCTATAAAGGCAGATGCACTACCTATAATACCAAGAAGCCACATCCAAAAAACTGCACCAGGGCCACCTGTACCTATTGCAAGAGCTACACCTATAATGTTACCAGTACCAACACGAGATGCAGTAGAAATCATTAATGCTTGAAATGAAGATATTCCAGCACCATATTTTTTTTCTACAATAACCTTTAATGCTTCTGGTAGTAATCTTATTTGAACAAAACCTGTTCTAATACTAAAATATAAACCTGTTATAATAAGAAGTGCTACCAATATCCAAGTATATAAGAAATCACTTATATTGCCTACTATACCAGCAAAGTTTTCCATAAAACTAGCCATTTGTTATCATCTCCTTTTCATTTATGTATAATTATATGCATATTATATCATAAAATTAATAAAATTGCACTTATATATGTTTAAAAATTAATATTTTGTATAATTATTACATTTTTATACTTAAATATAAGATTTTTTAAAGTAATTATATAGTATATTACTATTATATTATATAACATACTATAGTTAAAATTAAAAAAATATTGGTTGACAAAAAGTATATGAATAGATATAATTATATAAATTTTATTAATAATAGGGTGGGATAAATTATGACAGAAAAAGAAAAATCTCATAAAGGACTAATATATCAACCTAATGAGACTGAATTAATACAAGAAAGAAATCTTAAAACAAAAAAATTATACGAATATAATAATATTAATCCTTTAAATACTGAAGAAAGAGAAATAGCCATAAAAAATTTATTTGGAAAAGTTGGTAAAAACTGTATTGTAGAGCAACCATTTTTTTGTACTTATGGTTATAATATTTCTGTAGGAGACAACTTTTTTATAAATACAGATTGTAAACTTTTAGATGCTGGTAAAATAAATATTGGAGATAATGTATTTATTGCACCTAATGTAACTATTGTAACGGAAGAACACGCTATGAATGTAGAAGAGAGAATTCAAGGGCTAGAATATGCACATCCAGTTAATATTGGAAATAATGTTTGGATTTGTACTGGAGCTATTATATTGCCAGGTGTAACAATTGGTGATAATAGTGTTATTGGAGCTGGAAGTGTTGTTACAAAAGATATTGAACCTAATAGCTTAGCTGTTGGAAATCCTTGTAAAGTAATTCGTTCATTAAAATAATTATTTAAAAAATATTAAATTATATTGAGGCTACATACTTATATATGTAGCCTCAATTAATGTTTTATAAATAAAGTATATAAAATCAATTATAAAATATTATTTTTTTAAAGTAGCTATTTGTTCTCTTACTTTTTCTAACATATCTTTATATTTTGTCATTTTTTCTTTTTCTTCTGCTATAACTTTTTCTGGTGCTTTAGCTACAAAGCCTTGGTTAGAAAGTTTTTTCTCTACACGTTCTACTTCTTTTATAAGTTTTTCTTCTTCTTTTTTAAGTCTATCTAATTCTTTTTCTATATCTACAAGCTCATCAAAAGGCATATATATAACACCATTTGGTATAACAACAGATACAGCACCTTCAGGTGCATTTTTATGTTCTTCTATTATCATATCGCTTGCAAAAGCTAATGTTTTAAAGAATATTTCACTTGTTTTAAACGTATTATTAACCAATTCACTGTTAGAAGATATAATTATTTGAGCTTTTTTGCTATTATGTACATTCATTTCTGAACGTATATTTCTTATACCTTTTACAGCTATTTTTATAAGCTCTACTTTTTCTTCTTCATTTGTAAAGTTTAATTTTTCGTCAAACTCTGGCCATTTAGATAACATAATTGTTTCTTCTTCATCTTGTATAGATGTAAATATTTCTTCTGTTACAAATGGAGCAAACGGGTGTAACATTTTTAAAGAATTTATAAGAACTGTTTTTAATGTATATAAAGCAGATTTTCTTGTTTCATCTTCTTTATTATAAAGACGAGGTTTAACCATTTCTATATACCAATCACAATATTCGTCCCATATAAAATCATATATTTTAGATAAAGCAACACCTAAATCATAACTATCTAAATTTTGAGTTACCTCTTTAGCAAGGGTATTACATTTAGATAAAATCCATTTGTCTGCATCTGTAAGGCTATCTAAAGATACATTAGATAAATCTTCATCTTCTATATTCATTAATATAAAGCGAGTAGCATTCCATATTTTGTTTAAGAAGTTTCTATTAGCTTCTATTTTTTCCCAATAAAATCTTAAGTCGTTACCAGCAGAGTTACCTGATGTAAGCATAAGCCTTAAAGCATCTGCACCATATTTTTCTATAACTTCTAGTGGGTCTATACCATTACCTAAAGATTTACTCATTTTTCTACCTTCAGAATCTCTAACAAGACCGTGAATTAAAACATCTTTAAAAGGTAATTCATTCATTTGTTCAAGACCAGAAAATACCATACGTACAACCCAGAAGAATATAATGTCATATCCTGTAACTAATACGTTAGTAGGGTAGAAATATTCTAAATCTTCTGTTTTTTCTGGCCACCCAAGAGTAGAAAACGGCCATAAAGCAGAGCTAAACCAAGTGTCTAAAGTGTCTTCATCTTGCACAAGCACTGTATGATTACATTTTGAACAAGCACTAGGCATTTCTCTAGCTACCTCTATGTGACCACATTTTTCACAATAATAAGCAGGTATTCTATGACCCCACCAAAGCTGACGAGATATACACCAGTCTTTTATATTTTCTAGCCAATGTGTATATATTTTACCAAATCTATCTGGTATAAAACGAAGCTCATTATCATAGTATGCTTGTAAAGCTGGTTTTGCAAGCTCTTCCATCTTTACAAACCATTGGCTCTTAATAAGAGGCTCTACAACGTGAGAACAACGTTCGTGAACACCAACAGAGTGATTAATAGCTTCTTCTTTTACAAAAAGTCCTAGTTTGTCAAGCTCTTTTATAATTTCTTTTCTTGCATCATATCTGTATAAACCATTAAACTGACCGCCATTTTCATTTATAGTGCCATCATCATTTAAAATGTTTATTTTTGGTAAGTTATGTCTTTGTCCTACTTCAAAGTCATTAGGGTCGTGAGCAGGTGTTATTTTAACAACCCCTGTACCAAACTCCATATCTACATAGTCATCTGCTATAATAGGTATCTCTCTATTAACAAAAGGTACTACACAAGTTTTACCTATAAATTCTTTATATCTATCATCATTAGGGTTTACTGCTATTGCTGTATCACCTAGCATAGTTTCTGGACGAGTTGTTGCAAATTGTAAAAACTTATCTGTACCTTTAATAGGATATTTTATATGCCAGAAAAAGCCATTTTTATCTTCGTGGTCTACCTCTGCATCAGATATAGTTGTTTGACAGTTAGGGCACCAGTTTATAAGTTTTTCTCCTTTATAAATATATCCTTTTTCATAAAGACGTATAAATACTTCCATTACTGCCTTAGATAAGCCTTCGTCCATTGTAAAGCGTTCTCTGTCCCAGTCGCAAGAGTTACCAAGCTTTTTAAGCTGATTTACTATTGTTCCACCATATTCTTCTTTCCATTCCCAAGCTCTTTTTAAAAACTCTTCTCTACCTAAGTCTTCTTTTGTTACACCTTCGCTAGCTAACTTATCTATTATTTTTACCTCTGTTGATATACTAGCGTGGTCTGTGCCTGGTAGCCAAAGAGCAGAATAACCTTGCATTCTTTTCCATCTTATAAGAATATCTTGTAAAGTGTTATCTAAAGCGTGTCCCATATGAAGATGGCCTGTAATGTTTGGTGGTGGTATAACTATTGTATAAGGTTTTTTATTTTTATCAACCTTTGCGTGAAAATATTTTTTTTCTAACCAATTTTTATAAATCCTTTCTTCAATAGAAGGATTATAGTTTTTCTCTAGTTCTTTTTTCATTTAAAAAAACCTCCTAAGGATATATATATTATAATTGCTATAAAAATTAAAAATAAACCTATCATTAAAAAGATACTGCTTTTATGTGAAAACATCTCTGATATATATTCTTCTTTTTCATCATCTTTTATCTTATTTTTTTCTAAATCATCTTTTATATCTAACAAAGATTTATCTATATTTTGTTTAGGTTTATTATTAAAAAGGTATTTTAATATAATTATTATACCTATTAATATAAATATTAGAGCTAATATTTTAATAATATCACCTACTTTTATATTTATTAAAATAATAAAAAAAGCCCTCATCAACAAAGGACGAAAGCATCGTGGTACCACCTTATTTCAAGCAAAAAAACTGCAAGCACTCAAAGCTTTTAACGTAAGCTAACCGTATAGAGCTACTATTAGTTCACCCTATCTGCTCCAAAGCTACCTTCAATATTACATTTGCAAAGTTACCTTACAGCCAAGGGCAACTCTCTCTTTTGCCTGCCAATATTTACTCTTCTTTTTCATAGCATTTATCTTGTAATATGATTTTATATATATTATATAAATTTGTCAATATATTTTTAGAAAAAATAATAAATAACAAGGTTTTTGGTTATTATTATTATAAACTTGACTTTTAAAATAGCAATGTTATAATAAAAATAAAGAGTTTTTAAAGGAGAAGATTATGGCAGATTTAAAAAAGTTTTTAGATGAACAAATAGAATTATTAAGAGAGCAAGGTGAAAAATTTTTAAAAAGAGAAATAACTATGCACGACTTTAAAAAAGCATCTGGCAAGTTTGGTATATATGCAGAGCGTGGCGGAGAAAGCTTTATGGTGCGTATAAAAATACCTTCTGGTGTATTTACAGATAAATCTATTAACCTTTTACAAGGGTTTATTAAAAAATATGATATTAAAGAAATACACCCTACAACAAGACAAGCCATACAACTTCACAGATTATCATTAGACACAGTGCTTAGTATTTTTAAAGAATGTGTAGAAAATAATTTAATAGGATATGGCTGTGGTGGTAATTTCCCTAGAAATGTAACATCTTCTCCACTTTCTAATGTTGAAAAAGATGAAGCTTTTGATGTTACACCTTATGCAAATTATGTAACAGATTATTTTTTACAAAGAATGGATACTTACAATTTGCCTAGAAAGGTAAAAGTTGGTTTTTCTAACGGTAAAAGCAATTTATCTAACACTACCTTAACAGATTTAGGATTTTTAGCTACTATAAAAGATGGTAAAAAATATTTTAGAGTTTTTGTAGCTGGTGGGCTTGGTAAAAACCCTCAAGTTGGACTTGAGTTACCAGAATTAATAGAGCCTACAAAAATTTTATATTATGTAGATGCTTTAATAGAGCTTTTTAAAGAAAATGGTAATTATGAAAATAAAAATAAAGCTAGAATAAGATATATATTACAAGAAAAGGGTAATGATGGATTTTTATCTTTATATAATAATTATATAGAAAAATCTAAGGCTAAAAATCTAGATGTAAAAGAGGCTGAGGAAATAGTTATACCAGATGCTAATGAAGGTGATATAGAAGAAAATAATAATATTATAGCACAAAAACAAAAAGGCAGATATACAGCTATTATAAAACCTATTGGAGGTATTATATCTTCAAAAGACTTTGATAATATAGTTGATTTTATACAAAATACAGATAGTAAAGACTATATTAAACTAATAGCTACTATGGAAGAAAGTTTTTATATAAACAACCTTAATGCTAAAGAAACTTTAAAAATTTTAGATATTTGCAAAGACTTTAATCAAACTACTAAATTATCACAAAGTTTAAGTTGTATAGGTGTTCCTGTTTGTCAAATTGGCTTGGCAGAAAGCCAAACATTATTAAAAGATATAATATCACACTTTAAAAACAATAATCTTAATAAAGACTTATTGCCTAAAATTCATATATCTGGTTGTCCTAACTCTTGTGGTAGACACCAAGTGGCTATGATAGGGCTTATGGGTAAAAGAAAAATGGTAGAAGGCGAGATAGTAGATGCTTATGAGCTTAGCATAGATGGTAGCTTTGAAGAAAGCAATACAAGATTAGGTAAACCTATATGTGATATTTTAGCTAAAGATATACCAGTATTTTTAGAAGAAGTTTATAAACAATTAGAAAATAAAAATATAGAATTTAATAAATTTAAAGATACACAAGACTTTAAAGATTTATATGAAAAATATTTGGTAAAATAAATTTTTATATAGCATAATATTTTAATAAAACTAAAAAATACCACTTTAAAGTGGTATTTTTTTATAAAGTTTTTAAATATTCGTTTATATTATTTAAAAGCTCGTCACAATCTAAACCGTGAACTTCACAAGCTTCTCCTAATGTTTCAAGCTGAGATGATGGACAACCTAAACAATGCATACCTGCATTCATCATAATAGGAAATACACCTTTGTCTAATTCTAATACTTCACTTACTCTCATATCTTTTGTTGCTTGTTTCATATTTTTTTCTCCTTTACTTATTAGTTAAAACATCTATTTTAGGATAATATCTTAAAACTGCCTTACCAAGAATTTTATCTTCTTCTACAAAAGGGTTTTGCCAATGTCTACTATCAATAGAGTTGTTTCTATTATCACCCATAACAAAATAATAACCATCAGGTATTGTGTAAGGTCCAAAATTACCTAACATATTTTCTTTAAGATAAGGTTCATCTAAAGGTATATTATCATTATCTATATAAACCTTGCCGTCTATAATATTTATAGTTTCACCAGGAAGCCCTATTATTCTTTTTAAATACATTTTATTTTCATTTTCATTAGGTGAGTCTAACACTATAATATCTTGCCTTTCAGGTTTTGAAAAGAGATAAGATAGCCTAAAAGCTATTATTCTATCTTTTGTCATAATAGTATTTTCCATAGAGCCACTAGGTATTACAGCATTTACAATTATAAAATTTGTAATAATAAATGCAACTATTACAGCTATAATAACAGTTTTTACAATATCTAATATTTGATTTTTTTTAGCATCTTTAGCGTTGTTTTGCATATTTACCTCTTTATACTATTTATTCCATAAACTTTCAAGCTTTGGATAATATTTAAAAATAACCTTACCTAATATGTTATCTCTTGGTAGAAAAGTATGCTCCCAATATCTAGAATCTTGAGAATCATTTCTATTATCACCCATCATAAAATAGCTATCTTCTGGTACTACATAAGGCCCAAAACTACCTAACATCTCTTCCATCACATATTCATCTTCTAAGGGAGTTTCGTTACCATCTATATAAACTTTACCGTCTATAATATTTACTGTTTCACCAGGAAGCCCTATTATTCTTTTTACATATAATATTGTTTCATCATCAGGTGCTTTAAATACAACTATATCACCTCTTTGTGGCTCAGAAAAAAGATAAGATAGCCTAAAGGCTATTAATCTATCATTTGGCATAATAGTGTTTT
>CALWSN010000057.1 GCA_944384215.1 uncultured Clostridia bacterium | reverse complement strand
TAATCTATTATTATTCTGTTTTAGCTTGATAGTAAATAGCTTTTGCTTTATTATCTAAAACAAATGCATCATAACATAAACGTCCTTCTACAAGTGTGCCACTTATACCAGGTGGGTTATTATGTGTATTATAGTCTTCTAGCTTAACAGGTGCTACGGTAGCAACAGGGTGTGCTATCATAAAACCAAAGTCAACAGGCAATCTGTTAGCTGGTATTTTAATAACTGTAATACCGTCTATAATACCTATTACACCTTTTAACCTTAAATCATTACCGATATTAGTTTCCATAGCTATATCTTTACATTGCTTAAGTAATAGATATACTTGTGGCGTTACAAACATTACTCTGTTTGTTTCAGGCACATTGTTATCATCTAGCACGCAATTAGCCTTTATAATTTCATTGTATATATTTTCGGGTGTTAATGCTATTGCATCAGGCTTATTACCCGCATTAGTACACATAACATTATAAACATAGGTGTCTATTTCAGGTACACATACCTCTCTTATTTGTCTAGCCAAAGCACTATCACTAGCTAACTGCCCTTGTGTTTCGTCCATATCTAGTGTGTCTATTTCAAATGTAAAAGAACGGTCTTTTGTTAGTGTCATAGTTTCAGTAGTTGCATCTAATGTTTCAATATTACCATATCTTGAACCGTTGTTTTCGCCGTTTCTGTTATAGTCGTTCATTTTAGCAGTAGTTACTTTATAAACTTTAATTGTTTTAGCACCGTCCCAGCTAAAATCTGTATTAGTTACTAGAGTTCTTTTACTCTCTTTTGTAAATACCTCATCTACATAGGGTAAATACTTTGTTACTAATTCTATGCTCATATTACCTCCTACTATTAATCAAGCCCAAATGCTTGCCTTATATCATAGTCGCCACTGCTAATATTATTAGCCTGTTTAGGTGTACTACCTTTTAATCTTTTAGCTATTTCTATATCTACAAGTCTGTTCAACTCATCTTTAAAAATAGATATTTTCTTTTTAGCAGTGCCTATATCATCACCTTTTAATATTTCCTTTAATTCTAAAGGTATATTATTGTCTTTTAATTCTTTTTCTATTTCAATGTCTAGCTTGCGTCTTTCAAGCTCTGCATTTTTAAAAGCATATTCTTGACTTAACTTATGTCTTTCTTTTGTTAGTCTTTCGCTAACTATTCTATTAACATCATCTTGAGTGAATACTCTCTCTTTAGATAATGTATTATCATCTTGTGTTGATTGTTCTGTAGTTTGATTTTCTATGTTATCATTCATTGTTATACCTCCGTTTAACGTCCGAGTAGACTTATTATATTTTTATGCCTAAAAAAATTTAGACCTTTTATAGTCTTGTCTAGGACTTAGGTTACAAATATTTTTACAAAGAAAAATATAAACAAGAAAATTACCAAAAAAAACAAAAGTTAAATATACTGACAAATAAAAAAGACGTAAAGATACAAACCTATAAAGGCAATATATCCCTACGTCTAACGACTTCACTAGAAAGTGGGTAAAATCTTATTTATTTGTCATATATATTATATCACATATAGGGGGTATAGTCAACAGTTTTTCCCATATTTATCAATATTTTAGCACTTTTTATTTACCAAAATAATATACTTAATACCCCTTATTTTTTAATATCATATACAAATTGAATATAGTTTATACCCCTTTTACTTTGCTTACAGTCTATTCTTATAATACCTAATTTAACTAATGCAGTCTTTATCTTATCCCTTTCTAAAGGGCTACTATATGTAATCTTTCCTTTTATCATAAATTACCTCTTTACAAATTAATAATTTTATTGTATTATATTAATGGTTTATATTGTTGCTTTAGCTAATTGTTGGTTGGCTAAAGCTTTTTTTATTACACTATTTTTAATTTGATTTATCTCATCTATTTTATAACTATATATTACTGTAAGTGTATTCTCATTCATTTTTAATACAAAATCATCTCTCTCTAAATCTTTTATTCTTTTATCATTCTCTTTTCTAGTTATACAGTAAGCTAGGTTAGATATAAAGCAAATGTTATTCTTACAAAATTTTTTACTTAACCACAATAACATCTTTTTAGGCAATTCTTTACCTACATAACTCTTAAAAATTTCTTTAAAATTGTCTCTCTCATCTTCTTCAGCAAACCCATAAATTAGCTTATTTAACATTGTATCTGTAACAAACTCTTTTATAAACTTTTCATATTCTTCATATGTTTTAAATTGCATTATTCTATCCCCTTTCTACTTTCTTGTCTTTCTAATCTTAAACCTTGTACAAACTCCTCAAACTCTTCATCTGTTTGTTCGTTTATACTTGCTAAAAATTCAATTACACCTTGTTGTATACCCATATATACACTATTGTCAATAATTTTACACATAACAAGTATTAATTTTTCTGCTATATCTTCTGTTGCTCCCTCTTTAATAAGAACATCTTTTATTTCTTTTATAGCTAACTTTCTCTCGTCTAATTCTACATTATCAATTTTAAATTTAATTATTTCTCCCATTATTTTATCTTCCTTTCTTTTTGACCTAAAGAGCAATTTTATATTTTAAAATTATAGCTTATAACTCTTTATTTTCAAGGGTTAGGGAAAAAGGGCAAGTTTTTAGCTATATCTTATATAGTAAAATACGTTAATATGAGAATATTATATATTTTATTATTATTTTTATAATATATAATATTTTACCCTTT
>CALWSN010000056.1 GCA_944384215.1 uncultured Clostridia bacterium | reverse complement strand
AATTATATAAACCGAACCTAATCGCCCATTTATTACATCTTGAACTCTTAAAGTTTCTTGATAACTCATAAATTACCTCCTATTCTATAATACATTTCATATATAGCTTATCCATAGCAGCAACTGGTTCTATTAATACATCTACAATAACATCGCCTTTTTCTGTCCCTTTAGCAACAGTTAAGTTATCACTATTAAAATTGTCAAGTGTTCTAATAGCTTGTAAATTTTTAAAGTATGATATAAGCTCTGCTTTAAATAAGTTTCTACCTGTATTATCATTTATTTCTTTACCTAAATAATAAGTGTTGAATATTCTAGCAACATCATTACCTATATTATCTAAAATTCTAATAATTTGATTATTGCTAAAATCTGCATTTTTACTAGGGTCATAATTTACAAAAGTATTAATATCTTTCAAAACTCTTATTTGGTCTTTTTCTCCATAAAAAGCAAATGTGCCTGTTTTAATCTTTTGTTCTAGCTCTGACTTTTTAAGCTCAATATTTAAAGATATTTCTCCATCATATAGCTTATTAGTTAAACTTTCATTTATTTCACAACCACCTAAAGCACCTAAGGTCCAATAAAATAAATCTTTAGCAGTTTCATCAATGGAAATAATACCTTCATCATCTGCTTTGTTGTATTTAATAAGTAAACAAGTTACTTTAACACCCTCATCATATCTAAGCCTTTTAGTAAAACTTTCATATAATGCTTTCGTGCTTTCATCTTCTCCACCATAACCTATTACATTAAAATTATGACTTTCTATTTTATCTAAAAAATTAGAGTAGCTAGTACCATTAACAGTGCCGTCTGTACCACTTGTTAAGTTAGTGCCACCATTTTCTACTAAAGCCCCATTACCACTAAACACAACAAAATCATTAGGTTTTAATTCTTCTACATTAGTAGCTAATTGCTCATCTACTAAAATATTAGTATCTATATAAGTTTTAACTATTTTTTTACCGTCATCAACATTATTTTCTATAACAACTTTAATATCATTGTATCTAGTACCAGGGTGTTTAGCAGTAATAGTAAGTGGCTCTATTGTAGCAGTTGCTTTTGTACCATCTCCTCCTAACCTATAAAATAAAATTTCTTTAGCATTTCTTATCATCTCTCTAAATGGTTGTAGTTTATCATCTTGAAAAGAATAGCCTAAAACTTTTAAACTATCTTTTTGTAAAGTTTCACTATCTAGCCTTATAACTTCATTAGGTATACCAAAATTATGTTCTAAAGCAATAGCTACAACCCCTCTATCACCAATAGTCCCAAGTGGTCTAGCTTTAGATATAAAGTTTATATAAGCTCCAGGTAAAACTTTATTATGTGTTAAAAATGTACCACCCATTGCCATTATTTAATCACCCCTTTTAAATATTTTTTGATACTATTATCTACTTCTTTTAAAGTATATTTTTTATCATCATCTAATAAAGCATTAACTAAATCTTTTTGTTTAATATACTTTTTAGAATTTAATATAGCTTGTTTAGTGTATGTTTCTTCTTTTGTAATTTCTTCTACACTTTGTATATTATCTTCCAATGTTTCCACCTACTTTCTCTAATCTTTCCATATATTGCCCTTTAAAACGCATAATAGTATTAAAATCAAAACTAACTAATACTTGAGCCGTATCATCTACAATAACTGATTTACTACTATTAGCTCTAATAGTTTTATTATATAGCTTTATTCTTTCAACACATCTTGCAAGTTTAGGTATAATATTAGCTATTTGTCTTTTCTCTGTTCTTCTGTCCTTTTCTTCTTTAGGGAAATATATAACCTGTATGTCAATAGTTTCTTTTTCTCTTAAAAATCTCTCACCTTCATTTAAATTAGTTTTATTATATTCTATTAGATTTACAAAAAAACAAGGCGTATTAAAGCCTTGTTCTACATTTTCAACATACTTATTTATATTAGGAAAATCATTTTCTAAACTTGCTAATATAGCATTTAATAAATCATTTATAACTCTAACCTCCTTTTTAACTCTCTTTCATACAAGGCTTTAAAAACAGTATTGTAGTTAACAGGGTTATTTATGTACTTTTCTGCTTTTTCTACAAAAAAATAACCTTGTACCCAGTCAGTAACCTTAATAACAGTAGGCCCTTCTCCATAATAACCTTTTCTTCTACGCTTTCTATGCCCATAATTAACATATTTAGCATATTCAATAGGGTTTACAACAGTTATTTTATAAACTTTACCAACTTTAATAAATTTTAAGCCTTTTACAAAACTTTTAATCTCTGCTTGTGTTGGCTTAGATTTATTACTTATGGCCTGTCTTTCGTGCTTAACTATCCAACCACGTCTTAAAGTCCCACCAGTGTAAGAACTAGCTCTTTTAGTCTTTATCTTACCTTTGTTCTTTCCTTTGACGTATCGTAAATAATCGCCATTTTCTTTTCTTATTCTTCTTCTAACATATTTACTTTTACCAACAGGAGTAAGCTGTATAACTTTAGTTAAAAATCTTAAAGTCATCTCTCTTAATATTATTTCGCTTATTTCGTCCATACCCTCTTGATTAAGTTGTTTAAGATTTTTAGAAAATTGTTTAAGTGTCAAGCTATATCATCTACTTTCAATAATATTTCTTGGTGGCAAGGATAAAGCATAGGTTTACCAGATTGTTTATAAAGTGTTTTTTCACCATTTATAGTAACTTCTATGTTACTACCTTCTAATATTTTTATCTTTTCATCAATAAAAAGTTTTATTTGTTGGCTATAATCTGCTACTTCATCATTACCAGTAACATTAGATGTCTTAAAACTTACTCTGCAAGGTTGATTTTTTATGTAAATGTCTGTAATAAATTCAGTTTCAAAGGTTTCTATATTTTTAACTTCTTTTTTTATAAAAATATTACAACAGTGGTTGTATGTTTTTTCTATATCTTTTCTATAATCTACCATACTAACCTCCTAAACTTACTAAGCATTAAATAGCATTTATCTATTTGACTTGTTATAAATTCGCTAGTTATGGCACTATTTTCAGTACCATAACTAACAGAAAAATCTCCAACATTAATAGATTTAACATTATCATCTTGTGTATTTTCTACACCTAAAAAAGTTGTATTTTTACTTTTTAAAAAGTTAAACACAACTAAGTTTACAAGTATATTATCTAGCCTATTATTATCTTCTAAATAATCTTCTAGGTTGCAATAAGTGACTATTTCCCATTTCATATCTTCAATAAGATTTTTAATATTAATTTCATCATTAATGTTGGTTTCTATACCATATAATCTTAATTTAGATAAAACTTTTTCAAAAACCATAGGCTTAACCTTTAGATATAACCCTAGCAATAGGTATCATTTTATGTTCTATTGTTTTAGACTCATCAGCTGAAGACACAAGTTTCCAGTTGCTACCGTTTTCTAATTCTGCATTTGTAGGAGACAAGCTTGCCTGATTAGCTTTTACATATGATATTCCATAAGGTGCAATACATTTTCTTCTCCTAGCATATAAAGTAGTTTGTCCCCCATTAGTTTTAGGGTCACGGCTCATTTCATAAGGTACCTTAACACCAATATCTTCTAAATCAAAAGCACCTTTTCCAAGAATATAAGATGTATATTTATCAGTTCCGTCAAATGTACCATCGTCACTTATAATAACTAGTTTACCATTTGAAGTAGCAAGTCCTATATCTCTTTGCATACCATTAGGGTCTGTGTATTTTAAATAGTTAAGTACATTTAAATTTTCTAAATTAGTGGCAACCACACTATGCATTATTATTAATGAAAATGCTTGTTTATTTTGACCACAAGCTCTTTGCATAGCAGTATTAAATGTGCTTGCTGCCACTTTATCACTGTTTGGTTCAATTGTTAACCCAACATCTTCTTCATCAACTTCTACAGGTATTCCTGCTGATATGTCAAAAGTATGTTCTTTAACAAATTTAGCGTGTTCTCCACCTGTCATAGAAAAAATACCTTTTAAAATAGATAAAAGTAAATTTTGGTCTACTTCTTCAAAATATTCATTAACTTGCATAGCAACGTTACTCATAAAGTCAACGCCACCAGTAATATCTTCTGCAAAATCTTGTTCAAGCCAAGCATTAGCTCTACCAATAACAACTACACCTCTTTCATATGTTTTAGTGATATTAGCTGTTATATCTGTTTTTCCGTCATAGTTGATAGCATCACCGCCTATTTTACCATACATAGGTAAGATAGCATAAGCAGTACCCCCTTGAGAAGAGAAAGCACTTCTTATTTCACTGTTACCTGTAAAAACACCACTTTTTGATATTTCGCTTTTTGATAAACTAGGTAGATTATTAATATATTGCCCAAATGCTTGTGGATTAAAACTTTTTTCATTAAAATTTGCCATTTTATTTCCTCCTTTTAATTACCATTTTATTGTTCAAAGTTTTTTAAATAAGTTTCATAAGATGGTATTTTACCATACTCAAATTGTTTGTTTGTATTTATATTATTTTGAGGTGTTCCAGAGCTATTACCTGGAGTTGCACCTTGATTAGCTTGAATATCTAAACCTTTAATACTAGCCTGTTCTTTTTGATTAAATAAAAAACTAGTATCTTCATTTTTTATAAGGGACTTAATCTGTTCGCTTAAACCAGTTATATTACCTTTGTCATCAAGTTTAATAACATTTCTATCCAAAAGTGGTATAACCGTTTTATTGTTTTTGGCCCCATTTTTTAATAACTCTGTGTTGATAGCATTATCAATTTTTAAATTGTATAATTCTGTTTTGTGAGTTTGTTCAAGTTCTTTCATCTTTGTTTTAGTATTTTCAAGCTCTTCTTTTATTTTTTCAGGTTCAAGTTTTTCCAACTCTTTAATATTTTTATTAACTTCTGCTAATTCTTTATTTTTTAAATCTAAGGTTTTATTAGCAGTTTCTAAATCTTGATTTAATTTATTAATATCATCATCATATTTATTTAATATTTTGTTAGATATTTCATCATCAAGATTTAATTTTTTAAGAAATTCTTTCATTTAACTACCTCCATTTAATTCTAATTTTATGCTATGTTCATTATCAGAAAATGTATGAGTGCATTTTTCTATTAAACAAGTTTTAGAAAAATCTTGGCTAGACAAGGCTTTAATCAAAACATAAACATAATTACCTGCTCTTAATTTTTCAAGCTTTAAGGTTTCGTCTGTATTTTGAATATCAATAGATAAACTTTCGGCAACTTTATTTTTTAAAGCTAGTATATCTTCTGCTAACTTTTTAGCTTGTGCATCGTTAAAATTATCATCTACTTTTTCATAGTGTTGCAAAACACCCCAGTTGCCTATATTAGCATTATCTTTAGCAAGATATATTTCTCTTTTGCCTGTTTTTTCATTGTCTTTATAAAGCTTAACTTGATTATACACATTATTATCAATAGTAGATGTGTATTTAAAATTGGTTATATTGCTATCACTTGCAAACAAATATGTAGTGTACATATCATTAACTTTTCTGAGAGTTAATTTTCCTACATCATCATAAAATATATATAAATCTTTAGTATTTTCATAAGTTGAATCAAGTGCTTTCATTATTATGTCAAGTAGCCTTTGATTGTCCATATTTAAAGGTGGCAATATATATCCCGTGTCTTGTATATGTCCTGTTATAAGTCCAAAATCATTGGCTATACTTTTTATAATATCACTAGCTTTTTTGTCTACAAAGGTATAGCTTTGCTTGTTTTGTAAATACCTTAACTGGTCATAACATTTAATAGATATAATTTGGTCTTTATTTCTTGTTTTTTGAAATACAAACCCTTTATATATTTTGTTATCATTTACAGTTAATTCTACTGCATTACCTTCATCAATAGCTATAGATAAATTGTTTTGTGCAACTAAATCTCTTGCAAACTTAAAATCTAATGTGCTAGCACTATTTTTACGTTGAGTTGTAAGAGTTATTTTATCAACTATAAATGATGTCATATCAAATACACCTTTATTATTGTTAACTAATAGTTGTATTTTCATTGTAATTTCAACACCTTCCCTACCTGTAAATTATTAGGGTTAGATATATTGTTTAATTTGGCTATATCTTTCCATTTATTGCCATTACCTAGTTGTTTCTGTGCAATAGTCCATAATGTATCCCCTTTTTTAACTGTGTAAGTTTTATTAGGTTCTTTAGTTTGCCTTTGTGGTTCTTCTTTAGCTTGTACCTTGCCGTTTTCATTTGGTTTATTTTCATTGATAGTTATCTTTTTACCTTGAATAGTTTTATATTCTTTTAACTTTATATCAATATAAAAATCTCCTTCTTCGCCAGCTTTTTCATTTACTGTATATTCTTCTAAAGTTACAAGTAAGTTGCCCCCAAATAACTCTGTACCGTCTTCTTGTGGTCTTAATACAATAAATCTTAAAGGCTTTTTATTAGCTTTAAATTCTCTAAGCCTTGCTAAATACACAATAGGTTCTTTCCATATTTGCTTATCTTTAACTAAGGTGTCATCTTTAGGTAATAATACCTTTAAATTAAACTCCCTAAGTGGTATAGATTTTATAATAGTCATCTGCTCACCACTAACAACATCTACTGTTTTATTTAATGTTTTTACAGTAGTTTTAAATTCTTCAATAGTTAATGGAAAGTAAATAATATTAGATAAGTCATTATCATAACTTAAACTAAA
>CALWSN010000055.1 GCA_944384215.1 uncultured Clostridia bacterium | reverse complement strand
AACATCACATATAATACAGAAAATATTTGATTTAAGGCTAAATGGATATAGTTATAATAAAATAACGAAAACTTTAAATGATGAAAAAATTTTATCTCCATATGCTTATTTATACAAAAATGGAATATTAAAAAATGAAAAATACAAAAATACAAATTGGATTGAACCGACTATAAAAAATATATTATCTAACCAAGTATACATAGGTAATATAGTTTCTAATTATGCAAAAATTAAAAACACACATAAACCTATTATAAGTGAAGATGTGTTTTATAAAGTACAAGAAATTAATAAAAATGTACTTAAAACATATAATGAAAAACAAAAAACGAATATAAAACTGAAAAAGAAAAAAACAGAAAATATATTTAAAGGGCTAATTAAATGTGGTTGTTGTGGCAAAAATTTAATAAGGAGGGAAAAATTTAAAAATACTAAAAATGGAGTTTCTATTTACAGGTTTTTTGAATGCTATTATTCTGATAAGAAGCAATGTGAGTTTAAAGAAAGTGTTAAAGAAGATTTTATTAAAGAGCTTGTTTTTGTGCAGATTAAAAAGCAAATAGAAATAGCCCTTGATTTAGAAAAACTTATTAATAAAAATAATATGGCTATACATTTTACAAAAGAAAAACTTACAAATAGTTTAGAAAAAATAGAAGTAGAAATATGTAAAATACAGAATTTATATAAAAAAATATATGAAGATTATGCATTAAACATATTAGATGAAAAAGAATATTTTTTCCTTAAAAACAGTTACAATGAAAAGGAAATCAAATTAAATGACGAAAGGGAAAAGATAGAAAAAGATTTAACTTCTATAGATAACAATCTTAATAAAGACAATAAATATTTTAAAAACTTTTTAAAATTTAAAAATAGCAAAGTTTTAACAAAAGAACTTTTGAATATTTTAGTAAAAGAAATAGTTGTATATGATAAAACGACAATAAAAATAACTTTCAATTATGCAGATGAGTATAACAAAATATATACTGAAATAAATGAAATTGAAAGGAGTTTGAAAAATGCAATATAATATAGGGATATATACTAGATTATCAGTTGAAGATGAAAATAAACAGAAAATAGAAAGTGAAAGTATTTTAAACCAAAAATCTATGATAGAAAACTTTATTGATAGTAAGGAAGATTTTTTAAATAGCAATAAATTTTACTATGCTGATGATGGCTATGTTGGGACCAACTTTGAGCGTCCTGCCTTTAAATTATTAATAGAAGATATAAGAAATAAAAAAATAAATTGTATAATAGTAAAAGATTTATCTAGGTTTGGGCGAGATTACATAGAGGTAAACAACTATTTAGATAAAGTATTTCCATTTTTAAATGTAAGGTTTATATCCATAAATGATAATTATGATAGCATTAAAAATAAAAATTGCACAGTAGATTTGGATATATCTTTTAAAAATATATTATATAACTATTATTCAAAAGATTTATCTAAAAAAGTTAAAACGGGAATGATGTCTAAAGCAAAACAAGGGTATTATATACACGCATTTGCACCTTTTGGATATAAAATAAATAAAGAAACACAAAAACTTGAAATAGACGAAGAAACGGCTTATATTGTAAAAATGATTTTTAAATTAAAATTTGAAAACAAAAGCAATACTCAAATAGCAAAAATATTAAATGATGAAAAAATACCCAATAGAAGCTATTTTAAAGCTAAAAATAACATAAGAAATAGCTATCCTATAATTAATAAAAATAAAATATGGAAAAGTGGGGATATAGAAGCTATTTTAAAACACGATGTTTATATAGGAACGACAACAACAAAATTTAACAGCTCAATATCAAAATATAAAGATAATGAAATTATAAAAATAGAAAATACACATAAGCCTATAATAGACAAAAATTTATTTTATGAAATTAATAATGTTGAAGTTAAAAAGCGTAATACACAAGTAAAAAATATATTTGCATATAAGTTAAAATGTGGTTTTTGTGAATATGGACTACATAAAAAATATATTAATAAAAATAATGAAAAAGGGTATCATTGCAAGACAGGGTATGAAAGCAAAAATGAAAGATGTAAAAATGTTTCTATTGTTGAAGGTGATTTAAAGCAAATAGTGTTTGAAAGCTTAAAAAAGCAAATAGCTTTAGCCTTAGAAAAGAATGACTATGTACAAAATATATCATCTTTAAAAAGTAAAATATCATCTTTAGAAAATAAACTTGATGAAATAAATGCCCAAAATAAATATTTGTATGAACAGTATGCTTATAAAAAAATAACTAGAGAAAATTATTTAAAAATGAAGATGGAAAAGACTGAGCTTATAAATGAAATAAAACAAGAAATAGAAGAAATAAATTTAAGTACTAAAGAACTTAAAAATGTTGACAATGAAAATAAGCTATTTGAAAAATATATAAATTGTAGCGAGCTAACTAAAGAAATGGTAGATGTTTTTATTAAAAAAATTTATATATATGACAATAATGAAGTAAAAATATTATGGAATTTTAAAAATAATTTTTATAGAGATAATTAACATATATGAATATTAAGAATATATTATAGAATAATAATTATATAAAGTTTGATTTTTATACTCGGAGATGATATAATATGAACATAGATAAAACGAATGAGTTTTCTATATATGCGAAGGAGGAGAGAAAAATGGCTGTTTCAAAAGCAACATTATTATGCGTAAAATCAGATGTAGCAGAAAGATTGGTAGAAGATATAAAAAGTACAAAAATAAATATGGATACATTTAAAACTTGTGATTCTCTTATAGAAAAATTGAAAAAAGGCGAATTATTAAATAAAAAATGAGTCAATTTAAAATAGAAGAATACTTAATAGAAGAACAATTAGGTAAAAATACACATTTTAGAGAAGTATCCGATTTCTATTGTGGAAATGAAGGTCTTGACTCTTTTCTTAAAACAGAAGCTTTTAATTATAATAAAGATGGTCAAGGCAGTACATATATAATAAAATCCATTGAAAATAATGATATTATAGGTTATTATACGCTAAAAGCTAATGCTATTCAAATACAAGAAAAAAATAAAGCTATAAAAACATTGCCAGCAATAGAGATAGCAAGGTTAGCAATTAATAATAATTATAAAAATCAAAAATTTGGAACAATAATATTTTATTCTTATATTTTACCTAAGATTATACAGGTTAAATCAATAATAGGCGTAAGTGTAATAATGGTTTTTGTTGTAAGTAATGAAATTGAAGAGTATAAAAAGCCTATAAGTTATTTTTATGAAAAGTTTGGTTTTAAACTAGCTGAAAAAGAGGTTCAAAAATATATAATAGATGATTTTAGCGAAGGTTGTAAATTAATGTATTGTTCTACTAAAGATTTAGATGAAGCTTTTTATATACAAACTAAAAAAGAAGAAGTTTAACAATTTCTTCTTTTTTAGTGTATATATCTTTGGTAATAGTTATTATAAAAATAGTATGGAATTTTAAAAATTTTAAATAATTTTTTTTAAGTTTTATCTTGACAACCGCATATGATAATTATTCAGGAACAAGTATGTCTGCACCATTTGTAACTGGGGCTAGTGCTTTACTTATGGAATGGGGCATTGTAAATAAGAATGATTTATTTTTATATGGTGAAAGATTAAAAGCTTTTTTAAGGCTTGGGGCTAGAAGAAAAAGCAATATATCATACCCAAACAAAGAATGGGGATATGGTAGCTTATGCACATTAAATAGTCTTAATATGTTAGAATTATATAAACAAAAAGATATAATATCTATAATGAATATAAATGAAGATAATAACTTAAATAGCATAGTATATTCAGAAGATTATATAACTATGTTTGCACAATATAATAGCGAAACAGAAAAAATATTAGAAAAGTATGATTTTATTAAGATTTGTAAAGTTTTAACTGGAGATTTTGTCATATTATATATAAAAAGAGATATGTTAAATAATATAACAGAAGAAGAAATGTCTAGAATGGCATTACAACAACCATTTAATTTAGGACTGATGGATAAATCTGCATTAGAAGCAACAGGAGTTTTGGCTATACAAAATCAACCATTTTTAAACTTAAAAGGTAATGGTGTGTTGATAGGTATTGTAGATACTGGTATAAATTATACTCTAGATGAATTTATATATGAAGATAATACAAGTAAAATAGTTAACATTTGGGACCAAACAGTAGAAGGAAATCCACCTAAAAATTATTGTTTTGGAACAGAATATACAAGAGAAAATATAAATTTAGCTATATCTAGTGAAAATCCTTTTGATATAGTAAAAACTAAAGATGAGATAGGCCACGGAACAAAACTAGCTAGCATATGTGCTGGTAGAGAAAATACGCAAAAAGACTTTATAGGGGTTGCACCAGATGCAGAATTATTAGTAGTAAAATTAAAACAATCTAATAAAGCTTTGAGAGAATATGAATTTATACCAGATGATGTACCATCATATAGTAGTGCAGATTTGATGCTTGGTATAGAATATTTATATGAAAAGTCAATAGTTTTAAATAAACCCTTGGCTATATGTATTGGTATGGGTAGTAATAGTGGGTTTCATAATGGTTTATCTATATTAGAGCAATATCTATCAAATATAGCAGTAAAGAATGGTATTTGTGTAAATGTGTGTAATGGAAACGAAGGTAATGCTCAGCACCATTCGTTAATTAAATTAAATGGTACTGGAGACGAAAAAACTTTAGAGTTTAAGATAGATGAAGGAGAAAAAGGTATATTATTAAATATTATATCATATCCTTCAGATAGAATAAGTATAAATATAATATCTCCAACAGGTGAAAGTACAGGTAGAATACCACCTAGAGATAATTATGATGAAGAAATATTCTTTCCTCTCAGCAATACAAGGATAAGGATACAATATTATAATAAAAGTTTTGAAAGTAGTGGGCAACTAACATCAATAAGATTTATAACCCCAAGTCCAGGTGTTTGGAAGATTAATATATATGGCGAAAGAATTTTGATAGGAGATATTCATAGTTGGTTACCAATACAAAATTTTATAAAGGAAGATACATTCTTTTTAACACCAGACCCATTTTATACAGTAACATTACCAGCTACTGCTAACTCTGTTTTAACTGTTGGAGGGTATAATCATTTTGATAATAGTTTTTTTGTAAAATCTGGTAGAGGACCTACAAGACTTAATAATATAAGACCTGTTATAAGTGCACCAGCTGTAAATGTAAGCTGTGTTAATGAAATAGGAATGTTAGATACAATAACTGGTACTAGTGGAGCAACAGCTATATCTACTGGTTGCTCAGCACTTATATTAGAATGGGCAATAGTTAAGCAAAATAGCCCAGCAACAAATACAATATCTGTAATAGGATATTTTGTATCGGGAACAGAAAAACAAAAAAATGAATTATATCCTAACAATTTATGGGGGTTTGGTAAATTAAATATATTAAGTTCATTTGAAAATATGTAATATTATAGTATTTCATCTATATTATCAAGGCAAACTTTTATATTATTTATAATATTTTTTAGATAGTCAGAATCTAAAGATTTTGATTTTGACACAAAATTACAATATAAGCATAACTTTCTAATTAATACAGAAAGTGAAGAAATATTTTTTAATAAAGTTTCTTTTTGTTTTTTAGATTTTATACACAATTTTATCACCTCTATATAAATTATAAAGCAATATGATGCATAAAACAATACACTAAAAGTATTTACTAAAAATTTTTTTAGTATTGATGATAAATACTTTTTGTATATATAATTAATATTAGAATTACAAAAATAAATAAAAAAATAAAAGGGCTTAAGCCCTTTTATTTTTTTATTTATTAAATTTGTCATTATAATTTTTTATGCAAGCTTCAATAATTTGTTTAGCTTCTTCTGCATTGCCAAGCTTTTCAACAGAAGTTTTTTTGTTTTCAAGGTCTTTATAAGTTACAAAGAAATGTTTCATTTCTTCAAAAATATGCTTAGGAAGCTCAGATATGTCTTTATATGAATTATAAATAGGGTCATTTTTAGCTATTGCTATAATTTTTTCATCATTTTCGCCACCATCAACCATATGCATAA
>CALWSN010000054.1 GCA_944384215.1 uncultured Clostridia bacterium | reverse complement strand
ATAAAAATAATATAGCTTTTCAAACTGCTGAGCTTGGTAAAGTAGACCTTGGTGGTGGTGGCACAATAGCTTATATACTTGCTAATTATGGTATGCAAGTTATAGATAGTGGTATTGCTGTTTTATGTATGCACGCTCCTTGGGAGATAACAAGCAAAGCAGATATATACGAAGCTGTGAAAGGTTATAGAGTATTTTTAGATGAAGCTTAATAATTTAATTAATATAATACAAAGTAAAAATATTAATAAATATAATGCTAAATATGTTTTATATACTATAAATGATTTGTTTTATGACGATAAAATAGCAAAAAATTATATTCCAGATAAATTTCCAAAGGCAGTTTTATGTAATTTTAAATATAGTTATTATGAGATGAATATTTTAAGAAAAAATAAGTTTAAAATATTAGATAAATTAGTTTTTTGTTTATTAATTTGTTATATGTATGATGATGATGTTTATATTTTTGAAAATGATTATAATAAAAAAGTCATATTAAAATATAATATGGATATTTATAAATTTAGAAAATATATTAAAAAAAGAATAAAACAAACAAGTCAATATTCTACTTGTTTAATTTTATCAAACTTAAACATTATATTTTATATAGGAGATTTTGGTATAACATATTTTACTTTAATAGAAAATAATAAAAATATTAATTTTATAAATAAAATATTTGCAAAAAATAATTTTTTTATAAGAGTAATAGAAAATAATAACTAAATTAAAACCACCGATTAAATAGGTGGTTTTAATTTAGTTTAAAATATTAATCCAATTTGTAAAAATGTCATATATATAGGAAGAAAAAGTTTTCTTATTAATAGTTTCTTTAGTTAATATATTAGTTTGAGCTATAAGTTCATCGTCTATATATACATTAGCTACACCAACTTTTTGGTTTGCTTTTATAGGAGCTTCTAAAGATTTTATATAATCAAGTTTTATAGATATTTTATCTTCTTCATTTTTAGATATTGGTAAAATTATATCATTTTCATAATATAAAGGCATAGTATTTTTTTCACCTTTTATAACATTTATAGTATCTAAGCAATCATTTTGTGATAATATATTTTTATAATAAAAATTATCAAAACCATAGTTTAATAAAGTTTTACTATCTGTCCATTTTTGCTGTTTACCTTTTTCACCCCAGCCACTAGCTAAAACAACAGATATAAGTGTCATATCGTTTTGTGTAGCAGAGCCAACAAAACAATGACCTGCTTTACCTGTATATCCAGTTTTAACACCATTAGCACCTTCAAACTCTGATAATAGTTTATTTTTATTTATTATATCATAGCTAGACATATTTGTTTTAAAAGATACTTGCTTTGTGGTAATAATATCTTTAAATTGTTCATTATTAAGAGCATATCTAGCTATAATAGCCATATCATAAGCAGTAGAATGATGGTCTAAAGAGTCTAGCCCATTAGGTGTTCTAAAAACTGTATCTTTTGTACCTATCTCTTTTGCTTTTTCTGTCATCATATTACAAAATGTATCTACATCACTTTCTATATGCTCTGCTATAGCCACAGCAGCATCATTAGAAGATTGCAACATTAAAGCATATAGTAAATCTTTTAGTTTTATTTCTTCATTTTCTTTTAAATACATTTTTACTGGTGGTGCTTTTGTAGAATTTTTACTAACCTTTACAATATCTTCTAAATTACCATTTTCTATTGCTAATATGGCTGTCATTATTTTAGTTGTACTAGCCATAGCAAGTGGTTCATTTTCATTTTTTCCATAAAGTATACGCCCTGTTTTGTAGTCTATTAATATAGCACCTTGAGCCTCAATTTTAACGTTATTTTGAGTATTATTTGCAAAAACTATATTATTAGGTAAAATAAAAAAAACTAAGAAAAATATTATAAATTTTTTCATTTTGATAACTCCTTTGACAAATTTATAAAATTATTTTTCCCAGTTTTTTATAAAATTATTTATTTAGCTAAGAAAAAATAGCCTAAAACTAATATACCAAGTACTATTCTATAATATCCAAAGGCTTTAAAGTCGTTAGTTTTTATATAGTTTACTAAAAATTTAATAGCAAATATAGAAACTATAAAAGAAACAACACAGCCTACTAATAAAACTTGTATCTCAAGAGGTTGCCAGTTAAACCCAAATTTTACAATCTTTAAAAGACTAGCACCAAACATAACAGGGATAGCTAAAAAGAATGTAAACTCTGTAGCTATTATTCTTGATGTACCTATAAGCATAGCACCTACTATTGTTGCACCAGAACGAGATGTACCAGGTATTAATGCTAAAACTTGAAAAAGCCCAATCATAAACGCTGTTTTATAAGATAAAGCTTGTAAAGTATTTATTTTGAAAGATTTATTTTTGTGAGTATTTTCTATATATATAAATAATGCACCATAAATAATTAGCATAGCAGCAACTGTTTGATAATTATAAAATAAAGCATCTATTTTATCATCAAATAAAAGTCCTATTACACCAGCAGGTATACAAGCAAATATAACTTTAAACCATAGTATAAAGGTTTGATGTTTTTGTCTTTTAGTTTTGCTAGGGGCAAAAGGGTTTAGCTTGTTAAAATATATAAACATAACAGCTAATATAGCACCTAGTTGTATTACAACAAAAAACATAGATTTAAAATTATCACTTAAATTAAGCTGTAAAAATTCATCTACCAAAATCATATGACCAGTGCTACTAATAGGTAACCATTCTGTTATACCTTCAACTATACCTAAAAATATAGCTTTTAAAATTTCGATTATATTTTGCATAATCTACCTCCTATATAAAATATAAATATTTTAATGTAAAAACTTTCCTAAAATTAAATTATACAATAAATTTTATTATATTTCAAACATTTAATAAAGAATTTTAAATAACTATTGACAAACACAGATTATAAGTAAATAATATATATATATTAATTGTTTGTTTAGTATATAAATAATTAGCTTTAATAAAATATATTTAGAACAGGTGATACTAATGAATGATAAAAATATAACAATACCTTTAATACCTATTAGAGATATGGTTATTTTAAAAGGCGAAAATGTTACTTTAGATATAGCAAAAAGAAAATCTTTATATGCATTAGAAAATGCCTTAGATGAAGATAAACAGTTATTTTTTGTTTTAGAAAAAGCTAAAAATGACTTTAATAATATAGGTACAATAGTAAAAATAAAAAAATATGACGATATTATGCCATCTGTAACAAGAATTGTTGTAGAAGGTGTAAAAGTTGCAAAAATACAACAAATAACACAAAAAAGTCCATTTTTTAAAGCAGATGTATATATTTTAGAAGAGGAAAACCTTTTAAATGATGAAGAAAAAATAGCTTATTTAGATATATTAAAAGATAGTTTTTCAGAATATGCAAAGGTAAAAAAGAACTTTATGCCAGACATAATAATGGATATATTATCTAGCGACAATTTAGAAGAACTATTTACAATGCTACTAAATAATATAGACTTAAATGTAGAAGAAAAACTTTATATTTTAAATAAAATATCATTTAAAGAGCAATTAGAATATTTTTTAAAAGCATTATCTAAAAAAATAAAAATTTCACAGATAGAGGCAAAAATATTAACAAGAACAAGAGTGAATATAGATAAAACACAAAAAGAATATTATTTAAGAGAACAATTAAAAACTATAAAAAAAGAACTAGATAAAGATGATAATAGTGATGTAGATTTATATAAAAATCTATTAGAAAAAAAATCTATGCCTACATATGCTAAAGAAAAATTAGAAAAAGAAATAAATAGGTTAGATAAGATACAAACTTCTTCCCCAGAATATACTGTATGTAATGATTATATAAATTTTGCCATAAACTTGCCTTGGCAACAATCATCACAGGTTAATAGTAATATTTTAGACATAGAGCAAAAGCTAGAAGAAGGACATTTTGGTCTTGAAGATGTAAAAGAAAGAATAGTAGAGCATATAGCAGTTATGCAAACTTCAGAGAATGTTAACACACCTATTATTTGTCTTTTAGGGCCACCTGGTGTAGGTAAAACATCAATAGCTAAAAGTATAGCAAATGCTCTTAATATAAAATATACAAGAATATCTTTAGGTGGCTTAAGAGATGAAGCAGAAATTAGAGGACATAGAAAAACATATATAGGTGCTATGGCAGGTAGAATAATAAAGTCTATAAATGATACAAAAACTAATAATCCATTAATTTTATTAGATGAAATAGACAAAATATCTACAGATTTTAGAGGAGACCCATCTTCAGCATTATTAGAAGTATTAGATAAAGAACAAAATAAAGACTTTAAAGACAATTATTTAGAAATACCATTTGATATATCAAAAGTGTTTTTTATTTGTACTGCTAATGATATATCCAAAATACCAGCTCCTTTAAGAGATAGGCTAGAGATAATACAATTATCTAGCTATACAACAGAAGAAAAAGAAATTATAGCAAATAATTTTTTAATACCAAACCAATTAAAAAACCACAATTTATCTAAGTCTAATCTTAAAATAGGTAAATCTACTGTTAAAAAAATAATAACAGAATATACTAGAGAAACAGGTGTAAGACAGTTAGAAAGAAATATAGCTAAGTTGTGCAGAAAAGCTGTTAAGATAAGATTAGAAGATAACAATAAAAATGTTACCATATCAAGTGCAAATTTAAAAGATTTTTTAGGTGCACCAAAATATAAAAAAGAAGTTTTAAACAAAAAAGATATGGTAGGTTGTGTTAGAGGGCTTGCTTGGACAAGCGTTGGAGGTACTACTTTAGATATAGAAGTTGCTATTATGGAAGGTAGCGGAAAAATATCTATAACAGGTAATGTAGGTAAAGTTATGAACGAATCTGCACAAGCAGCTATTAGCTATGTTAGAGCAAACTATAAAAAATATAACTTAGTTAAAAATTTTTATAAAACAAACGACATACATATACATATACCAGAAGGAGCAACACCCAAAGATGGCCCATCTGCTGGGATAACTATGACAACAGCTATTATATCTGCTTTAACAAACAAAAAAGTTAATAAAAACGTGGCTATGACAGGTGAGATAACTTTAAGAGGAAATGTTTTAGCTATAGGTGGGCTTAAAGAAAAAATATTAGCAGCTAAAAGAATAGGTATAAAAAAGGTTATTATACCAAAAGACAATGAAGTGGATTTAGAAGAAATGCCACAATATGTTAAAGAAGATATAGAAATAATTTTAGCAAGTCATATAGAAGATGTGCTAGAACATTCAATAGTAAAATAAGGAGAATTTTTATGAACGTAAACAATGTAGAGCTTACAGCAGTTTGTGGAAGAAAAGACCAGTATCCTAATACAGATTTACCTGAAGTTGCATTTGTTGGTAAATCTAACGTAGGTAAATCTTCTCTTATAAACTGTATGGTAAATAGAAAATCTTTAGCTAGAACCAGCCAAAACCCTGGTAAAACTAGAACTATAAATTTTTATAATGTAGAAAATATAGTTCATTTTGTAGATTTGCCAGGATATGGATATGCTAGAGCATCTAAGTCTGAAATAGAAAAATGGGGCAAGATGATAGAAGAATATCTATTAGAAAGAGAACAATTAAAATCTATAATATTACTTATAGATATAAGGCACGAGCCTAGTGCTAATGACAAAATGATGTATGATTGGTTAAAGCACTATGGTTACAAAATAATAATAGTTACCACTAAAAGTGATAAACTTAAAAGAAGTCAAATAAATAAACATACTTCTATGATTAGTAAAAGTCTTTCATTAGATAAAGAAGATATACTAGTTCCATTTTCTAGTGAAACTAAAGATGGTAGAGAAAAGCTCTGGGATATTATAAAAAGTAATATAGAATAGAGGTGGTATTATGCCAAATAAAAAACATACTAAACAAAAAGATAATAAATCTAAAAAAACAAATATAAAAAATACAAAAACTAATACAAAAACTAATACCAAAAAAGGAAATAATATAATAGGTGTATTATTTATTATTTTAGTAATATGTATAATAATAGGTTTTCTCTCTATTTCTATGATGAAAACAGGTGATACAGAAGGATATTTTAATAAAGATGATAATTCGGTGGCTAAACCTATATATGAAAAAATTATGTCTATAAGCGAAGAAAATTATCCAAAAACACCAGAAGAGGTTGTAACATTATATACAGAAGGATATAAACTTTTATATGGAGATAAAATAAAAGATTTATCAATAGTACCTAATATATTAGAAAAACAACGAATATTATTATCAGATGATTTAGTATCAAAAAATTCATTAGAAGACCAAACTAATGCTGTTTTAGAAAGTATAGAAAATTTAAAGGCTAATAAAGTTAAAATAACTAGTGTAGATATTAAGCCTACAACATATGACCAAAAAGATAATACACTTGCGTATGTAAAAGTTGACAAAGAAGATAGCCTTTTTCAAACTTATTATTACGTTTATTATCTTAAGCTAGAAGGTGATAAATGGAAAATAACTGGTTGGTATAATACAGATGAAAACTATAATATTATAGGGTAATTAAAAATAAGATAAAGGATAAAAACCTTTATCTTATTTTTAAATATAGCTAAATAAATATGGAGAGATTTTTATGAAAAAATATATAGAAGTAAAAAATATTAAAATAGGTGAAGGAACTTGCAAAATATGTATACCGTTAATTATAGAAAATAAAGATGATTTACCTAAAATATTAAATAAACTAGAGTTTGTAGAATATGATTTAATAGAAATAAGGATAGATTGTTTTAGTAATGTAAAAAATATAGAAGATGTAATAGATTTATTAAAAGAAGTGCGAAAAAATCTTAAAAATATACCAATTATTTTTACATTTAGAACCATTAATGAAGGTGGTAAAACAGAAATTAGCTTAGAATATTATGAAAAATTAAATATTGAGGCAATTAAAAGTGGGTATATAGACTTAATAGATGTAGAACTTTTTGTAGAAAGTAATATTATTAATAAAATAATTTTACAGGCCAAAAAATACAATGTAAAAACTATTATATCAAATCATAATTTTAAATTAACTCCAGAAAAAGATGAAATAATTAATATATTAAATAAAATGCAATTTTTTGATATAGATATAATGAAGATTGCTTTTATGGCAAATTGTAAAAAAGATGCTTTTAATCTTATGAGCATAGTAAATAATATGGTAGAAGATGGGCTAAAATACCCTATTATTGCAATATCTATGGGAGAGTTTGGGCGTATAACTAGAATTATAAGTAATATTTTTGGTTCTTGTATAACTTTTGCTATGCTAGAAAAATCATCTGCTCCTGGTCAAATAGAAGCCAACAAGCTATGTCATATAATAAAATTTATTGATAATTTAAATTAAATTTAGTATTAATATTTGTAAAATAAAATATATATATTTTATAATCTTATATAAGGTGGTAAAAATGAAAAGAAGTGTATATTATAAAAAGTATAAAAAAGATTATAAAATGTTAAAATATATATTATTTATTGTGTGTGTGATTTTAATATTATTATTTATTGTAAAAAGTTTTAATAATAATAATTTAGATATACCTTTAAATAATGTTGCAGCTTTTAAATTATCATCAGATAATGTTATTAAAATAGAAGAAATGTCAAAAAAATATAATATAGATTTTTATGAACTGCTTACATATTATGCCATAGAAAATAATTTTTTTAATGAAAAAAATTTAGATATATCAAATATAGAACAAGAATTTATTATAAACTATGATAATATAAAAAGTAAATATAATAAAAAAAGAGTAGAGCCTTATTATAATTTAATTAAAAATATAATAGAAGAAATAGAAGTTTTTCCTATATCTTTAGATTATAGCAATAATTACATATATGGAGATAGCTATGGTGCAGAAAGAACTTATGGTGGTAAAAGAATACATATGGGAACTGATATAATGGATAAAGAAAATATATCAGGCAGAATACCTATAATAAGTATGACAAATGGTGTTGTAGAAAATATAGGGTGGAATGAAAAAGGCGGTTATAGAGTAGGTATAAAATCTAAAAGTGGTAATTATTATTACTATGCACATTTAGATAGATTTGAAGAAGGAATGAAAAAAGGAAAAGAAATTTTGGCTGGAGATATAATAGGGTATATGGGAAATACTGGTTATAGTAAAATAGAAGGAACAAAAGGTAACTTTGAAGTGCATTTACATTTAGGTATAGAAGTAGAAACAACACTTACAAAAGATGAACTATGGATAAATCCATATCCCTTTTTAAGCCTTATAGAAAATAGACAAAAAAATAGTAAATAAATCAATTTTTTGAATACCTTAATTATAATAAATAAAAACCCCACCTTTTATAGGGTGGGGTAAAAAGATAATAAAAATTATTTCATAGAGTCTTTAGAACCTAAAACATTTTCAATTTTATCTTCTACTAATTTTTGAATAAGCTCTCTACTAGCACCTAAATATCCTCTAGGGTCAAAAGCAGATGGATTTTCACCAAAGAATTTTCTGATACCTGCTGTCATAGCAAGTCTTAAGTCTGTATCCATATTTATTTTACATACTGCCATACTAGAAGCTTTTCTAAGCATATCATTAGGGATACCACTAGCACCATCAATTTTACCACCAAAATCGTTACACATTTTTACACAATCTTGGTCTACTGAAGAAGCACCGTGTAAAACGATAGGGAAGTTATGGATACCTTCAGCTTCTAATTTAGAAGTAATATTTTCAAGAATATCAAATCTTAATTTAGCTTCACCTTTAAATTTGTAAGCACCGTGGCTTGTACCAATAGCGATAGCTAAAGAGTCAACACCAGTTCTTTTGATAAAATCAACAGCTTGGTCTGGGTCTGTGTAAGTAGCGTGTTCTTCAGAAACGTTAACGTCATCTTCAACACCAGCAAGCATACCAAGCTCAGCTTCAACTACAACACCTTTAGAGTGAGCATAGTCTACAACTTCTTTAGTTTTAGCAACGTTTTCTTCGTATTCAAAATGAGAACCATCAAACATAACAGAAGTAAAGCCAGCATCAATAACTTTTTTTACTGTTTCTAAATCTGGGCCGTGGTCTAAGTGTACAGCAATGTCGATACCTGTTTCTTCAATTGCAGCATTAACCATAGCCATTAAATATTTAGGACCAGCATATGCTAAAGCACTTTTAGAAACTTGTAAAATAACAGCAGAATTAAGCTTTGCAGCTGCATTTACAACCCCTTGTATAATCTCCATATTGTTGATATTAAAAGCACCGATAGCATATTTACCTTCGAAAGCTTTTTTAAACATTTCCTTAGTAGTTACTAAAGCCATTTTATTATCTCCCTTCAAAAAAACATTTTTGTAATATAATTATAATATATTTTTAACATTAATACAACAGTAAAATTAAAATTTTTAATAAATTAATTTTTTATGTTATTTATATATATTTATGTTATAATAATTTATAAAATATTAGGAGGTGTTTTATGATATATTTTTTTATAATAATAATTTTAATATTATTAGACTTAGGCTCTAAAGCTTATGTAAAGAAAAGATATAAATTAAATGATGAAATAAATATATATAAAGATAAAATTTATATTTGTCATATAAAAAATGAAGGGCTTGCATATGGTTTTTTAAAAAATACTAAAAAATTAATATATATAATAGTATCTGTTTGTATATTATTGGTAATTATGTTATTTTATAGTGCTTTTAAAGAAAAATCTATACTAAAAAAACTAGGGTTTTCTTTTGCTCTTGGTGGAGCTTTAGGTAACTATATAGACAGAATAAAAAATAAAAACATAACAGATTTTATATATATAAAATATAAAAAAGCACCAGTTTTTAATTTAGCAGACATATTTTTATTTATATCACCAATATTAATTTTAATAAAAGAAATAAAAGATATTATAACAGAAAAATAAATTTTTAGTATAATTTAGTATAATAAAGTCTACTTGTACATATTATATAAAAAATAATATATATGAGGTGATTTTATGTATTTAAAAAAATATCATATAATAGGCTTTATTTTTACAATAATATTAGGAAGTTTGCTACATTTTACATATGAATTTTCAAATAAAAATATGATTGTAGGTTATTTTAGTGCTATTAATGAAAGCACTTGGGAACATTTAAAGCTATTAATAACACCTGTTATAATATTTTCTATATTTGAATATTTTATATATGGTAAAGATATTGATAACTTTATAATAGTTAAAGCAATATCTATATTATTAGGTATGTTTGTTATAGTAGCATCTTTTTATACTTATACAGGTATTATAGGAGATAACTATACAATATTAGATATAGGTACATTTATATTAGGTGTATTTGTAACATACTATTTTAGCTATAAAATGTTACAAACTAATTTTTTATACAAAGAAAATAGCAGTTATATAGGATTTTTTATTATATTTTTACTTATATTTTCTATGATATATTTTACAACAAATCCACCTAAAATAAATTTATTTTTAGACCCTGTTACTAATACTTATGGTGTACAATAATATTTTTATAAAATAATACTTGAAATAGTAGTAAATTTATGGTATAAATATTTGTATATTATATAAATGCTATGAAAAGGAATAGTAAGCAAAATAAGTATTTTTAGAGAGTTGACGGTTGGTGTAAGTCAATATTACTTTTTGCCCAACTCACCTTGGAGCTAAAACGCTGAAATAATAGTAGGTGTTTTCGGTTGTCACCGTTATAGACTTATAAGTGCGTAATTTTAGGTTTTTACCTTTTACGAAATAGAGTGGTACCACGGAAAGCCCCTTTCGTCTCTATATTTTAAAAGATATTTTTATAGCTTTTAAAAGAGATAAGGGGCTTTTATTAATTTATTATTTTGGAGGTAGTTATGAATAGATACGATTTTAATAGCCTAGAAAAAAAATGGCGTAAAATTTGGGAAGAAAACCCTGTTAATCCTACTAACACTAATAAACCTAAATATTATTGTTTAGATATGTTTCCATATCCATCTGGTAATGGTTTACACGTAGGACATTGGAGAGGATATGTACTTAGTGATGTTATAAGCAGATATAAAGTTTTACAAGGGTATGAAGTGTTACACCCTATGGGGTGGGACGCATTTGGGTTACCTGCAGAAAACTATGCTATAAAAACAGGTACACACCCATCAGTAGCAACAGAACAAAGTATATCTAATGTTAAAAGACAGTTAAAAGAAATAAGTGCTATTTATGATTGGGACAAAGAAATAAATACAACAGACCCTAATTATTATAAATGGACTCAGTGGATATTTTTAAAAATGTTTGAAAATGGGCTTGCTTATGAAAAAGAAATGCCTTTAAACTGGTGCCCTAGCTGTAAAGCAGTTTTAGCTAATGAAGAGGCTACAAATGGCGAATGTGATAGATGTGGCTCTCAAGTTACTAAGAAAAATCTTCGCCAATGGATGCTTAAAATAACAAACTATGCAGAAAGACTTTTAAATGATTTAGACCAATTAGACTGGCCAGAAAAAGTTAAAAAAATGCAGTCAGACTGGATAGGTAAAAGCTATGGTGCAGAAATAGATTTTGCAGTGGAAGGTAAAGAAGAAAAAATTAAGGTATTTACAACAAGACCAGATACTTTATATGGTGCTTGCTTTATGGTATTAGCTCCTGAGCATAGCATAATAAAAGATATTGTAACAGATGAACAAAAAGAAGCAGTTGAACAATATATATTTGAGGCTAGCACAAAATCATCTGTTGATAGAATGACAGAAAAAGAAAAAACAGGTGTATTTACAGGTGCTTATGGTATAAACCCTTTAAATAATAAAAAATTACCTATTTGGATATCAGATTATGTGCTTGCAGATTATGGTACTGGTGCTATTATGTGTGTGCCAGCTCATGATGAAAGAGATTTTGCTTTTGCTAAAAAGTTTGATTTACCAATTGTACAAGTTATTAAAAAACCAGATGAAGATTTAAAAGAAACTATGGAAGAAGCCTTTTTAGAAGAAGGTGTAATGGTTAATTCTGATAAATTTGACGGTGTAAAATCTTCTGAAGCAAAAGAGCTTATAGCATCATTTTTAGAAGAGCAAGGAATTGGTAAAAAAACAGTAAATTATAAGCTTAGAGATTGGGTGTTCTCAAGACAACGTTATTGGGGAGAGCCTATACCTTTAGTACATTGTGATAAATGTGGTATTGTAGGGGTTAAAGAAGAAGATTTACCAGTTAAATTACCTAACGTTTCATCTTATCAACCAACTAGCACAGGTGAATCTCCTCTTGCTGATATAGAAGAATGGGTTAATACTACTTGTCCTAAATGTGGTGGTAGTGCTAAAAGAGAAACTAATACAATGCCTCAATGGGCAGGGTCTTCTTGGTATTTCCTTAGATATTGTGATGTTAATAATGACAAAGAGCTTGCAAGCAAAGAGGCTCTTAAAAAATGGCTACCTGTTGATATGTATGTAGGTGGTATAGAACACGCTGTACTTCACCTTTTATATGCTAGATTTTACACTAAATTTTTAAAAGATATTGGTGTAGTAGATTTTGATGAGCCATTTTTACACCTTTTTAATCAAGGTATGATTACTAAAGACGGTGCAAAAATGAGTAAATCAAAAGGAAACGTTGTTTCTCCTGATGAGCTTGTAGAAAAATATGGTTGCGATTCTTTAAGATTATATGAACTTTTTGTAGGGCCTCCAGAAATAGATTCTGAGTGGGACGATAGCGGTATAGATGGTACATTTAGATACTTAAACAAAGTATGGAAATTTGTAGATGAATATAAAGATAAAATAGTAGAGCCTAGTGATGAAATGGTTAAGCTTCGTCATAAAATGGTTTATGAAATAACTAGCCGTTTAGAAGCCTTAACTATGAATACTGTTGTTTCTGGCTTTATGGAATTTACAAATAAAATAGTAGCAGAGGCTAAAAATATAGGTGGGGTAGACAAAGATACATTAGAAACAATGATTATACTTTTAGCTCCATTTACACCTCATATCTGTGAAGAATTATGGCAAATGCTTGGTCATACAGACAGTGTATTTAAAAATAGCTGGTGCACTTATGATGAAGATAAAATGAAAGATAGTACAATAGAAATAGCTTTACAGATTAATGGCAAAGTTAAAGGTAGCCTTAAAATAGAAGCTGATGCTAATAAAGATGATGTTTTATCTAAAGCAAAGGCTGAGTTAGCAGATAAACTAGAAGGCTTAAATATTGTTAAAGAAATATATGTTCCTGGTAGAATAGTTAATATAGTTGCAAAATAATTATAAAAAAGCTAAAGAC
>CALWSN010000053.1 GCA_944384215.1 uncultured Clostridia bacterium | reverse complement strand
ATCTGTTATATTATTAAATTGTTCACTAAAAACTACATCATTAGTTAAGTCCTTACCTTCTAATACCTCAAATATTATTTGCTTTTCTTCTGGTAAGTATTTCATATCAAAACCTAAATCACATAATTTACAAATTTCTATTATTAAATCTAATAAATATTTATTTTCAAAAATTACTTCTTGATTTGGTCTTAAATTTATATTTTTAAAATTGGCATTTTTAATAAAATCCACTTTTCTATGGTTATTAATAGGATTAATATAGTTATCTTGTATTAATTTATATATTTGTTGTTCGTATGTAGCATTAGTATTTAATGTAAAATTAGTTATTACTCTTCTATCAAGTATAGATTTTAAACTTCTTCCTGTAATTTCTGTTTCTATTGTTTTATTTGCATTTTTATATCTGTGTACATTTTCTATTATATAAGCTATATTATCTACTAAAATAATATTATTAGGGCTTAAAATATTAATATCATTAAAATTATTAAGCTTTAATGAAAACTCTCCACAGTCTGCAAATTTTCTAGTATGTTCAAAACTTTCATAGCTATATATCATATCTATAAGCTCAAAATTTTTAAATATTTCTAAACGCAAAAATAACACCTCCTTTATATATAAAGTGGTGAATAATATACAATAACATCAAGGTTAGATATATTTTCATCAGCAGAATAAGATACAATATTTTTGCCTACCTTTAAATCAAAAAAATTAGTATTTAATCTATCTAATATTTTAAATGCTTTTTCTCCATTTTTAAAAACCATTTTTCTGTTAGGCATATTTACAATTTCTATAATATCTCCTTTTTCCATAGTATTAGAAACCTTTATTATTTCACCTGTTATATTATTTTTTATAAATGGATTTTTAACTGTATTTTTAGCTTTAAACACTACTCTAAAGCCACAGTCAACATCTCCTATATTTTCTATTTCTGTTTCTAATATTGCTCTTTTTACACCAAACACAATTCCTTTATTTTTAGGTATAACTAAAGGAAATTTAAACTTAGGTGTTAATATAGCTAGATATTCTACTTTTTCTTTATCTTCCCAAAATGGAAAACAAGCAATAAACTCTATACTAAACTTAGCATTACCCAAATTATTTTTTATTTCTGGCATACTAATTACATTTACATTTATGTGTCTTTCATAATTTATTTTTTTATATATTAATTTTCCACTTAATTTAGGGTTAAAAACTTTTTTAAGTTTTCTTTCTAAACTATCAGAATATTTAAATATACCATCTATAACTATATCTCTTTTTTCAAGTATTCCATTAATATAAGTTTCTCCATCTTGATTAGCATTTTTGTTAGTAATAATATTGTTAGGTAGCTCTTCTTCAAAATTTGTAACAATATAATTTGTATAAAAGCCAAGCTCTATACTTTCGCCTCTTTCATTAATATATAATATACTTTCTCTGCTATCCATACTACACCCCCAACGCTTGCTTTCTTAATTCTCTAATAGCTCTTTTTTGTTGTAATCTTGGGTCTTGAGTGTTGTTATATATATGTTGAGTAACATTAATATTGTTTGATTTATTCTCTGTTTTTTCTATTATTCTACTGCTACTACCTTGCCTACCACTCATTAATATACTGCCATAGCTATTAATTGTTTCGCTAGCTCTACCTAAACTAATATTAGAGGCACTATTTCTAATATTTTGCACTTCATTCTTAATACTATCACAATAACTAGATATACTATCTAATTGACTACGCATATAGCTACATATATCATTTATATAATTTTTTAATCTACTTTCTGTAGATTTAAAACCACTTAAAAAGTTTTCGCCATATTCCCTAGAAATACTTAATACTTTGCCACTCAATTTTTTCAACTCATTTTCATTATTTTTTAATGATTTTATAAGTTCTTTTTCTCTTATTTTAAGCTCCTGTATTTCTTTAGCTGTCCTTTTTTCATTTTCTGCTGCTTTTATTTCAGTTTGTAATTGCTCTAGCTCCTTTCTAATTTCTAAGTCTTTATTAAGGTGTGTTTGCATTTCTTTTAGGTAATTTAACTCATCTGCTTTTTGTTGTTCTTGTTGTCCTGTTGTATTACCTGTAAATACTAATCCTGTGCTTATTTCATTTCCAGAATTGATTATATCTTGCCCTATCTTTTCCATTTCTTCCATAGGGTAATTAGTTCCCTCTTTAATACCTAGACCTAAACCTTCCATAATATAATTACCTATTGATTTAAATACCCTTGAAGGAGAATGTATATCAAATATACCTTTAACTTTATTTATTATATCTGTTCCAAACTCTTCTATTTTACCTGTAAGCCAGCTTATTTTCTCATTAATACCATTCCATAAACCTGTTATTATGTCTTTCCCTATTTGTAATATTCTATTTGGTAAATTTTTTATATTATCTACAACAGAATTAAATAGCTTTAAAGCAGCATTTTTACCCTCTTTAAATAAATTTTCTCCCCATTCTATAACTTTTGAAACAGCTTTTTTTAGCCATTCCCAAATATCACTAGGTAGCTGTGCTATATATTCAATTATTTTTAAAACAAAGTTGGGTATATCTTTTGTAGCAAAATTCCATAAATCCTTGCCCCACTGTACTATTCTGTTCCAAATTTCCACTATTTTTTCTATTATTTTATCTTTCAATTCAATAAATTTTTCTATTAGCATTTGATTTGCTTTAGGAATTGTCTCTGTAAAAAACTTAACAATACTATCAATCTTTTCTTTAATATGATTTTTTATATTATCCCAAATTTCAGATGCTTTTTCTTTTATCTCATTCCACTTTGTAATTATAATTTTTACTAATTCAACATTGGCTTGATGAAATATTTTAAAGAATTCTATTAAGCCTTGTATCTTTCCACTAACCCACTCAATAGCAACACTAAAAGCATTTTTTATTACCTCCCAACATTCTATAACAAAATTTCTAAAACCTTCATTATTTTGCCATAGTAGTACTATACCAGCTACCAAGCCAGCAATAGCTGTAACAATAATTCCTATTGGATTTGCACTAAGTGCTGTATTCCATAACCATTGACTTGCAGTGACTATCTTGGTGGCTACATCTAATGTTCTAATAGTGGTTACAATAGTAGATATTGATGATATAAATGTAGCTATACTGTTAATAGCAAATACTGCACCTAATGCTGTACCTATAACTACTATCCAATTTTTAATTTCTGGTAAATTAGTTTTAAGATAATCAACTAATTCTTGTATTTTAGGAAGTAATTCTTCTACAATAGGTGTTAATAGTTCGTCTTTTAAAGTTCTACCTACTTGTTGCCATTGATTACTTACACTATCTAAATTTGTATTAGATAATTGCTCCATACTATTTTTTGTTTGGTCTATTTCACCTTTAGTATTAGCCATTGCAAGAATAGCTTTACCTCCAGCATCTTCCCACATACTACCAAATATCTCCATACCTAGCCTATTCTGTTCTAAAGGGTCTTTTATATTTAATAGTCCTTCTATTATTTTTTGAGTTGCATTATATCCATCTTCTCCACCTTTAGAAATAGCAGCAGCCATTTCATCACCATTTAAGCCTATTTCACTTAGTGCATTTGTTACTTCTTCTCCTCCTTCTGTTATTTTTATTGTAAATTCTTTAAAAGCATCTGCAGATTTATCTATGCTAAATGTCCCAGCATTAGCTGAATTTTGTAACCTATTAAAAAAGTCTTCTGCACTATCTCCACTACTTGCAAATTGTACAGAGTATTCATTTATTACATCTAATAAATCATTATTTTTATTTAATCCGTTTTGTACTCCTTGTACAATTAAATTAAAAGCCTCCTCTCCTGTTATTCCAAATTGAGTTGTAAGCATATTAACAGCTCTAATACTTTCTTGTATATCAAAGCCAAAAGCCTCTTGTAATTGTAATGCATTAGATGTAAATTGCCCTAAAGTTGCTGTATCAATATCTTTTGTTTGATTTTTTATTTCAGCCATAGCTTGACTTACTTCTGTTAAACTATCACCAAGACCACTATTATATATGTTCTGTATTTCTTGGTTAAATTCAGCCATTGCCTCTGCCGATGTACCTGTCATCATCTCAAAAACTGTGCTTGCATTGTCTGTTTCTGTTACTAAATCTTTTAACCCTCCAGAAACACTTTTTATACCATCAGAAACAAGGTTAGACATTGCACCTTTCATCACTGTAAAACCTTGACTTGCTTGGTCTGCTGAACTTTTTAAACTATCTAAAGTTTTGCTTAACTTTTTGCTTTCTTTTTCTGTTGTTGAAAGTTGTGTTTTGTTTTGATTATATTCATTGGTTAAATTATTTATTTGTGCTTTTAAACTTTTTGCCTCTTGAGATGTTTCCCCTTTAGCTTTGCTAACTTTATTGTATTCATTTTCAAGATTAGATAATATTTTATCTTGTTCTTGCATTTCTTTTTTTAGGCCAGAAACTGTGCTATTTAATATTTTGCTTTTTTGATTTAATAAATCAATATTATTACTATCAAATTTTAAGGCTTCGTTTACATTTTCTAGTTCATCTTTTAAAGCAATGTTGCTATCTTTTAATTTTTCAAAATCACTTTTTAAGCTTTCTGCAACTTGCTCATTTTGATTTTTTAAAGATTTTAAGCTATTTTCTGTATTTATTATTTCTCGCCTAAATTCTCTATATTGTTCTTCTCCTATTTCGCCTTTTTCAAATTGTTTTTGTACATCTTCTTCTGTTTTTCTTAAATCTTCTAGATTTTGTTTTGTATTTTCTATTTGCTTACCTAATAATTGTTGTTTTTGTACTAAAAGTTCTACATTGGTTGGGTCTAATTTCAATAGTTTTTCTACTTGTTCAAGTTCTTTTTGAAAATTTTTAGTTTCTTTATATATACTTTGTATATCATTTTCTAAACTTGAAAAAACTGTTTCATTCTGCTTTTCTAAAGATTTTAAGCTATTTTCTGCATTTATTATTTCTCGCCTAAACGCTCTATATTGCTTTTCTCCTATTTCGCCTTTTTCAAATTGCTTTTGTACTTCTTCTTCTGCTTTCCTTAAAGCCTCTAGTTTTTGTTTTGTATTTTCTGTTTGTTTAGTTAATAGTTGTTGTTTTTGTGCCAAAAGTTCTACATTTGTTGGGTCTAATTTCAATAGTTTTTCTACTTGCTTAAGTTCATATTGTGTGCTTTTAGTCTGCTTATTAATATTGTTTAAAGCATTTTCTAAAGGCTCTGTATTGCCACCTATTTCTATTGTTATCCCCTTAATATTTTTCGCCATATAATCACCTCCAATAAAAAAAGACAGTTTTAAGACTTGTCTAGGTCTATATTTTAAAATCTATCAAAATCATCTTGAGTAGCTAGTTTATACTCATTATCTTGGCTGTTATTTGGGTTATTGGATAGATATATATAACAATTTATATAATCAATAATCATTCCTATTGTAAAAATCTCAAAATCTGCTATTGTAAGCCCTGTTTCTAAGGCCCTAACACATATTAGTTCTGTTGTTATTTCTACATCTATGCTTTGACTTGAGGTATTACATTCTTTTTTCCAGACATACCCATACTATTAATAGCTAACTCTATTACCTTTTTAAAGACTTCTTCAAAAGGTATGTATTCAAAACTATCCATAAACTCCAACATAGGTGGTAATGTTGGGTCTGCTGTTTTAGCAAGGACATAAAATAAATTATAGATAAATTCTAAATCTATCTTTTCATATATACTGATTAAATTATCCTCTGTTAATTCGTCCTTAATCTTTTCCATTTTAATAAATTCTTTTAATAAATCTTTACCTGTTAGTGATTTATATCTTAATAATATACTAGCTGTTGCTTTTAGCCTTACTTCTCTTTCCCCTATTAAAACTATTTGCTCCATTATTTAGCCTCCTTAATCTTTTGAGTTGTGGCTTTTAAATCTTCATTTACTTTCATTTCTTCCAATTCAGTTGGTTGTGCATATTTATATACTGTGGTAAACCAATTGTTATATTGTTCTGTACCTTCATAACAACTAGCTTTTACCATTCCTGTTTCTTCACAAGGTGTAGCTTTTAGTGATAATTCTTCTGTTTCAACTTCGTTTTTATCTCCTATTGTTTTGCCAGAAACTTTACTTCTTGATGTATTAACATTATATAAAACATGTCTTGTTTTTTTAGCATCGCCCATAAATTCAAATAGTAAGGCAAAAGCCTCAAGAATAGCATCTTTAGTTTCAAATAAAACTTTATTTTCATCTTCTACATAACCCATTACTTCTTTTTTAAATTCATCTGTGATTGAAGCTAGTGTTAATGTTCCTTCATATCCTAAGTTATTATCTATGCTATAATATGCTATATTATCTGCATAAAAAGTCTCACTTGAACCTTGTGGCTCAAGTGTAAGTTCAACTGAACCACTAAGTTTTTTAGGTGTTCCGTAATTAATTGTAACTTGTCCATTATCTCCTACTGTTCTATTTAATAATGCATAATGAACATTTTGTAAACCAAATTTTACTTTATTCATTTTAAATTCCTCCTAAATTTATATAATATTCTATTTGAAATATTTGTTCTTCATCTAAATAAGTCTCTTCTTTTATGTAGTTTATATTATATTTTTTAAAAATATTTTCTAGTTGCTCTTCTTTTATATAATCTTTATTTTTAGTACATAATAAAATAACAAACTCTGGTAAAGTATAATATACTTTATTATCTGCATAAAAAGTTACTTGCTCATTCTCATAATAAATTATAAAAGGTAGGGTTACTTTCTCAAAAGAACCTCTGTATTTAACAGGCAAATTCATTTCTTTAAGATAACAAACTAATTTTTCAAGTTTATCTTGTATGTTTTTATCTTTCAAGCTATAAACCTCCTTTTAATTTTTTTATTACATTATCTTCATACTTTTTTATATACTTTTGTTCAACAGGCTTAATATGTTTTTTGCCACTTACAAAACCACCGTTAGCAGTTGCGTGTCCATTTTCTAATAAATGAGTTAATCTATATTGCTCATTATTTATAACATTTTTAAAATTTACTGTTTTTTTGTTTTTCTTTAAAGTTTTATGCATTTTCCAACTTTGTGAATATCTCTTTTTCCTTTTGCCTAATTTTCTATATCCTTTAGGACTATTTTTTGCTATTTCTGCAATAGCCTCTTTAGTAATATCTTCTGCTATTTGCTGTATCTCTTCTGATATTTCCTCTGTATAGTTACCTAAATAATTTGTAATTTGTTTTGATAAATTTTCTATACTTATATGGTTGCTATTTTTCATTCTATCGCCTCACAATAAAGTTCTATATATTTATCTAAAATATAAGTTTTATAAATTTTATATTTTTTATTATCATATAAAAGTTGTTCTTCTTTTTGATATTCTTCTTCAAGTATAATTAGCTTTAATTCAGCTTTTATATTATGCTTTTCTGCTTGATAAAACTCACTTCGACTTATACTCTCTTTTATACAGTAAACTTCTCTTTGTTCCAATAATTCTTTTGTTTCAATTCCAATATTATTAGTTTTTATTTCAAAAGTTAGCAATGTACAAACATCATCTAAAGAATAATTTTTATTTTTCAATATTTGCCCTACTCTCCATTATTTTATTTAATATTCTTAATTTTAAATTTTTAGAAAGCTCAATGTCTACATCTCTATTTTTATAACAAAAAGAGGCATAGTCACATATTAACATTACATCTTCAATATTGTTAATATCTAAAACTATACCCTTTTTTTCAAGTTCTTTTTTTCTAGCCTCTAAAAGATTTAAAAAATATGTATCTTTTTTTGTATGTGTTATACCTAAATCAACTTTTAAAATCTCTAAAAGCCTATCCATTAATTAAGCCTCCGTTGGTTCACTATTAATAGCTTGTTTTTCTTCTATTTCCTTATTTAATTTTTCAATTATTTTTTGTTTGTCTTTTATTGTTTTTTCTAATTCTTTTATAGCTTTAGAATCTGCTTGTAAAACTTCTGCCTCTGTTAAAGTAACTAATGCAAAGCCTTTTTCGTCTGTTATTTTACCATCAAAAACACCTTTTCCTAAATATGCTGTTTGGTCTTCAAAAAATTTATAGTCTTTACTTTGTGAAATTGTTATATCTCCACGTTCTACAAATGTATATTTTTCAAAATCACCAAATAATATTTTATCTTCTTCCATATATTGACTAAACTCAACTCTTAAACCTAATAAATCTGGATTTTTAATATTTGGTAGCTTACCTACAACATTACCATTAGAATCTACATTTATACTAAATCCTAAAACTTTGTTATAGTATGTACTTCTTTTCATTAAGGCAACTATTTCTCCTACTTTATTTTCTCCAGTATCAATAAGCCCTATATTTTTAACTATCGCCTCTAAATCATTAGATGGTGCGTTTACTTTTCTACCACCAGAAAGTTTAGTTAATATTCCCTCTGGCTGTTTTGCAGAAGAGCCTTGTCCACTTAATATAGCTTTATCTATTGCTTTAGCTAATGCTCTACCTATTTTTTTAGTAATATAATCATCTAAATTTATTATACTTTCATTTATAAGCTCATTACTAACAAGAACACCTTTACCTACTTTATAACCATCAAAATCTACATTTATAATAGTTCCTGTATCTGATGCCTCAATAGTTCCTCCCATTTCTAACCAAGTAGCCTCTGTGTCATCTGTATCTAATATAATTCTACCTTTGCCACCAATTCTAGCTTTGTCTACTAAATTATATAGTGTAGAATAATCTCCTACTATATCCATTATTCTATTAA
>CALWSN010000052.1 GCA_944384215.1 uncultured Clostridia bacterium | reverse complement strand
TGATAATATACCAGATATAAGACGTATAGTTGTACCACTGTTTCCTACATAAAGTGTTTTTTTAGGTTTTTTTAACCCATAAAGCCCATTACCATATACTTTTATTATGTTATCTTCTTCTATAATTTTTATCCCCATCTCTTTAAAACACTCTATTGTAGATATACAATCTTCACCTTTTAAAAACCCTTTAATAGTTGTAGTTCCTTCTGCCAATGCCCCAAACATAATAGCTCTATGAGATATAGACTTATCTCCTAAAACTTTTGTTTTACCTTTTAAATTTTTATTGTGTATTAACCTTTTTTCCATTTTTATCCTCTAAAATATTAAAATTTTTTATTCTATTATAAACAATCGGGGCTTCAAAGCCAAATGTTATTTTATCTTCTTTTTTAAATATTTCGCTTACATATAAAGTATCTTCTTCTGTTCTTTCATTTAATATAAAAGTAGTTACTGGTGTAAAATGACTAATACTTTTACCTTCAAAACCATTATTTATAAATTCATATGTCATAGGTGTAAATTTTTCAGATATTTTAAGCTCTTTATAGTCCATAATTAAATCTTCATTATCATTTCTAAAATCTTCTTTAGCAACCCCCTCTGGTAAGTCATAAGAAGTTAAAACAATTTTTCCTTCATTATTTTCTGTAAATAAAAATAAATGTGGTAAAATATTTTTAAAATTTCCCTGTTCATAATAACTTTCTTCTATTACAAAAAAACCTTCAAAATTTTCTGGTAAATTTTTTATTTTATTATTACAAACATTATTTATGTGCCTTGCTTTTGGATGCATAATATTACCTTCTTTTTGTTCTGCTTCTATTTGTTTATCATTGTTAAATTCTCCACATAAATAACTTACAAATAATTTTAATTTTTCCATAAATATAACCTTCTTTCTTATACATATAAATTAATTTATAAATAGAACTAAATTATTTAACATTTATTTATAAAAAATAATATTAAAAAGTATATACAAAGAAATTTTAAAATCTTTGTATATACTATAAAATAAAAACTATTCTATTTGTTCTTTTGCCTTTTTGCTAGATAAAACTAGCTTTAACATAATAGGCGTTAATAACGTTGTAAATATTACTACTATAACAACAGCAGGAAAAAGAGTTTCATCTAAAAGCCCTGCTTGAGAACCTTTTTGTGCAACAATAAGTGAAACCTCACCTCTAGCTACCATACCTGTACCTATTGCTAATGCTGTATAATTATTAAATTTACATATTTTAGCACCTATAAAACAGCCTATTATTTTAGTTAAAATAGACACTATTAAAAGAACTATTGCAAAAAATATTATTCCTACTGTTATTCCTTGCACATTTGTTTTTATACCTATACTAGCAAAGAATATAGGCGAGAATACTAAATAAGATAAAATAGTAACTTTTCTTGCAATATATTCTTTAACACCTATATTACAAAGAATTATACCAGCAAAATATGCACCTGTTAAATCTGCTATACCAAAAAATCTTTCAGATATATAGGCAAGTATAAAACAAAAAGCTAAAGAATATATAGAAGACCTTCTTTTACCATCTTGTTTTTCTATCTGTCCTTTTAACCTGTGTATAAACCAATATAAAACACCTATAAATATGAAGAATAATATTATTTTTATAAATACAGTAGAAGGTTTAACTGAAGTATCAGTAATACTCATAGTTACTGTTAATATAATGATACCAACTATATCATCTATAATAGCTGCACCTAATATGGTTGTACCCATTTTACCTTTTAATTTGCCCATTTCTCTTAAAGCTTCTATAGCAATTGTAACAGATGTAGACGTAATAATAACCCCCATAAATACTGCTTTTAACATAAATAATGGGTCTACACTTGCGTTGTCCTTATAGAATAAGTAGTACACTATGGTTCCACCAACTAAAGAGATAATAATTTCTATTATAGCAATTATTACTGATGCTATACCAGTTTTTTTAACTTCATCTAAATCTGTATCAAGACCTGCTAAAAACATAAGTAAAATAACACCCATTTCAGCAGTTTGTACAACAAATTCGGTTTCTGTTAAAACTCCTAATACTGATGGCCCTAATATAACACCAGCTAATAATGCTCCTACTACTTGTGGCATATGAACTTTTTCTGATACTAAGCCAAAAAATTTAGTTGATAGCAAAATAATAGCTATAATTAATAAAAAATCATATTCCATTTTTCGCACCTCTTATTAGTTTATTTTATAAATTAGTCTTATTCTATATATTTTACACCTTTAAAAATAAATTTCAACATATTTTTTTAACAGTATATTAAATAAAAAAATTTTTAATTAACAGTATTGTTAAAAATTACATAATAATATTAATTTTTATATAGTAAAATTATATTATATATATATTTTTTTTGTTTAATACAAATATCAAAAAAAATATTTACAAAAATTATAAAAATTATATGTATTATTATTTAATATATTATGGTTTAGTTATATGTTTTGGTATAGTTCATTATATTTTAGCTATATGTTTTTGATAAATATTATAATTTTATAATAATAATATAAATAAAATTAACTATATTATAAAATTTTTTTTAATATTATATTGAAATTACTATAAAATGTGTTAAAATGTATGTTGACTATTTATTTTTTTGATATATAATTATCTTAAATATAAAATAAATTTTCAAATAAATTATAGAATGGGTGCGATATCTCAAAAAGATATTTAAGGGTGTTATATAAAATGAACTTAGAAAAACAAAAGTTAACTCCTATTTTTACTGCTCTATCTAAATATAGAGAAGAAAATATAGTACACTTTGACGTTCCGGGTCATAAAAAAAATAAAGATACTTTTATCGCTAAAGCTATGGGTGAAGACATTATATCTTTTGATGCAAACTCCACAAAAGAACTTGATATGCTTTCACATCCTGTTGGAGTAATATTAGAAGCCGAAGAACTTTTAGCAGAAGCATATGGGGCAGATAACGCCTTTATGTTAGTTAATGGTTCTACATTTGGTGTGCAAACAATGATACTTAGTGCTTGTTCGCCAAAAGATAAAATAATTATACCTCGTAATGTGCATAAATCGGTTATTAATGCCATTATTTTATCTGGTGCAACCCCTATATTTATACAACCAGAGATAGATTATAACTATGGTATAGCAAACGGTGTTAAAGTAGAAAATGTTAAAGAAACTATTAAAGCCCATCCAGATGCTAAAGCTATATTTATAATTAATCCTACCTATTTTGGTGTGGCATCTGACCTTAGAAAAATAATAAAAATTTGTCATAGACATAATATAGCTGTTTTGGTAGATGAAGCCCACGGAGCACATCTTCCTTTTCATCCATATTTACCAGACTGTGCTATGAAGCTTGGTGCAGATATGTCTACTGCTAGTTTACATAAAACGGCAGGCTCTTTAACACAAAGTTCAGCTTTATTTCACAATGAAGGTATAATAGATATAAACAAAATAAGAGGTACAATAAACCTTATGCAAACTACAAGTGCATCTTATTTGTTATTAGCTAGTATGGATATAGCTCGCTCTAACCTTGCTTTAAAAGGCAAAAAAATATTCTCAGATTTATTAAAAAAATGTGCTGAGGCAAAAGCTAGATTATCTAAAGTAGATGGTATCTCTGTTATATCTGAAGATTATATAGATGAAAATGATGAACACGGTATTTATGATTTTGATGATACAAAATTTGTTATAAAAGTTAATGAACTTGGGCTTTCTGGATTTCAAGTATATAAAATATTAAAAGAAGAATATAACATACAGTTAGAGCTTGCAGAAAGTTATGTTGTTTTAGCTGTTGTTGGTATTGGTGATACCGATGAAACAATAGATACATTAGTATCTGCCTTTGAAGATTTATCAAAAAGATTTTATGGCAAGCAACCACCTTTTAAAATAGAAATATCTAACTTTTTTGAAAAACCAAAAACTATTGTATTGCCTAGAGATGCTTATTTCTCACCTAAAAGCACTATGCGTATAGATGATGCTTTAGGACAAGTTTGTGGTGAATCTATTATGATTTACCCACCAGGTATACCACTTATTATCCCTGGGGAGCTTATAACTGAAAAAATAATATCTAGTTATAATTACTATATGGCTCAAAATTGCGTTGTTATGAATGATGACGAAGAGCCTGGCATAATAAAAGTTCTTGGACAAGAAGATGACAACTAATATTTTTAGAAAGGATATTAAAATATGGATATAAATTTTTTACCTAAAAAGTTTTTAGGCTGTGAAAATAGCTTTGAAGATGCTAATCTTGTTATTTTTGGTGCCCCATTTGATGGTACTACAACATTTAGACCAGGTACAAGATTTGCACCACAAACAATGCGTGTAGAATCAATAGGACTTGAAACATATAGCCCATATTTTGATTTAGATATAGAAGATTATAAAGTAAATGATAATGGCGATTTAGATTTACCTTTTGGCTCTACTCAAGGTGCATTAGATATGATACAAGAGCAAGCCAAAAAAATATTTGATTTTAATAAAAAACCACTTATGATAGGTGGTGAACATTTAGTTTCTTTGCCAGTTATAAAAGAAGCATTTAATAAATATCCTGACTTACACATTATACATTTTGATGCTCATACAGATTTAAGAGAAGAATATTTAGGAGAAAAACTTTCTCATTCTAGTGTATTTAAAAGAGTATGGGACTTTATAGGTGATGGAAAAATTTATCAATTTGGTATAAGAAGTGGCACAAAAGAAGAATTTTATTGGTCTAAAGAAGGACATACATACATTAATAAATTTAACTTTAATACATTAGATGAAATAGTAAAAAAACTTAAAGATAAGCCTATATATTTTTCAATAGATTTAGATGTTTTAGACCCTTCTATTATGTCTGGTACTGGTACAACAGAAGCTGGTGGTGTTACTTTTAATGAGCTTATAGATGCTATTAAAGAAGTATCTAAGCTAAATATTATAGGTGCAGATATAGTAGAGCTTTCTCCACATTATGACCATAGTGGTGTATCTACTGCTGTTGCTTGTAAAGTACTTAGAGAAATGTTATGTGCTATGCTTATTAATTCTTAATTTAAACTTGTTTTTTCTCAATTAAAATAAAAATAATATTAACCTTAGTTATAATAATGAGGATTTTATGAAAAATTTTTATAAAATAGTAGTATGTTTTGTAATAAGTATTTTAATATTTATATTTGCTATTGGTATAGGTAGTGTTTTTATCCCACCTATTGATACCATAAACATACTACTATATAAATTATTAAACTTTAACTTTTTAGAGATAAATGAAACTTTTTTATCTATTTTATGGAAGATAAGGCTACCACGTGTATTAATCGCTTTTATATGTGGAGCTGGGCTTTCATTAAGTGGAGCTATTATTCAATCTTTACTTAAAAATTCACTAGCATCATCTTATACTCTAGGTGTATCATCTGGAGCTGCTCTTGGTGCTAGTGTTTGTATATTATTTAAAATATATATTTTTGGTATTTTTTCAATTCAAATTTTTGGGTTTATTTTTGGTATAATAACTGTTTTTATAGCCATTGGTGTTGCCTCTAAATTAGATAAAACTATGCAAAATAATGCTATAATTCTTACAGGTATGGCATTTTCTTTATTTGCTAACGCTATGTTATCTATAATGATGACTTTTGCAAAAGAAGACTTACAAAGTCTTATTTTTTGGCAAATGGGCAGTTTTTCTATGAAAGATAACATATATTTAGTTATTCTCTATCCTACTATATTAATTATTTTTATATTAATATTTTTTAAACATAGAGAACTGGATATATTAACTTTTGGTGATGAACAAGCAAGTACAAGTGGTATTAATGTTAAAGGTATAAAAATATTTTTACTTTCTATGGCATCTTTATTAACAGGGTTTATAGTCTCTATTGTTGGTGTTATAGGCTTTATTGACCTTTTTACACCTCATATAACAAGAAAAATATTTGGAGCTAGCCATAAATATGTACTTTTTATGTCTTTAATACTTGGTGGAACTTTTATGGTTTTATGTGATTTAGTAGCAAGAACTATTGTATCACCTATTGAGTTACCTGTTGGTGCTATAACATCTGCTATTGGTGCTCCATTTTTTATATATTTATATTTTGATAAAAGGAAATAATCTTATGATAAAAGTAGATAATATATCTGTATATTATAATAAGTTTAAGGCTTTAAATAATATTACCTTTACTTTAGATAAAGGACAAAGTTTAAGCATAATTGGCCCTAACGGTTGTGGCAAAACAACCCTTTTAAAATGTTTATGTAATAATATTAGCTTTGAAGGTAACGTTTTTATTGATAATAAAAATATTAAAACTATAAAAAGAAAAGATTTAGCTAAAAAAGTTGGTATGCTTAGTCAACTAATGTCTATTAGCTTTAATTATTCTGTTTTTGATACTGTTATGATGGGAAGATATGTTCATCAAGATAAATTTTTAATAAATAATAATAAAAAAGATATAAATATAGTTATAGAAAGCTTAAAAACAGTAGGTTTATTAGACTTTAAAGATAGATATATATCTAATCTATCTGGTGGACAACTTCAACGTGTTTTTTTAGCTAGATTAATAGCACAAAATCCTGATATAATATTATTAGATGAACCTACTAATCACTTAGATTTTAAATATCAAATAGAGCTTATACAATTTTTAAAAAAATGGGCAATAAAAGAAAATAAAACTATTATAGGTGTTATTCACGATATAAACCTTGCTATGCTCCTAACAAATAATATAATGGTATTACAAAACGGTAATATAAAATGTTTTGATACTAGTAATAATATTTTAAATAGCAATATTTTAAATGAAGTTTATGATATTAATATTAAAGATTATATGATAAATAGCTTAAAAAAATGGGAAAATATAAAAGACTAAAACCTTTAGTTTTAGTCTTTTATACTTTTTATTTTAAAATATTATCTATAATTGTCATTACATTGTCCATTAAATTTTTAAGCTTATTATCAGCATTATTTTCTGTTTCTTCTTCTACACCAAAGTATATTTTAATTTTTGGTTCTGTTCCAGAAGGTCTAACACAAAACCAAGATTTATCACTTAATGTAAAATATAAAACATTAGATTTAGGTAAATTAGTATCTTTTACTGTGTTATTAACTAAATCTTTTATTTCTCCACATTTATAATCTCTATATTCTACTATATCTGCTCCATTTACACTTTTAGGTGAAGATGTTCTTAAATAAGTCATTATTTTATCCATATCTTTAAGACCATCTATACCTTTTAATGTAATAGATTTTATATCTTCTTTAAAATATCCATATTTTTTATAAATTTCTTGTAAGCCTTCATATAAAGTTATACCTTTATTTTTATAAAAAGCAGCCAATTCACATATAAGCATAGTAGCTACTACGGCATCTTTATCTCTTGCATATGTACCAGCTAAACAACCATAACTTTCTTCAAAACCAAAAATATATTCATTAGAACCTGTTTGTTCAAATTGCTTAATTTTTTCACCTATAAATTTAAACCCTGTTAAAACATTAAAATAGTCTACATTATAATTTTTAGCTATTTTTTCTGTCATATTAGAAGATACAACTGTAGATATTATAGCTCCTTTATTAGATAAAGTACCCTTTTCTTTTCTTTGGCTTAATATATAATCTGTTAATAATACTCCCATCATATTACCAGATAAAATAACATATTCACCGTTATTATTTTTTACAACTGCACCTACCCTATCTGCATCTGGGTCTGTACCTACAACTATATCTGCACCTATTTCATCTGCTAATTTTAAAGCTAATTTAAAAGCATTTGGGTCTTCTGGGTTTGGATATGATACTGTACTAAATTTACAATCTGGTAATTCTTGTTCTTTAACAATACTAACATTTTTAAAACCTGCTTTTTCTAATATACGTCTAACTGGCTTATTACCTGTACCGTGTATAGGTGTATAAACTATTTTTAAATCATTAGCTTTTTCTATAACATCTTTATTTACCAATTGATTTAATACATTTTCATCATATTTATCATCTATTTCTTTACCTATAATGTTAAATAGACCATTTTTTATAGATTCTTCTTTATTTGCTCTTTTTATTGTTTTAAAATCTTTTACATTATTAACATATTTTATTATTTCCATATCTTTAGGAAAAGGTACTTGTCCACCATCTTCACCATATATTTTATATCCATTATATTCTGGCGGGTTATGACTAGCAGTAATAACAACACCAGCTATACAGCCTAACTCTCTTATGGCAAAAGAAACCATAGGTGTTGGTCTTAATTCATCAAATAAATATGTTTTAATACCGTTACCATTTAAAACTAATGCTGTTATTTCAGCAAATTCTTGACTCATATATCTAGAATCATAACCAATAGCTACCCCCTTTTCTTTTGTATATTCTGGTTGGTCTAATATATAATCTGCAAGCCCTTGAGTAGCTTTACTAACTGTATATATATTTATACGATTTGTCCCTGCACCTATAATACCTCTCAGACCACCTGTTCCAAATTCTAATTCTTTATAAAATCTATCTTCTATTTCTTTTTCATCATTTTTTATACTTAAAAGTTCTTCTTTTGTTTTAATATCAAAGTAATCATCATTTAACCAATTTTCATATGCGTTCTTATAATTCATACCTTATCCTCCATAAAATACATATAAAGTTATATACTTTTATTATATAACTAATGTTAAAAATATACAAGATTTAATTTTTAACTTTTAACTTTAATTTTTAAAATATAAATCTATAATCTTTTCTGCTAAATATTTTCTTTGGTTTGCCTCATTAATAATATTTAATAATAGTATTATTAATGAATTATTATCATCTTCATTTATTTGTAAGTCTTTTAAAAACTTTTCTATATAATCATAAAAATTTTCATCTGATACTTTTTTATAATCTATAAATCTATTATATATATTTTCTATATTTTCTTCATTATCTTTTAATACTAAACCTATATCATTTATAGAAAGTGTAGATTTTAAATGATATATTAATATTAATAATATTAATTGATTTTTATTATATTTCTTCTTATTAGGTGGAGATAAAATTTTATCTTTTGTATAGTTATTTATCATTGTTTTTGTTATTATTTTTTGTTCTTCATTTCTTTTATATCCTTTAAGATTATCATCTATAAAAGTTGTAACTTGGTCCATATATAAATCTATATTGGGTATTTTATCTGTATTTATATCATTTATATTTATATATTCTTTTAATATATTTAATATTTCTTTTTCTTTCATAATTAATACCTCCATAATTAAATATATTACCACATAAATTTTACTATATCAAATATTTTTATTGACTATACTTTTTATATATGATATATTTTATAGATATAATTTTACATAGAAAGGAAGATGGTTTATGGATAATAATTGGAGTTTAGATAACTTATATAAAAGTTATAAAAGTGATGAATTTATATCTGATTTTAACAATTTTAAAGTTGATGTTAATGACTTTTTAAACTGGTGTAATGATAATTTTAAAAATATTGATAATTCTAAAGAAAAATTAGAAATATACATACAAAAATTAGATAATTTAAGCAAATTTGATACTGTTATAGGATATATTTCTCTTAGCTTAAAAGTAGATACTACTAATTCTGAGCTTTTAAACTTAATATCCAAGATAGAAAAAATACTAGTAGATTTTAAACAAATAGAAAACTATCTCACACTATTTTTAAAAGATGTAGATAATTTAGATAACATAATAGACAGTTCTAATATTTTAAAGGAATATTCTTTTATTTTAAAAGAAGCTAAAGATAAAGCTGATAAACTTTTAGATAATGACAAAGAGTATATTATATCTAAAATGTCTTTAAATGGCTCAAATATGTGGACAAAACAATGGCAACAAATAACTTCTACATTATCCGTAGAATATGACAACAAAGCTTTAACTTTACCTGAAATTAGAAATTTAGCTTATGATAGCGATGCTAATATTAGAAAAAATGCATACTTAGCTGAAATTAAAGCCTATGAAAAAATAGATATCCCTTCTTCTTTTTCTATAAATGGCATAAAAGGAGAAGTTATAGAAGTTTGTAATCTTAGAGGATATAACTCACCATTAGAAATGACTTTAAAAGATTCTAGGCTAGATAAAGAAGTTTTTGATGCTATGTTTTTAGCTATAAAAGAAAGTTTACCAAAATTACAAAAATATTTTGTAAAAAAAGCTGAACTTTTAGGACATAAAAACGGTTTACCTTTTTATGATTTATTTGCACCTATATCTAATAATACAAAAAAATATACATATGATGAAGCTAAACAATTTGTATATGATAATTTTTCTAAATTTAGCCAAAAATTAGGAGATTTTTCAAAAAAAGCATTTGAAAATAAATGGATAGATGTTTATCCTAAAAAAGGAAAAGTTGGTGGTGCTTTTTGTTATAGTATGCAAAGTATAAAAGAAAGTCGTATACTTCTAAATTTTTCTGGCTCTTTAGATAATATATTAACACTAGGTCACGAGCTAGGACACGGATATCATAACCTATGCTTAAATAATGAAAAATATCTTAATACAACATATTCTATGCCTATTGCTGAAACTGCCTCTACATTTTGTGAACATATACTAGTTAAATCGGCACTAGAAAATACTTCTAATAAAGATGAACAACTTTCTATACTAGAAAATGATTTATCTGGTACATTACAATGTATAGTTGATATATATAGTAGATTTTTATTTGAAGATGAAGTGTTTAAAAGACGTATTAATGGTTTTGTATCTAAAGATGAACTTTGTCATATAATGGAAAATGCTCAAAAACAAGCCTATGGAAATGGTCTTGACCATAACTATCTACACAAATATATGTGGATTTGTAAAACCCATTATTATAATGCAAATAATAATTATTATAACTTCCCTTATGCTTATGGTGTTTTATTTTCTAAAGGACTATTTTCTCTATATTTAAATGATAAAGATAAATTTATAGAAAAATATGATGCTATGCTTTCTATAACTGGTAAATCTAGCTTATATGAAGTTGGTAAATTTATTGGCGTAGATTTAAAAAGTAAAGATTTTTGGTTATCTAGCTTAAACTTAATAATTAAAGATATCGAAAAATATTGTGAAATAAATCTTTAATTTATAACTATAAAAGACTTTGTAACAATAATAAATTATAGTTACAAAGTCTTTTATTTTTGTTAATATTTAATATTAATTATTCCTACATTTATATTAAATAAAACTAATATTTCCATTCTATAAATAATTATATAGGTTGCAAAATGGTTGCTATTCTATTTAAGACACCATATATAAACAATGCACAAGCCTTTATTTTATAGGCTTTTACACTATCTATCTTTTAATATATTTTATTCCCACTCTTTAAAAATCTTTTAACATACACTTGTATATACTGTATTTCTAGGCTTTTTATTTTTTTAATATGTGTTTTTAGCCTTATTTTTATATGTTTTTCAATTTTTTAGTACCATTTCAGTACCAAAAAACAACCTATTATTTTTAATATTTAATAGTGTATTTTATAATTAATTTTATCTTTTATTTATCTATTTTGTATTTAAGTATTTACATTGTACATATTGTATGATATAATATACATAAAGAAAAGCTAACCTTAATTGTTAGCCCACTACTATGATTTTTTGTTTATTTAAACAACAGCCACAGTTTTGCGGACGGGGGCTGTTATTTTTTTGTGCTATTAATGATTGATACAATTAAACTTAATAATGTTAATATTATCATTATTGTTTCGTATGTACTCATAATACCACCCCCTAACCCTTTAGGAGTTAGTGGGCTAACAACCCATAATTAAGATTAGCTCTAATAAATTATACAATATAATTATTTATTTTGCAATATTCTTTCTATTTCTTCAATACGTTTTTGTTGGTCATCTAATCTAATACTATTTAATATAGCATTACAAGTTACAGTTAAGCTATTAGCTATCTTTAT
>CALWSN010000051.1 GCA_944384215.1 uncultured Clostridia bacterium | reverse complement strand
CTGGTCTTGATGGTATTAAAAGAGGTTTAAAATGTCCTGATAGCGTAGACGAAAACTTATTTGAAATGTCTAAAGAAGAAAGAGAAGCAAGAGGCATAGAAAACTTACCAGAAACTTTAAATGAAGCTTTATATTATATGAAACACGACCCAATGGTTAAAGAAGTTTTAGGCGAACACGCTTATAAATCTTATAGAGCTTGTAAAAGAAAAGAATGGGACGCTTATAAAACTTATGTTTCTCATTGGGAGCTTGAAAGATATATGACTATTTATTAATAATTTAATTATAAAAATGCTAAAGACTAATTCTTTAGCATTTTTATATAAATAAATCTTTTATGTAATCTAAAAGTCCATATTTTAATACTAGTTTAGATTGATTACTATAATTTTTTACAAATAATGGTTTTATATTTTTGTGAAAATATATACTCTCTCCTCCAGTAAAAACTTCTGTATTATTTGTAAAATTAATATCTTCTATCATTAATCTACCATTTGAAAGTGTATATGAAAAATGATAATTTAAATGATAATATTTTTTCATTTCGCTTTTAAAAGTAACAAATATATTGTATTTATACTTGTTTGTTTTTATCTCTCTAAATACTTTTATAGCATATATTTCATCTTTTGAAACTCCATTTTCTTCTAAATATTTATATAAACTTTCTTCTGCTATTTTCTTTTGAAGTGGAAATTCTATTAAAATATAAGTAGGTATTAAAAGTATTATTAATAAAATAATTAAAATATATACTCTCTTTTTTATCATAATATAACCTCCATTAGTATATTTAACTTTTATTGTACAATAAATACTTAAAACCTACAATAATTATTTTTTATATATGATATTTTTTTATATTAAGTCATATAATAAATAAACTAATTTAAGGAGCTTATTATGATAATTTATGTTGTAAAAAATGGTGATACCCTTACATCTATTGCAAATTTATATAACACTACACCAGAGTTTTTAGCTAAAGAAAATGGATTTAATATAGATGATAGCCTTGTTGTAGGGCAAACTATTGTTATCCCTCAATATAATAAAAAGCTAGGTAAAATAGCTACTAATGGATATTTATATACAAATATAGATGAAAATGTATTAAGACAAACTTTACCATATTTAACTTTTGCAACAATATTTACCTATGGTTTTACAGAAAATGGAGATTTAATTAATGCAGATGATGAAAAGGTTTTAAATATAATAAAAGAATATAATGTAAAACCTATTATGTTAATATCTACTTTAAATGACGAAGGTCAATTTAGCAATGAGCTATCTAATAAAATATTAAATAATATTGATGCACAAAATATTTTAATAGAAAATATTTTAATAAATCTTAAAGAAAAAGATTATTTTGGGCTAGATATAGATTTTGAATATGTTTTTCCAGAAGATAAAGAAGCTTTTGTAAGTTTTATAGAAAATGTAACAACAAAACTAAATGCACAAGGCTACCCTGTAATAGTATCTTTAGCTCCAAAAACATCTAGTGAACAACCTGGTCTTCTTTATGAAGCCCACGATTATAAGGCTATTGGTAGCATTGCTAATGCAGTTCTTCTTATTACTTATGAATGGGGCTATACATTATCCCATACAAGATAATAGTAATTATAAGTTTTATATAAGTATAAATAAGGGAGTATAAAACTCCCCATATTAAACATTTAATTTTTCTTTTAAAGCCAATTGTAAAACCTGTGAAAAGTTTATGCCAGCTTTTTCTGCTTCTACATTAAGCCAGTAAGGTATAGTTAAATTTTTTCTAACCATTTTATTACTATGTTTTTTCTTATATTCTAAAAAATCAACATCTACAAGTGTTATTATATCATCTTGCTCTTTTTCAAATTTAACACTATTTGGCATAGGTATTTCTTTTTTATCTTCTTCAAAATCAATAGCCATTAAACCAATTAAATCTCTAGCCATTTCAATGGCATCTGCTAAATTTTCTCCTTGTGTGCTAGCATCAAAATCTGGTACTCTTACATAATAACCATCATCTTCTTTAGTCAAAACTATTGGATACACATATTTCATAAAATACAACTCCTTTAATTATATTATGGTAATAATCATTATTTAAAATTAAAAATATTTTTAATAAGGAAAAGTTTATAAATTCCTTTTCCTTATTATTTCTTTAGCTAATCTTTCATTAATATCTGGGTGTCTTGGTATTGGCTCAATATCTTTGCCATTTGTATAAATATCGTGGTTACCACCATTTCTTTTTAAATACCAACCAGCCTTTTCTAACATTTTTATTAGCTCTCTTCTTTTCATTATTACCACCTCTTAATTATATTATACATATTTTATGCGTATTTGTCAATAGTTTTATGCGTATTTTATACTTATTTTTATTAAACTATTTTAGTAACTTTAGTATTAGCATCATAAACAACTTTTTTACCTAAAATATCTGCTAATTCTGCTATGCTATAATAGTTTTTACCATTATCATTTATAGCCTCTAGCTCTTTTTTAACTCCATTTACTTCTACAACTCTTTTAACTTTCATATAATCATTCTCCTTTAAGCTATTTTTAAAATTATTCCAAGCTACATTATTGTTTACAAAAGGTGCTGGGCAAACTTTTCTAGTTACATCATAATGTCTTATTACATTATCAATATGTATGTTGTACTTTTTCATTAATATTTTTGTAAGTTCTATAGCATTGTTTATTGTTTCTTTATTAAAATAGTAATTACCCTTACTGTCTTTTTCCGAACACAATTCTATACCTATAGCATTATCATTTCTACATTTGTTATGATAATACCTTCCACTTGTTCCACAATGCCAAGCTGTGTTATTATCTTCTACACTTTGCCATATTTCCTTTTCATCAACAAAATAATGTGCCGATGCGTTTCTATTAGCCGATTTAAAATAATTACAATTACTTTTAGCTAAATCTCCATTATTAGCAGTATAATGGATAACTATAAACTGTATTTTTTGTTTTCTTCCTTTAGTAAAGTTACTGCTATGTGATATTAATTTATTTATTTCCATTTTCATCATCTCCAAACAATTTATCTATAAAATTTTTAACTTTATTTACAACTAAAGTACCTACATTAAACTGTAGTTTTTGTAATAATTCTAAAAAGCCTTTAGGCAAATTACCATTTATTTCTGCATAGTTTTCAAATATGCTTGCTAGCTCTACTGCCATAAAATAGTAAAGTCCTATATATACTATAAAATCTACTTTAAATACCCAATTTAAAACATAAAGCAAGCTTATTAAAAGTAATTCTACTATCTTACCTGCTATGCCCCATTTAGCCTTTTTAGATGCCCATTGTCCATTTTTAAAACCTTTTACCCAACCAAAAATAGTGTCGATAATCATCAACACTATTAAAGCAATTATATGTTTATGGGTTTCTCCAAAAATGCTAGCAAACATTCCTAAAAAAGATGCTAGGCTTATTTTAGTCATTTCTACGGTACTGTTCATATTTACCTCCTTATTTTTAAATTTTAAATTTTGCAATCAAAGGTTAAGATTGTTTTTAGTGTAAAGTTATATTATAAGTACAATTAATATGTATTATTTGTAATCTATAGAATCAAATCGTTCATCTTCTTTGGCCTCTTTCCAAGTAACAGTATACATTTTGCCCCAGGTAAAAACTTTTAAATCTTTCCAAGTATTCCAATCTATACTATAAGTAAGGCTAATATTAACAGGTATAATACGTTCTAACATTTCATTTACTTGTTTTTCAAACTGTAATTTATCTTTTGCTAATATAATTTTTAAATGAAATTTATCTATATCTAAGTTTATTTTAAATCCATTAATACCTAAAATAGATGTAAGCATTTCTATAATCCTTTCATAAGTAAAAGGTGGAACCTCATTGTATAATGCTATTATATCTAGTTTCCTTTTTTCTAAAGAATCTGTTAATTTTGGCACTATACCAGTTATTTTTTCGTATCGTTTAGTTGCATATTCACTGCTTCCTAATACAAACATATCTGTAAGCCTTTTATCAGTTTCCATATACAATTTATATATTTCAGGTTGTAAAACTTTATGTAGCTCTTTAAATTCTTTAGTGTTATACACAAAAAAAGGAAGGTATTCATACAGTTGCATTTATATCCCTCCTTATAGGTATTGTATTTTTATCTAAATTTAAGTTAGATGCTATATTATTTATTTTGGTTTCTCTAATATCTACTACACCATTAATATCTAATATTAATGCTTCTATTTTAGATATTCTTGCAACTAAATACTCCTCATCTTGCCAAGTTTTTCTTAACTCTTGTAAATAATTTTCTATAACTTCATCTATAAATTCTTTAACATCATCTACAGTAAATCCAGGCTTTAGTTCTAAAACTGTATCAATATCAATATAGGTAGTTTCAACAGGTTTTATTGTAACAAAATGACCAATAGGTGCTATGCCATATCCTTCAGATTTATAAGGCTGTGGGTCTATCTCTTTTTGTACTAACTCTATTAATTTATCTGTTGGTTTGTTATAACCTAAAGATTGTATATAAATATCAACTGTTCCACCACCGTTAGGCGTGCGATATATTTTTACACCACCTATTCCTCCGTTATTAACTATATTGTCAATTTTATTAAGGCTTCCTAACTTTTCTTTATAGTCTGCTCTATTACCACCAAAAGCATAATTTTTAAAGCTATTAAAATATCTTTTTCTAAATTCTTCAGTATCTTCTTCATTTTGTCCTGCTGTTAATAGGCTATGTATAGTGGCTTTTTGTAGATTAGGTATGTTGTCAATAGGTATTAGGCTTCCGTAAGTTACATTCCCTATTTCTCCTTTGGTTTCACATTTTAGCTTATAATACCCATCTTCTTTTTCTCCAATATAGTAAAAGTTAATATCTTCTGCATTAAATCTTTCTCCGCCTTTTAAAGCTATGTTTCCTGTTAGCTCTGCTAATATGATAGATTGGGTGGCAGGATAAGGAGCAAGTCCTCTTTCTCTAGCTCTTTTTATAAGATATTCACGACTAGCAGTATCAGCAAAACCTTCTTTTAGCACAAAATCTAACTGTATATACACTTGTGCAAGCTCTGCACATATAGGAGCTAAAGCATCATATATGATAGAGCCTTG
>CALWSN010000050.1 GCA_944384215.1 uncultured Clostridia bacterium | reverse complement strand
CTGTTGAAGACAGTGAAGATGAAAAACTTTATACTACTTACATATTAGGTAAAGGTGCTATTGATTTTGAAGATATTGGGGCTAAAGTTCCTTATGAAATAAATCGTGACCCTAAAACTAATGGTGGTCAGGATACATTATATGCTAGAACTAGAAAATGTTTTGCTCCTTTTGGTATATCTTATACTAAAAAACATCAAGCTAGCTTATCTCCTTCTGATGAAGAGCTTGCTAATGGTGGAAATTGGTCTTTAGTTATGGACGTTGAAAAAGGTATTGCTATTGAAGACAAGGCTATACCTATTGCTAGAATTATATCTAAAGGTTAAGAGGGTATTTTATGTATAATATTATAGATGAAATATCTAATAGGCTAGACTGTTTAAATCTTTCTATTGAAAATTTTCAGTTATCTCAAAAAATTATTCTTATTGCTATTAATTCTGTTGAAAATTTTATAAAATCTGAAATAAATCCCTTTATTGATTTTTCTATTATAAAAGATATTTTTATTAATGTTGTTATTGGTGAATATTTATTACTTGTTAAAGCTTCTAATTTAGAAAATGACTTATCTTTAGATGCAGCTATACAGACTATTAAAGAAGGTGATACTTCTATAACCTATTTTGAAAATAAAAATATTAACCTAGAAAATGTTATTAATTACTTTTTAGATAAAAAGAAATTGCTTTATAGATACAAGCAAATTATATGGTAAAAATTAATAACAAAAATATTCTTAATAGGTTATACATTGGTATTTGTAATATATATGAATTTGAAAACTTTAGAGACGAAGTTAGTAAGACTATAAAACAAACCCTTAATATTAAATTTGAAAATATACCTTGTAGGGTATCTTACTATAATAATAGCTCTAGTATTTTATCATCTAAAGAAGGTACTTTTAATAATATTATAACTCAAAAGATAAAGATTTTTTTAAACAATGATATTGACATAAAAGCAGGCTCTATAATAGAAGTTACACAAAATGGAAAAACAACTAAATATAAAAATAGTGGTGAACCTGTTATATACTCAAATCATCAAGAAATAATGCTTGATATATTTGATGATATTGGTTAGCTACTTAGGAGGGGATATTTATTATACAAAAACTTACAGATTCAATTAGCAATCAATTATACAATATATTTGATGAACCTAATATATATGTAGAACACATAAAACAGGGGTTTTTATTACCCTGTTTTTGTGTAAGATGTGTTAAAACTGAAGAAAAAGCTTGTTTATCTAATAGATATAAGCTTTTTAATAAAATAGAAATAACATATTTTCCTGAAGAAAATAACAATATAAATAATGTTTGCAACAATATATTAAATATTTTATATGACAATTTTTCTATGTTGAAATTTGAAAAAGGATTTATAAAAGGCGAAAATATGCAAGGATTTTTAGAAGATAAAGTTCTTAAATTTTTTGTAGAATATAATTTTTATGTATTTAAAAAAGATGAAACAGATAAAATGCAAAAACTCTATATTTAGGAGGTATTATGGCTGAAAAAATTAAAAAATTTTACAAAGAACAATTTTTAAAAAGTGATTTATACAAAAATAAAAAAGATTTAATAAATACCTTATTAAAAGATGATGAAATGTATACCAAAAACAAGGTTGAAAAAATAATTAAAAAATATATGGAGGTGATTTTATAATGGCAACTGGAGGAACTTTTTTAACTTATAATAAAGTTTTACCTGGAGCGTATATAAACTTTATATCTAAGGCTAGAGCTTTAGGTTCTATTGCTGATAGAGGTATTATGGCTATGGCTTTAAAAAACAATTGGGGTGTTGAAAATCAAATAGTTACTATAACTAATGAAGATTTTCAAAAAAATGCTTTGAGTATATTAGGTTATGAATATACCAGTGATAATTTAAAACCTTTTAGGGAAGCCTTTAAAAATGCCAAAGAAATAAAATATTATAGACTAGGAACTGGTGAAAAAGCTAAAGCTACTATTGGTTCTTTAAATGTTGAAGCTAAATATTCTGGAACTAGAGGAAATAGCTTAAAAATAAAAATATTATCTAATATTGATGAAGAAACTTATACTATATATACATATTTTGATAATGTTATTGTAGATGAAAAAATAGCTACTAATATAGAAGAAATGACTGAAAATGATTTTGTAGTTTTTTCTGGTACAGGCTCTTTTGAAGCTAATGCAGGAACTTCTCTATCTGGTGGAACAGATGCTGAAGTTAATAATAGTGAATATAGTAAATTTTTATCTCTTATAGAAGCTGAAAACTTTAATGTACTTATTTATGATGGTGAAGATGAGCAAACTAAAGGACTTTTTGAAAGCTTTACTAAAAGACTTAGAGATGACGAAGGCGTTAAAATATCTACTGTTTTATACAACTATAAAAAAGCAGACTTTGAAGGTATTGTTAGTGTTAAAAATGATAAAAATCTCGTATATTGGGTTGGTGGAGCTTTAGCTGGTGCCGAAATAAATCAAAGCTTGACTAATAAAATATATGATGGAGAATATGTATTTAATGCTAAATATTCTAACAATGAACTGAAAGAAGCTATTAATAATGGTGAATTTGTTTTTTATTATGATGCTAATGATATTAGGGTTTTAAAAGATATTAATACTTTTGTTAGTTTTTCTACTGACAAAAATTCTGATTTTAGCAACAATCAAATTATACGTGTATTAGATTCTACTGCTAATGATATTGCTAGAATTTTTAATGAATATTATCTCGGGAAAATGCAAAATGATGCTTTAGGTAGAGATATTTTTAAATCTGAACTTATAAACTATTTTAATCAATTGCAAGCTATTAGAGCTATTGATAATTTTTCTGCTGATGATATTTTTATTAAAAAAGGTACTGAAAAAGGTGATGTTATTGTTGATTTGATGATAGAACCTGTGGCTAGTATGGATAAGCTTTATATGAAATGTATTATTGAATAGGAGGTAATTTATGGCTACTTTAAAAGCTTGGGATACTATTAATGGTGCTTTAGGCACTTGCTATGTTAATATTGATGGAAAAAAAGAAGAAGTTTTATACTTAAAAAATATAGAAGCTAAAATTAAAAAAAGTAAACGTGAAATAAAAGTATTAGGACAAACTGGTACTAAACATAAAGCTAGTGGTTGGAGTGGAACTGGTAAAATGACAGTTTACTATTCTACATCTAAATTTAGAGAGCTTATGCTTAAATATATAAAAGAAGGTAAAGATACTTATTTTGAAATAATAGTAGAAAATAACGACCCTTCTAGTGATATAGAAAGACAAAGTATAGCCTTAAAACAAGTTAATATTGATAATATGACTATGGCTAAGCTTGATATAAACAGCACAGAATTAGATGAAGAAATGACTTTCACATTTAATGATTTGGATATATTAGAAAGCTTTAAACCTGTTGTTGGTGAATAGAAAGGAGCTATTATGTCTACTTTACAAGAAATACTTAATCTTAATATTGTTGATAATATAACTCATTATGTTGAAATATCTAACCGCTTGAAAGATGAAAATG
>CALWSN010000049.1 GCA_944384215.1 uncultured Clostridia bacterium | reverse complement strand
TTCTTTCTCGCCAAGTAGGTGTTCCTAAAATCGTTGTATTTATGAACAAATGTGATATGGTTGATGACGAAGAATTATTAGAATTAGTTGAAATGGAAATCACTGACCTTTTAGCTGAACAAGGTTTTGAAGATTCTCCAGTTATTAGAGGTTCTGCTTACCAAGCTCTTCAAGATACTTCTGGTAAATGGGGCGATTGCATCATCAAATTATTCGAAGTTATCGACGAATATATCCCTAACCCAGAAAGAGATTCTGACAAACCATTCCTTATGCCTGTAGAAGACGTATTCTCTATTACAGGTCGTGGTACAGTTTCTACTGGTAGAGTAGAAAGAGGTACTCTTAATGTTTCTGACGAGGTTGAAATCGTTGGTCTTACTGAAGAATCTCGTAAAGTAGTTGTTACTGGTATCGAAATGTTCCGTAAACTTCTTGACACTGCTGAAGCTGGTGATAACATTGGTGCTCTTCTTCGTGGTGTTCAAAGAGATGAGATTGAAAGAGGTCAAGTATTATGTAAACCAGGTTCAATCACTCCTCATACTAAATTTACTGCTCAAGTTTACGTATTAAAAGCTGATGAAGGTGGACGTCATAAACCATTCTTCAACAACTACAGACCACAATTCTACTTCAGAACAACTGACGTTACAGGTGTTATCAATCTTCCAGAAGGTACAGAAATGTGTATGCCTGGTGATAACATTGAAATGACAATTGAACTTATCGCTCCAATCGCTATGGAAGAAGGTTTACGTTTTGCTATCCGTGAAGGTGGTAGAACAGTAGGTTCTGGTGCGGTTGTTTCTATTATCGAATAATTATAATGTTTTAAAGACAAAGTACATTTGTACTTTGTCTTTTTTAGTTTTATATTTTATTTATTCTAAATATTATTATAAGGATAAAATGTAATTACAATGATTAAGTATAGTTTTTATATATTTAGTAAAAATTAAAAAAACTATTAAAATTTTATTAATTATATAAAATTATAAAATATATTTTTTATTGTAAAAATTCTATTAATATGTTACAATTTTTATAGTAATTAAAACAAAAGGAGTATTATTTATTATGTTTAAAACAATGCCTATGTTTATAGGGGTAGTAACTTTTGTTATAGTAATTAAAATAATTTTAAAAAAAAGTGATAATGGTTATGACAAAGCAGTAGATGAATTTATGGAAAGAGAGTTAGAAGCTAATAACACATTAAAAGATTTTGATACATTGGATATTAAATATGTTAAACCATCTAATACATTACCATTTAAAGATTATGAAGATATACCTATTTATAAAAATGTTATAAAAAAACAAAAATTAGTTAAAAGAAAAATAGATTTAAAAATGATAAAGATACCATCTAACCTTACAAACACAGAGCTTAAAGAAATGTATGGAGTAAATAATTTTGATAAAATATCTATGTTAGAAGAACATTATAATTCTTATGTTCGTGGTTTATTTGAATGGGCACAAGAATTATACAATATTAATAATATTTATGATTGTAAAAAAGTTTTACAAGAAGCAGTTAGATTAGAAGCTAATATTAGTCAAGTATATATATTATTAGCTAAAATATATGCAAAAGAAAATGATAAATCTAACTTATTACAATTAAAAAATATTGTAAAAGAGATAGATTTATCTTTAAAAGAAAAAGCTTTACAAGAAATAGATAAATATTTATAGATATAAGGTGATAATATGGCATTTACAACAAATCAATTACAAGCTATAAATGAACGAAATAAAAACATATTGGTTTCAGCTGCTGCTGGTTCTGGTAAAACTACTGTTTTAGCAGAAAGAATAATAAATAAAATAGTAAATGATAAAATAGATGTAGATAGGTTATTAGTTGTTACTTTTACTAAAGATGCAGCAGAAGAAATGAAAGAGCGTATTATAAAACGTATCAATGTAGAGATTGAAAAAAATAATGACAATTCTTTTTTGATAGAGCAGCTGGTGAGAATAAATAAGGCACAAATATCTACCATAGATTCTTTTTGTTCTAAAGTTGTAAAAACACATTTTAAGGTATTAGATATAGACCCTAATTTTAGAATAGGGGATAAAGGTGAATTAGATATATTAACAGATGAAACATTACAAAATTTTTTAGATAAATATTATGAAGATAATGAAATAAACTTTATAAATCTTGTAGATGCATTTACTAAAGGAGCTAATGATGATAAATTTAAAAGTATTTTTTTAAATTTATATTTTAAATCTCAAAATTTGCCATATCCTGAAAAATGGTTAAAAAATGCTTATAAACAATTTGAAATATCAACAGAAGAAGAATTTTTTTCATCTAAAATATTTGAAAAATTGATTAATTATGTAGAAGAAATTTTAAATGAAGTGATAATAATATGTGATAGAATAAAGTTTATATCAGCAGGAGAATTAGATTTTGAAAAAAATGCTAATGATACTTCTACTTTAGAAGGATTTTTAACAGAAGAATTTTCTAATTTTAATAATATGCTATTTGATATAAAAAATAAAAATTATAAATCTTTTATTAATAGTATATATAATTTAAAATATGAAAGATGGAATAGAAACTTTTTAAAAGAAAATCCAGATTTAAAAGAAGAAATAAAATCTTTAAGAGATTTATATAAGGGGTTTATAAAAGATGAGATTATAAAAAAATTTTTTTCAAAGCCTATATTAGATATAGTAAATGAGATAAAAACAATTTATCCTATAATAAAAACACTTTGTAATCTTATTATAGAATTTGATAATTATTTTTTAGATATAAAGAAAGAAAAAAATATATATACTTTTAGTGATATATCTCATTTTTGTTTAAATATACTCGTTAAAGATAATAAACCAACTAGTGTTGCCAATCAATATAAAGAACTTTTTGAAGAAATTATTATAGATGAATATCAAGATAGTAACACCATACAAGAAACTCTTTTATCATCAATATCGGCTAATAATAGATTTATGGTAGGTGATATAAAGCAATGTATTTATAGATTTAGGCAAGCAAATACTAATATATTTAATGAAAAATATA
>CALWSN010000048.1 GCA_944384215.1 uncultured Clostridia bacterium | reverse complement strand
CACCAAAAGTATCTGTATTAAACTCACTTCGTTCGTTTAATACAGACATTGTACAAAATATTCATAAAAAATCGTTTTTAAAATATATAAAATTTAAATTATATAATTCAAATCTTATTAAAAAATTATATATGAATGAGCATTAGGCTCTCTTTTTTCAGGCTATTCCTTCTATCGTCTGCGACAATAGACAAAATGCAAACACCTGCAGTATTTGCAAAAATGCTACCATTTGCTATCATTCACTTCACTTATTCGATAAACTTCGTTTATCTCATTCGCTACGTTCATTTTCGCAAATGCTAAAGCACTTTATTACAGTTGACTAAAAAATATAAAATTTTTTAACCAACTGTACAAGTTATTTTTATTGTTTTGTTTGTACAAACATTTTTTGATAATAATTAATTATTATTTTATATAGATAGTTGCTCTTAATTTTTAATTAGGTTACTAAGTTTAAACTTAAAAATATTTTTCTAATATTCTAATAAATGCTTTATTTTTAACCCTTTTCATAAATACTAATATCCTTTCTATTCTTCTAAACCTTAAAATCTATTTAATCTTTACTAACTCAACCTTTTATTTTTCAACTAACATAGTGTAATTTGTTATGTGGGGTATATATATGTATTTCTAATTTAATGGCATCACACAAGCCTTTTATAACTATAATTAATGTTTTATATATTAAATAAATTTTTATCGTCTTTAAACACCCTTTATTTACATTTAAACACTATATCATTTATAATTTTAAATTTTAACTAAGTACTTGTATATAATATTTAATTCTATATATCCCTTTCTACATTTAAATTTTTTCAAAAAACGGATTCTATTTTTGTATAATGAATATTTATATATTTGCTCCATTTTAAACATAATAACTTTTCACACTTCTACTAAAATTTTTATTTTTTATATATCTCCTGTTGTATCAATATAATCCCCTTACAATTATGAATTTTGCTTAATATACCCTGTAAATTTAAATTATCTAAATAACCTTTTAATACAAAAAATAATTATCTGAAAAAATATTTATATATAAAATATAACTTTATATTTTTACTAACATATTTTTATTATATAAATTTCAAAGAGAATGATAACTGAACAAGTGCATTTTTAATAAAAAAGAGCAAGATATATATCTTACTCTTTGGATTCAAATCTATATTTTGTTGTTTCTTATTTGTTTAATTTCTTCTAATGATAATCCTGTTATCGCTTTAATTGTATTATCATCTAAATTATTCTTTATTGCATTTTTTGCTATTTCCAATTCTTTATTTTTAGCTCCTGTTTGAATGCCTTCTTCTTTTGCCTTAGATAATGCACTTATTTCATCTCTTATAGATTTTTCTCTTAAAAAATATAGTTCTCTATCTTCTTTACTTTGACTTAATTTATATAGCTTATCCTTAGCTTTTTTAATATCATTGTTAATTGTTTCAATACTTCGTATTACTTCACTTTCAGGATCTCTTAAAAATTCTACCCATACTTCTAACATATCAGCCTCGTCTTTTAGGTCTAAGTGTCTTAACTTAGGTATCTCGATGAAATGAATTTCACATATATCAGTTAATTCTTCGTTTGTTTCTATCTCTTTTAATCTATAAATGTTATGCAATCTATCGTTATCTAAGTAATTATAGTTTAAGATATTTATACAAACAGTTCTGCTTAATTTTCTGTAATTATCACTTTGTTCCATTTGTTCTTCATACATTTTGCTCCAATAATACAAAGTTCTTTGAGTCATATTATATTGGTCGCCTAATTGTATTTCTATATTTATTATTTCTTTATTACTTGTAGTTGCTTTAACATCAAGTTTTGAGAACTTATCTTTTAGGTATTCTTTTTCTATGTCTGTATTTTTTAAATCTACTGATACTATTTCTTTTTTAGGTTTTAATGTTGCATTTAAAAACGATATTAAAACACTTTTGTTTTCTTCTGAGCCAAATATCTTTTTAAATACAAAATCAACTTTTGGACTAAGTAACGTTCTTGTCATATATATAATCCTTTCTAATTTAAATTATTTTATATATATCTTTTATTAAATTTTATATTATAAAAAATATATATACTATGTCAATTATGTTTAGGAAGGAGTAATTTGCATTAAAAATATACATTTGTTAGTATATAATTATATTAAATAAGGAGAAGTAAGAAATGAATAAAAATGCTCTACGATTAATATTTTGGATAGTAATTTGTTTTATAGGACTAATAACATTATTAAATAGTGTTTCTTTAGGCATAAATGAAGCAAGTAATATTGTAATATCCCAAGGTGGTAGTATAGATAATGAAATTTATTTAGTTTATTTAGAACAATCTATTATAAAATATAGAGTTATAGGTTTAATATTATCTACATTAGGTGGAATAAGCATATCGAAAAATGAAAAGATATAATAGATATTAATTAACTATTGAAGTAAATGTAAAAACATAGTATTATAAAGATAACAAAAACGGAATACAAAAAAGCCTTACTTTACAGTTAATAAAATGTGCTGGAACACTTTTTATTAATTAAACCTACGAACTGTTAGAGCAGTTGGTAAGAGTTAGTAAAATAAGACTTTATATTTACATATATATATTGTATATTAAACAATTAAAAAATACAACAGAGAAAAATTGTAAATATAAAGATTATTTCAAAGCCTTACTATATTGTTTGATATGGTTGGGCTTTTTTCATTCCTCAAAACTATATATCTCGGGGGATTGAAGCTATGTTAAAAATAAATTTAATAGAAAATACAAAAAAAGAAAAACCAAGTAAAAAAGAATATGGTATAATACAAAAGACTATATGTTCGGAAGAAAGCGTAAAAGAAATAGATTTTGATACATTCGTTGATTTAGTAGGTAACAACGGAGCTATATGGAAAAGTTCTTTTATGGAGGGTGGAGCTAAAAACATTAACTTTAAGTGTGCTTATATGCTTAGCCTTGATTTTGATAACGGAATATCTATAAACGAATTTTTAGAAAATTCAAAAGATTTAGGGCTTGAGCCTACATTTATTTATGAAACTTTTTCAAGTACAAGTGAGTTTAATAGATTTAGAGCTATTTGGAAGCTAAACGAACCAATAGAAATAGCTCAGCTTAAAACAGCACTTCAATTAATGCTAATGGAAGTGTTTAGTGATTGTGATAGTGCTTGTAAGGATTTATCAAGACTTTGGATAGGTGGGAAAAATGTAGCTTTTTATAATCCTATGAATACTTTAAATATCGAGAATTTATTAAATGCTACTATTAATTCAATAAATATAAATAGTACAAATGATAACAATACTAGAAATATAAAATCATTTTGTAAAAAAATAGGAATTAATATGTATGATAAAATGCCTTTTATATTAAAAACATTAAAAATTGACGGAATTTGTCCAAAACCCTATATACAGTTTTATAGAGAGATGGACAAAAACCGTCAAAAATTGAACTTTTTTAAGTATGATAATTTTGAATTTAGCTTTACAAATAGTTTTGATATAGATAAAAATAAAAATGTATC
>CALWSN010000047.1 GCA_944384215.1 uncultured Clostridia bacterium | reverse complement strand
CTAACACAACGTTATAAACTTGGCGTTTTAAAGCCTCTTTATCTTCTTCTAAGTATTCATCATAAGTAGTTTTCTTATCTATAAGCCCATTTTCTGTAAATTCCATAATTCTGTTAGCAGTAGTTTGTACTTTTTGGTGGTCTTGTGATGAAAATAATATAACACCAGGGAATTTTATTAAAGCATTATTAAGAGCAGTAATAGATTCCATATCTAAATGGTTAGTAGGTTCATCAAACATAAGTATGTTAGCACCAGACATCATCATTTTAGAAAAAAGACAACGTACTTTTTCTCCACCAGATAACACATTTATCTTTTTAAGAGCTTCTTCACCTGAAAATAACATTCTACCTAAAAAGCCTCTTACAAATGTTGTATCTTTTTCTGGTGAGTATTGCATAAGCCAATCTACAATCGAATAATCACTGTTAAACTCTTCGTTATGGTCTTTAGGGAAATATGCAAAAGATGTAGTTATACCCCATTTAAACTCGCCTTCATCTGGCTCTATTTCACCTGCTAATATTTTAAATAATGTAGTTTTTGCTATTTCGTTAGAACCAACAAAAGCCACTTTATCTTCACTAGATAACATAAATGAAATATTATCTAATACTTTTACACCGTCTATTGTTTTAGATAGGTTAGTAACAGTTAAAACTTCATTGCCTATATCCCTATTAGGTTTAAAGTCTATATAAGGATATTTTCTGCTTGATGGTCTTATTTCATCAAGCTCTATTTTTTCAAGAGCTTTTTTTCTAGATGTAGCTTGTTTAGATTTTGAAGCATTAGCACTAAAACGTTGTATAAACTCTTGTAACTCTTTAATTTTTTCTTCTTTTTTACGGTTAGCATCTTTCATTTGTCTTATTAAAAGTTGGCTAGATTCGTACCAGAAGTCATAGTTACCAGCGTAAAGTTGTATTTTAGAATAGTCTATATCTGCAATATGTGTACAAACTTTATTTAAGAAATATCTATCGTGAGATACTACAATAGTAGTGTTTTCAAAGTTAATAAGAAACTCTTCAAGCCAATTTATAGCCATTAAGTCTAAATGGTTAGTAGGCTCATCTAGTAAAAGTATGTCAGGTTTACCAAATAATGCTTGTGCACGTAATCCTTTAACTTTTTCTGGCCCTGTTAAATCTTTTAAGTATTTATAGTGTAGCTCAGGGGCAATACCAAGCCCATTTAAAAGGTTAGCAGCATCAGGTTCAGCGTTCCAACCGTCCATATCGGCAAACTCTTCTTCAAGCTCACTAGCTTTAATTCCGTCTTCTTCTGAAAAGTCTTCTTTAGCATAAATTGCATCTTTTTCTTTCATTATTTCATAAAGACGTTTATTACCCATAATAACAGTGTCTAATACCATAAATTCATCATATTTAAAGTGGTCTTGTTGTAAAAATGATATACGCTCACCATCAGATACTACAACATCACCAGATGTAGACTCTATTTGTCCTGCTAAAATTTTTAAAAAAGTAGATTTACCAGCACCATTAGCCCCTATAAGTCCATAACAGTTGCCAGGTGTAAACTTAATGTTTACATCTTCAAATAAAGCTCTTTTACCAAGCCTTAAAGTTACATTATTAACACTTAACATTTTTTTACCTCCAATTAAGCTTTTTTAACAACAGAAGATTTTAGCTTCATAGCACCAAAACCATCTATTTTACAATCTATATCGTGGTCATCAGGAGCGTCATATATAAGGCGTATATTTTTTACTTTCGTACCAACTTTTATAGATGATGATGCACCTTTAACTTTTAAATCTTTTATAACTATAACACTATCTCCGTCATTTAATATGTTGCCATTAGCATCTTTTATAACGTTTTCTTCTTCTACTGTGTCTTTGTTCCATTCATAAGCACACTCTGGGCATACTAATAAATTTCCATCTTCATAAGTATATTCTGAATTACATTTTGGGCAGTTTGGTAAATTTTCCATTTTTAAATCCTCCGTTTATTACATAATAGTTATTAATATATTTTTATTTTGTTCTTTAGCCTCATAAAAAAAGTCTTTTAATTCATCAAAAGCCATTTCTAACTCTTCAAATAAAAGCTCTTTATCTTCTTTAAGCCACATATTAGGAAAAATTTGTTTTTCATCAAAAATTTTTGGGTTAAAATTAAGTTTGTTAATATCTATTTTTTCTATTTCTTCAAGTATTTTTGATATTTCTTCCTTATTTATATATGCAATATATTCTTCTGTATTAAAGTTTATATCACCAAATATAAAAGCACTTTTTGCATAATCTTCAAAAATTGTTTTATCATAAACAGGTTCTTCTTTTGAAGATATAAGAAAATAAAGGCCGTTCCAAATAGTATCTATATCACAACAAGGATATAGCTCATCATTATCTAATATATTATCTATTTTGGCATATAAGCTATTATTGTCTAATTTTTCTAGCTGTTTTAATAAAAAGTCATCTATAATAAAATAATTTGCTATCATTTTATTTACCTTTCTTTTTATGAACATTTCTTATTGTTTTTTTCTTTTTAGGTTCTTGTTTTATTTCTTTAGATTTTTTATTGTTTTTACTGTTTAAATTTTTCTTATAAAATTCTTTTTCTGTTGCACTTTTTCTAGGTCTTATTAAACAATGTTTATCAAAGCCTACTAAGTCCATACGATTAGCCTTTTTTAGTGCCTCTAAAACTAAATCATAGTTTTTAGGCAACCTATATTGCATTAATGCTCGTTGCATAGCTTTTTCGTGTGGATTTTTAGGTACATAAACAGGGGTCATATCTCTAGGGTCTAGCTCTGTATAATACATACAAGTTGATAAAGTCATAGGGGTAGGGTAAAAGTCTTGCACTTGCTCTGGCATATAACCTAAATCTCTTAAATATTCTGCAAGCTCTATTGCAGCAGATAAATCACTACCAGGGTGGCTACTCATAAGATAAGGTACTAAATATTGTTCTTTACCTATTTGTTTATTTACATCATAATATTTTTTAACAAATTTTTCATATACATCTTTAGATGGTTTACCCATTTTTGATAAAACTTTATCTGATATATGCTCAGGTGCAACTTTTAATTGACCACTAACGTGATGTTCACAAAGCTCTTCAAAAAACTGCTTATTATTTTTATCGTGGATAAGATAATCATATCTAATACCTGAACGTATAAATACTTTTTTTACTTTTGGTATTTTTCTAAGCTTTTGTAAAAGTTTTAAATAGTCTGTATGGTCAATTTTTAACTTTTTACAAGGCTCAGGAAAAAGACATTGTTTGTGTGGGCAAGCTCCTTTATCAAATTGTTTATCACAGGCAGGGCCTCTAAAGTTGGCAGTAGGGCCACCAACATCATGTATATACCCTTTAAAGTCTGGTTCCCATACTAATTTTTCAGCCTCTCTAATAATAGATTGGTGGCTACGCCCTTGTACCACTCTTCCTTGATGAAATGTTAAGGCACAAAAGTTACACCCACCAAAACACCCACGATTTGATATAAGGCTAAATTTTACTTCTTCAATAGCAGGCACACCACCGTCTTTTTCATAAATAGGGTGATATGTTCTCATATAAGGTAAGCTATAAGAATTATCAAATTCGCTAGTTGTAAGGGGCATAGAAGGTTTATTTTGAACTACATAACAATCGTTATAAGGTTCTATAAGCATTTTAGATACAACCGCATCTGTATTTTCATATTGTTTTAAAAAGCTTTGTGCATAAACTTTTTTATCTTCACATATTTCTTTATATGAAGGTAACATTATATAGTCTTCGTATATATTTTCTAATGTTTTAGTCTTATAAACAGTACCTTTTACATATGTTATTTGGTCTACTGGTATGCCACTTGCTAAACTTTCTGCAAGCTCTACTATTTGGTGTTCTCCCATACCGAACATTAATATGTCTGCTTGAGAGTCTAAAAGTATGGAACGGCGAACCTTGTTGTCCCAATAGTCGTAATGAGAAAGTCTTCTAAGGCTAGCCTCTATACCACCTATCATAATAGGTATATTTTTAAAGGCTTCTCTTATTTTTTGGCAGTATACTATTGTTGCTCTATCTGGCCTAAGCCCACCTTTGCCACCTGGCGAATATAAATCTTTTTCTCTTCTTTTTTTAGCTACACTATAATGATTAACCATAGAATCTATGTTACCACCTGTAACTAAAAAAGCAAGCTTAGGTTTGCCTA
>CALWSN010000046.1 GCA_944384215.1 uncultured Clostridia bacterium | reverse complement strand
TAATCAATCTTAATTTCATCTATTAAACTTTGTAAAATATACTCTCTAAAGTTTATGTTACATAAATTTCTCTCAAGTGTGAAAAGATTTGAGTTTGCAGGTATTAAGTGGATACCTTTATTTTTTATTATGTAGTCATGTTTTGGTGGTAAGTTATCTTTTGTTATAACTTTATTTATAAGCGTTGAAATAGTTGTTTCTATTTCGTTGGGATTTTTATCTCCCATTATCATTGTTGAATTGGCTTGTCCATCAAAATCTATTAATAGGACTTTCTTATCTTCTTTACCTAATAAGTACGATATTGTTGTTGCTGTTGTTGTTTTACCAACGCCTCCCTTCTCATTAACTATCGCTATAACTTTGCTCATATATTTACACTCCTTTGTAAAATTTTATATAAAAATAAGACTTAATCAAAAATCCCTAGTTTTCAATGTTTTTTGATTAAGTCATATTATAACAGTATTATATATATAGGCATTATAAGTTGATAAAGTCCCATACCTTCTGCACCTATTAAATTAGACATATATATACGGTATATAAATCCTAAAATACGGGTAATAATATTAGCAAGAGTTAATATTATTGCTCCTTTTATTATTAATCTTTTACTCATATAATAAACTCCTTATTTTTTATTAATATATGGTTTTTTTATTATTAATATTCAAATTATTAAATAAATAAAAATTTGAGATTTAATACAAACTTTTAAATAATTTATTAAAAACTAATTTATTTTGTAGAAAAAGCTCTATTGAAAAAATTTTCAATAGAGCTTTTGTCTAAATTTTAAGGCTATCTAATAAATAATTATTTGTTAACCTTTTTACATAATTATATTTTAATTTAAATTAAATAACTTTTAACCTTGTTTATTATATAAGTATCTTTATTTTTCATATTTTATATAAAATAAGCCTTTATTTAAAATATAGTTACAATGTATAACTATACTCAAGCTTTTTTAGTATAATACAAATTATATATTTAATTATAAATCATTTACAAAGATGTATTCTATTAAATAATTAAAATATATATCTGATAATTATTATAAAATTTGGTTTTTAATATCATTTATTTGTATTTGTACTTGCTCTGGAGATGGTCCACCTAATATATTTCTTTTAGTAACACAATTTAATAAATCTATATCATTAAAAATATCTTCCTCAAATAGATGACAATAAGATTTATATTCTTTTAATGATAATTGTTCTAAAGTTTTATTATTTTCTATACAATATAAAACTAATTCACCTGTTATTTTATAAGCATCTCTAAAAGGAATACCTTTTTTCACTAAATAGTCTGCACAATCTGTTGCATTTATAAATCCCTTATCTGCTGCTATTTTCATATTTTCTTTTAATACAGTCATATTTTCTATCATAGCAGTAAAAGTTTCTAAACAAACTTTTACTGTGTTTACAGAATCAAATATAGCCTCTTTATCTTCTTGCATATCTTTATTATAGGCTAAAGGTAAACCTTTCATCATACATAAAATTGTATTTAAATTTCCTATTGTTCTACCTGTTTTACCTCTTACAAGCTCTGCTATATCTGGGTTTTTCTTTTGAGGCATAATGCTAGAACCCGTCGAATAGGCATCATCTAGTTCAATAAACTTAAACTCCCAAGAGCACCACATTATTATTTCTTCTGAAAATCTAGATAAATGCATCATTATCATAGCAATATCGTTAGCAAGTTCTATACAAAAGTCTCTATCAGACACAGAATCTAAACTATTTTTAGTTACTTCTTGAAAATTTAATAGCTGGCATACAAATTCTCTATCTATATTATGAGTAGTTGTAGCTAAAGCACCACTGCCTAAAGGCATTACATTGGTTCTTTTATAACAATCTTTTAATCTATCTATATCTCTTATAAACATTTGAGCATAAGCCATTATATGATGTGCAAAAGTTATAGGCTGTGCTCTTTGTAAATGGGTATACCCTGGCATAACAGTATGTAAGTTATCTTGTGATATATTGCATAAAACATTACATAAATTTTTTAATAGATAAATTAATTTTTGTATTTCTTCTTTTAAATACATTCTTATATCTAAAGCAATTTGGTCATTTCTACTTCTTGCTGTATGAACCTTTTTGCCAACATCACCTATCCTAGTAGTTAATTCTTTTTCTATAAACATATGTATATCTTCGGCTTCATAATCAAAAGATAAATTGCCAGTTTCTATATCATTTAATATGTTATTTAATTCATCTACTATCAAGCTTGACTCTTCTTCATTTATTATACCTTGTTTTGCTAACATTTTAGAATGTGCAATGCTACCTAATATGTCCATCTTGTACATAACACTATCAAAAGATATTGAGCTATTAAAGTCGTTTACTTTATTATCTACATCTTTTTTAAATCTACCTGCCCACATTTTTGCCATAACAAAAACTCCTTTTATTTTTTATTATCCATTTGTGCTTTAACTTTTATAGGTAGCCCAAATAAATTGATAAATCCTTCTGCATCTTTTTGGTTATAAACTTCATCTTCATTAAAAGTAGCAACTTCTTCGCTATATAAGCTATAATCTGATTTTATACCAGCATTTATTATATTTCCTTTATATAGTTTTAATTTTACACTTCCTGTTACAGTTTTTTGAGTTTCATCTACAAAAGCACTCATAGCCTCTCTTAAAGGTGTAAACCATAAACCATTATACACTAAATCTGCAAATTCTAGTGCTAATTTTTGTTTATAGTGTTGAGTATTTTTATCTAAACAAACTGTTTCTAACGCTTGATGTGCGTGATATAAAATAGTGCCCCCTGGTGTTTCATATAAGCCACGAGATTTCATACCTACCAGTCTATTCTCAACTAAATCTAACAAACCTACACCATTTTCTCCACCTATTTTATTTAATTTTTTAATTAAATCTACACCGTTCATTTCTATTCCATTTAATTTTGTTGGTATACCTTTTTCAAAATAAATTTCTATATATGTAGGTATATCTGGTGCTTTTTCTGGAGAAACTCCTAGCTCTAAAAAGCCTTCTTTATTATATAAAGGTTCATTTTCTATATTTTCTAAATCTAACCCTTCGTGAGATAAATGCCATAAATTCATATCTTTAGAATAGTTTGTTTCTTTAGTTATTTTTATAGGTATATTTTTAGAAATAGCATATTCTATGGCTTCATCACGAGATTTAATATTCCATTCTCTCCAAGGAGCTATTATAGGCATATCTGGTGCAAAAGCCTTTATTGTAAGCTCAAAACGAACTTGGTCATTGCCCTTACCTGTACAACCGTGGCATATTGCATCTGCATTTTCTTTTTTAGCAATTTCAACAATTCTTTTAGCTATAGGAGGTCTTGCAAAAGCAGTTCCTAATAAATAATTTTCATATTTAGCACCTGCTTTTAATGTAGGGAAAATAAAGTCATAAACAAACTCTTCTTGTATATCCTCTATGTATAACTTTGATGCCCCAGATTTTAATGCTCTTTCTTCTAAATTTTCTAGCTCATCATCTTGCCCAACATTACCAGATACACATATTACTTCACAACCATAATTTTCTTTTAACCAAGATATTATTATAGATGTATCTAACCCACCTGAATATGCTAAAACAACTTTGTTATATTTTTTCATAAATTTTATCTCCTATCTATTTCATATTTTTATAAAGTTGATGCCATAACAGCTTTTATTGTATGCATTCTATTTTCTGCTTGTTCAAAAACAACAGATTGACTGCTTCTAAAAACTTCATCTGTTACCTCTAATCCATTAAGATTATATTTTTCTCCTATTTCCTTGCCTATTGTTGTTTCTCTATCGTGAAATGCTGGTAAACAGTGCATAAATATAGCATCTTTTTTTGCATTATCCATAACTTTTCTATTAACTTGATAAGGTAATAAATCTTTTATACGTTCTTGCCATATTTCTTTAGATTCTCCCATAGATACCCAAATATCAGTATATATTACATCTGCATTTTTTGTAGCTTTTTCAACATCTTCTTCAAAGCAGATTTTAGCTCCTGTTTCTTTAGCTATTTCTAAACAAGTATCTATTAATTCTTTTTTAGGAAAATATTTTTTATTAGTGCAAGCAGTAAAATTTATACCCATTTTAGCACAACCAACCATTAAAGAATTGCCCATATTAAATCTTGCATCACCCATATATACAAAATTAACACCTTTTAATTTTCCTAATTGTTCTTGTATAGTTAAAAAATCTGCTAATATTTGTGTTGGGTGAAATTCATCTGTTAGCCCATTCCATACTGGCACATCTGCATATTTAGCTATTTTTTCTACTGTATCTTGAGAAAAACCACGATATTCTATACCATCATACATTCTACCAAGCACTTTTGCTGTATCTTCTATACTTTCTTTATCTCCCATTTGTGATGTTGTAGCCTCTAAATATGTAATACCAAGACCTAAATCTTTACCTGCAACTTCAAATGCACAACGAGTACGGGTACTTGTTTTTTCAAATAATAATACAATATTTTTTCCTTCACATATCTTATGTTTAATGCCTGCTTTTTTCTCTGATTTTAAAATTTTAGCAAAATCTATAAGATAGCTTATTTCTTCTGTTTTAAAATCTAATAATTTTAAAAAACTTCTACCTTTTAAGTTCATATTTTATCACCTACTATTCTTCACAAATTTTCTTTAATATTTCTAGTGTTTTTATAAGATTTTCTTTTTCTATATTAAGTGGTGGCAATAGCCTAATTTTGTTTTTTGCTTTTAAAACTAAAACACCATTTTCTATACACCTATTTATAATTTCATCTGCATCTTTTTTGGTTTCTATACCAATCATTAATCCTAACCCACTAATTGATGTTATTCCTTTTGTATTTTTTAATGTATCATAAATAATTTTTGATTTTTTTAAAACTTCTTTTAAAAAATCTGCATCTAATCTTTTAATAACGTTAATAGCACCAGCACAGCAAATAGGGTTACCGCCAAATGTAGAGCCGTGGTCACCATATGTATATATATCTTTTACTTTGTCTCCTAAAATAGTTGCCCCAATAGGTAAGCCTCCACCAAGCCCTTTTGCCGTTGTTACTATGTCTGGCATTATTCCACTATGCATATATGAAAAAAGCTTCCCTGTTCTACCGTTTCCTGTTTGAACTTCATCTATTATTAAAACTAAATCATATTTATGTGCTATACTTTCTAGCTTTTTAAGATACTCTTCTTCTAAGCAATTTACACCACCTTCACCTTGAACAATCTCAATCATTATGCCTGCACATTTATTATTTTTTAATATATTTTCTATTTCTTCTATATTGTTAGGGCTTGCATATTTTCTAGCTGCTTTTATAGCACATTCATTAGCTTCCGCACCAGAATTTGAGAAAAAAACTTTTTTCATATCTGTTTTTTCACATAATATTTTAGCTAATTCAACACAAGGTTCTGTATAGTATAAATTAGAAGTATGTGTTAGTTTATTAAGCTGGTTAGTTACATCTTCTATCCATTTTTCATCACACATTCCAAATGTATTTACAGCTATACCACTTCCTAAATCTATATATTCTTTTCCTTTGTCATCTTTTAAAATAGAGCCTTTTCCCTCTTTTATACATATAGGAAACCTTTTATACGTATTTGATACATATGTATTGTCTAGTTGTTTTATACTCATATCTAATTCTCCTTTACAAACATAGTTCCTATACCTTCATCTGTCAATGTTTCTATCAATATAGCGTGAGGTATTGTCCCATCAATAATAAATACTTTTTTCACGCCCCAGTTTATAGCATTAATACAACATTCTGCCTTTGGTATCATTCCACCACAAATTGTTCCATTGTTCATTAGTGACTTAGCTTCTTCTATATTTATTTTAGATATTAATGTAGATACGTCATCTTTGTCTTTTAATATTCCACTAATATCTGTCATATTTATAAAACTTTCTGCCTCTAGCTCTCCTGCTATCTTAGCTGCCACTGTATCTGCATTTATGTTATAAATATCTCCGTTTTCATCACAGCCAACTGTGGATATTATAGGTATATATCCTTTTTCAATAACATCTAATATTACTTTAGCATTTATCTTTTTAATGTCTCCTACATACCCTAATCTTTCATCTTTTTTATTAGCTAATATCATATGTCCATCTACACCTGATAAACCTATTGCTTGCCCACCTTTTACTTGGATTAAATTAACTAATTCTTTATTTACTTTACCAGCTAGCACCATTTGAACAATTTCTGCTGTTTCTTTATCTGTTTGTCTTAAACCATCTATAAATTTTGTTTCTTTACCAAATTTTTCTAAAATATTTGATATTTCTGGGCCTCCACCGTGTACCAAAACAACTTTTATACCAACTAACCACATTAAAACTATATCTTCCATAACAGAGTTTTTTAACTGATTATTTACCATAGCATTTCCGCCATATTTTACAACTACAATTTTGCCACTATAGCTTTTTATATATGGTAATGCATTAACTAATATTTCTGCTCTAACTTTATTGCAAATATTCATAGATATAACACTCTCCTATTTAAATTAAGTTCTATAATCTCCATTTATTTTTACATAATCATAGGTTAAATCACAACCCCAAGATGTAGAATATGCATCTCCATCATTTAGGTTTACTATTATCTCTATGTCTTCTTCTAAAAGTATTTTTTTAGCTAAGTCTTCATCAAAAGCTACTCCGTTACCATTTTTGCATACTTGTATTTCTCCTACTTTAGATTTAAAAGAAACATCTATTTTGTCTATTTTAACATTTTCTTTGCTATACCCTATTGCACATAGTATTCTTCCCCAGTTGGCATCTGACCCAAACATAGCAGTTTTAACTAAAGATGAACAAATAATACTTTTAGCTATATTTTTAGCCATATTTTTATTTGATGCACCAAAAACTTTACATTCCAACAACTTAGTTGCACCTTCTCCATCTCCTGCAATGCATCTGCTTAAATAGATATTGACTGTGTTTAAAGCTTTCATAAATGTATTAAAATGTTCATTTTCTTCAGTTATTTCTATGTTTTCTGCCTTACCGTTAGCTAATATTGTAACCATATCATTGGTAGATGTATCTCCATCTACGCTTAACATATTAAATGTTTCATTTACGTCAGTAGAAAGTGCTTTTTGAAGCATTTTAGAACTTATAGCACAATCTGTTGTTATAAATACAAGCATTGTAGCCATATTTGGATGTATCATACCAGAGCCTTTTGCTATACCACCTATCTTACATAGCTTATCTCCTATATAAAATTCTAATGCTATTTCTTTTATTTTTGTATCCGTTGTCATAATAGCATTTGCAGCATCTTTAGAATTGTCTCCTAAACTTTCTACTAAATTAGGTATAGCTTTAGATATAGGGTTTATATCTAAGGGAACGCCTATAACACCTGTTGAAGCCACAACCACATCTGCCTGTTTTATATTTAACTCATTAGATACTAATTCACACATTTTTTTTGCTATATATATTCCATCTTCATTACAAGTATTAGCATTGCCGCTGTTACAAATAATGGCTTGAGCCTTACCATCTTTAATATTTTCTTTAGTTACAATTATTGGTGCTCCTTTAACTTCATTTAATGTATATACACTAGCTACATTGGCAATATTTTCACTATATATCAATGCCAAATCTTTTTTATCTTTATTTTTTCTAATTCCACAATGTACTCCACTATATAAAAACCCTTTAGGGGCACATACTCCACCATTTATTATCTTCATTTTTAAATCTCCTATAATTCTAATCCTAATGTTTGTTCAACACCTAAAACAATGTTTAAACACTCTAAAGCAGAGCCTGAAGCTCCTTTTCCTAAATTATCATACCTTGCTATTAAGGAAAATCTTTCTTCATTTCCTTGCAGTGTTATCTGCATGCTATCTTTGTTAGAAAGGTAAGCCGTAGATAAAAATCCATTTTCATTATGTTCTTGTTTATATTGTATTACTTCATCTTTATAATGATTTTTATATGTATTTATTATGTCATATATAGAAAAACCTTTATTTATTTGATTTTTAG
>CALWSN010000045.1 GCA_944384215.1 uncultured Clostridia bacterium | reverse complement strand
GCATAGCTTCAACAGCTTTTTTAGCATTTTCGCCAACAACTGTATCATCTGCTGCAAAAACAACAGGTTTACCTAATTTTTCTGATAATCTAGTAGCAACAGGTGCTAAAGATGCACTAGGAGTAGGCTCTTTTGGTTTACCTAAGTGAGAACATAAAATAACTTTTGCACCTTCATTTATTAATTTATTTATTGTAGGAAGAGCTGCAACTATTCTGTTTTCATCTGTAATAACACCATCTTGTAATGGAACATTAAAGTCACATCTTACTAATACTCTTTTTCCTTTTACTTGTAAATCATCAACGGATTTTTTATTTAACATAATAAATTCCCCTTTCAAAATACACAATATTTTGTGCTACTAAATTTAAAATTTATATTTAGAATTTATGATTAACATTATTATCAATTTTTAAACTAATAATCAATTAATCACATTGATAATATTATAACATATTTGACAAATTTTTGCTTTACACTTTTTATACAATTTTTTATATAATTTATTGTAAATTTTTATTAATAACACACAATTAAAAATAAATATAATATCTTATTTTTATTTTATAATATTTAAAAGTAAATTTATGATGTTAATTTTCATTTTAAATATACTTTTTAAATTTTGTTTTTTTACTTTTTATTATTAATTTTTTGTTATAAATATTAAACTTTATTAGCTTATTATCGTATAATAAGATAGAAAATAAATAAAATATATTAATATGGAGGTAATAAATATGACAAACGAAAGAATGATGATTTTAGAAATGGTTAAAGATGGTAAAATCTCTGTTGATGATGGTGTTAAGCTTTTAAATGCTATAAATAAAAATAATTGTTCAAGTTTTAATGATTTTACAAGTGATATAAAATATAAAATTCATAATATGCCTAAACCAAATACAGAAAAAATTAAACAAAATACGCAAGCATTTTTTAATAAAACAGAAGAAATATTTGATGATTTTACAAAGTCTGTAAAAGATTTTTTTAATTCAAATAATAATTCTAATGAAAACACAAGTACAACTGTTAATATAAACCCTGTTGAACCAGAAGATATTATAGATAATAATGAAAATGCTAATAATAATGAAAATATAAACAAAAACTAAACATATTATTACAAAAGTAGCTACAATTATTTATTTGTAGCTACTTTTATGTTATAGTATAATATATATTATTATATTACTTTAAGGGGTTGATTTTTTTGAATTATTATATTTTATATATTTTTTTGTTGTTTTGTTCAGCTATATTATCTATAATATTACAAATTTTAGGTTTATACTGTATTTATAAAGATGCTAAACAAAAAAATAATGAACCTATTCTTTGGGTAATTGTTTTGATGATGTCCAGTTTTATAGGCCTAATTTTTTATTATTTTTCACAACGAGAAAAATCATATACAAATATTAATAAAAAATATTTTAACTATCTAGTATTTTATTTTTGGTATTTAATAGTAAATCTTGTTATTGCAGTCATATATATTAATTATCTAATTGGAGTTATAGTTATGAATAGTTATTAAAGATAAAAAAACCAATAGCATATGCTATTGGTTTTTTATCTTTAATATTAGTTTACAGATGCCATATGAGAAACTAAATCAAGACATTTGTTTGAATAGCCCCACTCATTGTCATACCAAGAAACTAATTTAACAAAGTTGTCATTTAAAGCAATACCTGCTTTAGCATCAAATACAGATGTGCAGTATTCGTGAACGAAGTCAGTAGAAACTACATCATCTTCAGTGTATCCTAAGATACCTTTTAATTCGCCATTAGCAGCTTCTTTAACAGCAGCTTTGATTTCTTCGTAAGTAGCTGGTTTTTCAAGACGGCAAGTTAAGTCTACAACAGATACGTTAGGAGTTGGAACTCTAAATGCCATACCAGTTAATTTACCATTTAATTCTGGAATAACTTTACCAACTGCTTTAGCAGCACCAGTAGAAGATGGGATTATGTTAGCAGCAGCAGCACGTCCACCTCTCCAGTCTTTTTTAGATGGTCCATCAACAGTTTTTTGAGTAGCAGTAGTAGCGTGTACAGTAGTCATTAAACCTTCAACGATACCAAATTTATCATTGATAACTTTTGATAAAGGTGCAAGACAGTTAGTTGTACAAGAAGCATTAGAAACAACGTTCATATCTGCTTTGTATTCTTTGTGGTTTACACCCATAACAAACATAGGTGCATCTGCAGAAGGAGCAGAGATAACAACTTTTTTAGCACCACCTTTAAAGTGTGCAGAAGCTTTGTCGATAGTAGTGAATACACCTGTAGATTCTATAACATATTCAACACCAGCTTCGCCCCAAGCGATATCTTCTGGGTTCATACATTGGAATACAGTGATTTCTTTACCATTAACAACAAGTTTGTCGCCTTTAACAGAAACTTCACCCTTAAATCTGCCGTGAACAGAGTCATATTTAAGCATATAAACCATATATTCAAGGTCGATAAATGGGTCATTTATAGCAACAACATCTAAATTATCTCTTTCAATTGAAGCACGAAATACAAGACGACCAATACGTCCAAAACCATTAATACCTACTTTAATCATTTTAAAGTCCTCCTAATTTTAAAAATTAAGGTTAAAAAATAGTAATATTACTACTTTTTAACAACTATATAAATATTATAACACAAATTATTAATAAGATAAATAACTTTTTAACAATTTTTTAATTTTTATTTTCTTTTGTGAACAAGTGATATAAGAGCAAGTGTATAAATAGTAAAACTTATGCAAAGTGATACAGCACTAACAATAACCATAGCAATTTTCATATAAAATTTACCTCCATATCTAAAATTTTTATACTTTTTTATACTATATAAATTTTTTAAATATTTTTATAATTATAACTATTTATTTTAGCATAAAAATTAATAGTTATAGCATATTTATTATATACAAAAGAGAATATATTTAAAGTTAAATAAATAATTTATATTTAACAATAATATATTCTCCTTTCTATTAATTTTTATACTTTTTAAATTTTAATATTAATTATCTAAAATAGTTAATACCTGCTTCAAATATTTTTTGGTCTTTCTCACCTATTACATTTTTATAAAGTCCATTTCCAATTCTTTCAGAATGACCCATTTTACCAAATACTCTACCATCTGGGCTTGTTATACCCTCTATTGCAAGCATTGAACCATTAGGATTAAATTTAATGTCATATGTAGGGTTATTATTTTTATCTACATATTGTGTAGCTATTTGTCCGTTTTCAATAAGTTGTTTCATCATTTGCTCATTGGCTACAAACCTACCTTCACCGTGTGAGAATGGTATTTTATGTGTATCACCTACATTGCAATTATATAACCAAGGTGATTTATTAGAAGTTATTTTAGTTGTAGCAAGGCAAGAAATATGTCTACCAATAGTATTAAATGTTAATGTTGGGCTATCTTCTGTCATATCTCTTATTTCACCATAAGGAACAAGCCCAAGTTTTATAAGTGCTTGAAAACCGTTACAAATACCAAGCATTAAACCATCTCTATTATTAAGTAGATTCATTACACTATCTTTGATACGTGGATTTCTAAATATAGATGCAATAAATTTACCAGAACCGTCTGGCTCATCTCCTGCACTAAAACCACCAGGTATCATAACTATTTGAGAATTATCTATTATTTTAACCATTTCTTCAATAGATTGTTTTATACCATTACTATCAAGATTTTTAAACACAAATGTTTCGACTTCTCCACCTGCTTTTTCAAAAGCTCGTTTTAAGTCATATTCACAGTTTGTACCAGGAAATACTGGTATAAATACTTTAGGTTTAGCAGTAGATATACTACTTGTTCTTTTTTCTGTTACTTTATATTCTTTTACCTCTAATTCAAGTGGTTTAAATTCATCATAATATTTTGTAGGAAATATAGGTTCTAAAGTATCAAACCATATTTTTTGCACTTCTTCTAAGGTAATTGTTTCATTATTTACTACTATGTTATGTTCTTTTGTTGTTTTACCTAAAATTTCGTATTCAAAGCCTTCAAATTCTTCTTCAATATTTACATTTTTATCAATTTCTAAAACAAAAGTACCATAGTTATAGTTAAATACATCTTTTTCTAAAGTAATATTAGCACCTATATAGTTACCTAAAGCCATTTTACTAATAGAAGCTGCTACACCACCAAACCCTATTGTACTAGCAGATAAAACTTTTTTATCTTTTATAAGGCTGTTAATTTTATTATAGTTTTTAGTAAGTTCTTCAAATATAGGTAAATCATATTTATCATAATTTGTATTAAGCTTAATAATATAACTATCAACCTCTTTAAATTCTGGTGATATAATATTATTAACATTAGATACATCTAAAGCAAATGACACTAATGTAGGGGGTACATTCATATCTTTAAAAGTACCAGACATACTATCCTTACCACCAATAGCAGCAATTCCTAAGCTTAACTGTGCGTGTAAAGCACCTATTAATGCACTAAATGGTTTACCCCATTTTTCTTTATCTGTGCCTAATTTTTCAAAATATTCTTGAAAAGTTAACTTAATATTTTTATAATCTCCACCTGTTGCAACTATTTTAGATACAGATTCTACAACTGCATATATAGCACTATGGAAAGGACTCCATTTTGCAACTTGTGGATTATAACCATAGCTCATAATAGTAGCAGTATTAGTTTCACCTTTTAAAACAGGTATTTTGCAAACCATAGCTTCAGGTGGCGTTAATTGATTTTCTCCACCAAAAGGCATTAATACTGTACCAGAGCCAATAGTAGAGTCAAACATTTCAGATAAACCTTTTTGGCTACATACATTTAAGTCTTTTAAATTATTAAGCCATTTTTCTTTAATGTTTGTTAAGTCTTCTTTTTCTTCTGTTTTTTTGCTAGGCATTTTTACTAATATATCCATATTTTGAGTAGCACCATTAGTATCTAAAAAATCTCTAGATAAATCTACGATTTCTTTGCCTCTCCATTTCATTTTTAAGCGTCTATCATCTGTAACTTTTGCTACAACAACGGCCTCTAAGTTTTCTTCATTAGCAAATGCTATAAATTTATCTACATCTTTTTCTTCTACAACAACAGCCATTCTCTCTTGAGATTCAGAAATTGCAAGTTCTGTACCATCAAGTCCTTCATATTTTTTAGGTACTAAGTCTAGGTTTATATCAAGTCCATCAGATAGCTCACCTATTGCAACAGATACACCACCTGCTCCAAAGTCATTACATCTTTTAATAAGTTTGCTTACTTCTGGATTTCTAAAAAGTCTTTGCAATTTTCTTTCAGTAGGTGCATTACCTTTTTGTACTTCTGCACCACAGTTATTAATAGATTCTTCAGTATGTTCTTTAGATGAACCCGTAGCTCCACCACAACCATCTCTACCAGTTCTACCACCTGTTAAAATAACAACATCACCTTTTTTAGGTACATTTCTTATAACATTTTCTTTTTTGTTAGCCCCTATAACGGCACCTATTTCCATTCTTTTAGCAACATAGTCTTCATCATAAATTTCTGCAACAAGCCCTGTTGCAAGCCCTATTTGGTTACCATATGAGCTGTAACCGTGTGCTGCTGTTTTTGTAATTGTTCTTTGAGGTAATTTACCTGGTAATGTATCTTTTATTTCTGTTCTTGGGTTACCACTACCTGTTACCCTCATTGCTTGATATACATAACTTCTACCAGATAGTGGGTCTCTTATAGCACCACCAAGACAAGTAGCTGCACCACCAAAAGGTTCTATTTCTGTTGGGTGGTTATGTGTTTCATTTTTAAACATAACTAACCATTCTTCGTTTTTACCATCAACGTCAACATCTACTACTATGCTACAAGCATTAATTTCTTCAGATTCATCAAGATTTTTAAGTATACCTTTAGCTTTTAAAGCTTTCATACCCATTACTGCAATATCCATAAGACAAACATCTTTTTGTTTATCTTTATATAAAACTTTTCTTTCTTCTAAATAAGCATTATAAGCATCTTGTATAGGTTTTTTATAAAAACCTTCTTCTATTTCTATATTGTTAAGTCTTGTGGCAAAAGTAGTGTGTCTACAATGGTCAGACCAATATGTATCAATCATTTTAATTTCTGTTATGCTAGGATTTCTATTTTCTGTATTTTTAAAATAATCTCTACATAAAATTAAGTCTTCTTTATTCATAGCAAGGCCTAATTCTTGTCTAAATTCTTCTATTTGTTGGTCATTTTTTTCTATAAAGCCATTTAATATTTCTACATCATCTGGTGTAGCAAATTCCATATCTAAATGGTCTGGTTTATCTTTGCTAGCCTCTCTAGAATCTACTGGATTTATAGCATAACCTTTTATTTTTTCTATTTCTTCATTATTAAGATTACCTTTTAAAATAAACACTTTAGCATTTTTTACTAAAGAAACTTCACCCTCTGTTATAAGGCTTATACATTGTATAGCAGAGTCTGCTCTTTGGTCATATTGTCCTGGAAGATATTCAACAGCAAACATAAATTCATCATTTTCAAGATTAATATTTTCTTCAAAAACTACATCAACAGGAGGTTCAGAAAATATTGTATTTTTTGCATCTTCATATACACTATCGTCTTTTAATTGTATATCATATCTATTTAAAATTCTTATATTTTCTAAGTTTTTTATACCTAAGTTTTGTATAAAATCTTTTAATAAGCCTTTAGCCTCTACATTATAGCCTTCTTTTTTTTCTACAAAAATTCTTTTTATATTCGCCATTGTAAAATCTCCTTTATAAGTAATTATTTACTATTTTCTTTAAAGCCTTCTAATCTCATTTTTTTGTAAGCTTTAAATTCTCCTTTTTCTAAAGCATCTCTTATCTCTTCCATCATATTGTTATAAAAATATAAATTGTGTAAAACACATAATCTCATTGCTAACATCTCTTTAGCTTTAAAAAGATGCCTTATATATGCCCTACTATAAGTTTTACAAGCAGGACAGTTACAATCTTCTGCTATTGGTCTTTCATCTAGCTCATATTTAGCATTATTAAGGTTTAATTTACCTTTGTTTGTGTAAACGTGGGCGTGTCTACCATTTCTAGCAGGTAAAACACAATCAAAAAAGTCTACACCTCTATCAACTGCTTCTAAAATATTTTCAGGTGTACCAACCCCCATAAGATAAGTTGGTTTATTTTGTGGTAAATAAGGAACAACATCTTCAAGTATTCTATACATTTCTTGATGAGTTTCACCTACGGCAAGTCCACCTACGGCATAACCATCTAAGTTTAAATCTGATATAACTTTAGCGTGTTCTATTCTAATATCAGAATATGTTCCACCTTGGTTTATACCAAAAAGCATTTGATTTTTATTAATAGTATCATCTAAAGAATTTAATCTTTTCATTTCTGATATACATCTTTTTAACCAACGAGTAGTTCTATCAACAGAATTTTGCATATATTCTCTTGTAGCAGGATATGGTGGGCATTCATCAAATGCCATAGCAATAGTAGATGCAAGATTAGACTGTATTTGCATACTTTCTTCTGGTCCCATAAATATTTTTTTGCCATCTATATGAGAATTAAAATAAACGCCCTCTTCTTTTATTTTTCTAAGCCCTGTTAAAGAAAATACTTGAAATCCACCAGAATCAGTTAAAATAGGCTTGTCCCATACCATAAACTTATGTAAACCACCTAGTTTTTTTACAACTTTATCTCCTGGTCTTAAATGTAAGTGATAAGTATTAGATAATTCCACTTGTGTTTTTATACCTTGTAAATCTTCTGTTGAAACAGCCCCTTTTATAGCAGCTATTGTACCAACATTCATAAAAACAGGCGTTTTTATAACACCGTGTACTGTATGAAATTCACCAAGTTTGGCTCTTCCTTCTGTTTTTAACAATTTATACATATTAAACCTCTACTTTAATTTGATTTTACATTTTTATACTTTTTTATTATACAATATTTTTACAATATAATAAAGTATTTATTTAATTTTTTATTGAATATTTTCTTAAATTAATATATAATTTCAAATATAAAGGTGGTGTTATATTTGAAATTTTTTAAATATACTCAATTTTTAGTTTATATTATCTTTTTATTATGTACAATTACTCAATTTTTAGGTTTTACTTTTTTATTTTATAATGATTGGGGTGCTTTAGCTTCTTATGTAATGTCCATAGGTTGTATTGGCTTTAATCTTTTAATTTTTTTATATCATTTTATTATAAGTAAAATACCTATTCAAAATAAAATCAATAAAATTACAAAAAATATTTGTATTATTAATATTTGTATTAATTTTTGTTATTTTATTAGTATTATTATTGGTGTTTTCTTTCTTCTTGAATTTGATGCTAATGGTAGTACAATAAAAGGGTATTATTCAACACCTTTTGTTTATATTTTATTAAATATAATTTTTTTATACTTTTACTTTTTTAAGAAAAAATATGTAAAAATACGTAAATTTTTTTACTATATATTACTTATTATATCTATAATAATGTCATTATATTATATATATAAGATATATATTAATTTCTTTTTAGATTATTAAACTAATATAGGAGAATTTTTTATGATAAATTTTATTGCAACAACAACTTTTGGACTTGAGGCTATTGTTAAAAGAGAAGCCCAAAATTTAGGTTTTACTAATATTTCGGTAGAAGATGGTATAGTTAATTTTACTGGTGAAATAAAAGATATACCAAAAGCTAATATATGGTTTAGAAGTGCTGATAGAATATTAATGGTTATGAACAAATTTAAAGCTACTACATTTGAAGAGCTTTTTCAAGGTGTAAAAGCTATAAACTGGGCAGATTTTTTACCTAAAGATGCAAATTTTATAGTATCAGGAAAATCTTTAAAATCAACTTTATCTAGTGTACCAGCTTGTCAAAAAATAACAGAAAAAGCTATTGTTGAAAAATTAAAACTAACATATAAAGATGTAGAATATTTTTCAAAAAGTGGTGCTTTATATAAAATACAAGTGGCATTATTAAAAGATAACGTTACTATAACACTTGATACAAGCGGAACAGGTTTGCATAAAAGAGGTTATAGAGAAAACCAGCTAGCTGCTCCTTTAAAAGAAACTTTAGCTAGTGCATTAATAGATTTAAGCTATTACAAAAAAGACCGTATACTTATAGACCCTACTTGTGGTTCTGGCACAATAGCTATTGAGGCTGCTATGATAGCTAAAAATATTGCACCAGGGCTTATGAGAAACTTTGCCTCAGAAAATTGGGACTTTATAGATAAAAATTATTGGAAAGAAACTAGAAAAGAGGCTTATAGCAAAATAGATGTAAATTGTAGACCAGAAATATATGCAAGTGATATAGATGAAAAGGCTATACAAATAGCAAAAGGTAATGCAAAGATAGCAGGTGTTGATGATTGTATACGTTTTGATGTTAAGCCATTAAATAAAGTTGACATTAAAAATATTAAATATGGTATTTGTATTTGTAACCCTCCTTATGCAGAGCGTATAGGTATTTTAGAAGAAGTTGAACAACTTTATAAAGATATGGGTAAAATTTTTAATAGCAATAAAACATTTTCTACTTATGTTCTTACGTCTCACGAAGGGTTTGAAAAACTTTATGGTAGAAAAGCAGATAAAAAAAGAAAATTATTCAATGGCAATGTAAAAGTTGAATATTATCAATTTTTTGGAGAAAGACCACCTAAACCTAATAAATAGAAGAAGGATAAATTTATGAAATTAAAACAAATAACTAACATTAATATAAATGATATTTTAAATCTATATATTGATGCTAACTGGAAAAACTACATAAACAATATGGATATGCTAACTAATGCATACAATAATTCTCTTTATATTTTAGGTGCTTATGATAATAATAAACTTGTTGGCATAATAAGAGTTATTGGTGATGGTTATTCTATTATTTATATTCAAGATATTATAGTTTTAAACAAATATCAAAGAAAAGGTATTGGTACAAAATTAATACAAAATGTTTTAGAAAAATATAAAAATGTCTATCAAAAAGTTCTTTTAACAGATAATCAACCTAAAACAGTAAATTTTTATAAATCTCTTGGTTTTTATAAATCTTTAGATTTAAATTGCACATCATTTATTAAGTATAATTAAAAAGGCTATATAAATAGCCTTTTTAATTATAAATTTAATTTTAAATCATTTGGTTTTATTATATTTTTCTTTCTCATAATTTCACTTATTAAAAGTGTAATTATTGCTGGTAATATAAAGTGTAATAATAATATTTTTATGGCAAGTGATAATCCATTATCTCCATTATACATAGCCTGCCAAGTGGAAATTTGACCAACTAAACCACTTGTTCCCATACCTGCACCTGTTGGTAAATTTTCCATTTTTAAAATTACAGTACTTATAGGGCCTAGTATAGCACTTGTTATTATTGATGGTAACCATATAATAGGCTTTTTCATAATATTAGAAATTTGTATCATAGATGTGCCTAATCCTTGTGCAAAAAGTCCATTTATACCATTTTCTCTAAAGCTCATAACAGCAAAGCCAATCATTTGAGCACAACACCCTACTGTTGCTGCTCCTCCTGCTATACCTGATAAACCTAATATAATAGCAACTGCAGCTGAGCTAACGGGTAATGTTAACAATATCCCCATAACAACTGATATTATAATCCCCATTACAAAAGGTTGAAAATTTGTAGCTGTTTCTATAAAATCACTAATAAATCCTATCGTATAAGATGCAAAAGGTGCTATTAATAGACCTAATGTACAACCAGTTATAATAGTTATCATTGGTGTAACTATTATGTCTACAACAGTCTTTTTATGTACTAATCTTCCAAACTCTATACCAAATATAACTGCTAAAAAAGCTGTTACTGGGTCACCTGCCCCACTTAATATTACATTATTATCTTGAAAAATGCTATTTTCAAATATTTTAGGTGCATATGAACCAAAAAAACCTGTAACGGCAGATGAATATATTATTAAATCTGCGCAATTTAAAGCTTTAGCTACCCCTATACCAATACCTGCTCCTGTACAAATAGATGCAAAAATACCTATTTTAGAAAATATTAAACCTATATCTCCACCTATTAATAAGCCTAACTGTTTTATAATAAGCCCTGTTATTAATGTAGCAAAAAGGCCAAGTGCCATACCATTTAACCCTAATATAAAATATCTTTTAAATATAATTTTTAAAAATTGTTTTATTTTCAAAATATATTCCTCCATAAATTTTAAAATTTATTATAGTCAAAGACTGTAAACTAAATATAGTTTACAGTCTTTTTTAATATATATTATTTATAGCTATTACAGTTACTGTGTTTATTACTGTTGTGTTTATTTGCTTTTTTGCTAGAATCAATATCTTCTGCAAATTCTACTCTCGAATTTACATTTTCCATATTATTTTTATTAGCTTTTAAATGTTTACTGTTTTTCTTATCCATAAGAAATACCTCCTAAAAAATAAATATATTTTTTGAGTTTATATAAAGTAAGATTAGCTTATATCTCAAGCATTATATTTTTTATTAATATATTGCCTTTTAAAATATTAGCTTACCTTACAATAAATATTATTGTCATATATTTATTTTTTATTCAGATTTATTTTAGTAAAATTATACATCTAAATCGCTTTCTAAAAAGTCATTTGGCTCTTCTAAAGTTATTTTACCAAGTCTACAAGCTCTAAACTCATCTATTAATATATAGCTAGCTCTTTGTAAATCAATTTCTCCACCTTTTGTCTTAAAGCTTCTAGCTATACCTATATTTTCTAATATTTTATCTGCTTTATCTTCTTCATTAAAATCTATTTTATATCTTTCTTTCAAACTATTTGGATAAATTTGTCTTAAATAATCTATAAGGTTTAAGGCAAGAGTATAAGTATCTAATATATCATCATTAACTGCACCAGTAAATGCTAATTTTAAGCCTACTTTTTGGTCTTCAAATTTTGGCCATAATATACCTGGAGTATCTAAAAGCTCAAAATCTTTTTTAATTTTTATCCATTGTTTACCTCTTGTAACACCAGGTTTATCACCTGTTTTAGCTAAAGATTTACCTACAAACTTATTTATTAATGTAGATTTACCAACATTTGGTATGCCAACAATCATTGCTCTTGTTGGTACAAAAAGACGACCTCTTTGTTTTAATCTTTCAACCTTTTCTTTCATAAGCTCTTTAGAAACTTCTGTTATATCTTTAATACCTTTACCTGTTATAGAATTTACTAATATAACTTTACAATTTCGTTCTTCAAAATATTTTATCCAAAGGTTTGTCTTTTTATCATCTGCAAGGTCAACTTTATTTAAAATAACTATTCTATGTTTATTTTTAGCAAGCTCATCTATTTCAGGGTTTTTACTACTATAAGGTATTCTTGCATCTAAAAGCTCTATAACAATATCAACAAGCCCAATATTTTCTTGCATCATACGTCTTGTTTTAGTCATATGTCCAGGATACCATTGTATATTCATTTTATCACACCATTTCTAATTTATTTTACATAGTTTTTAATTATACAAAAAGGATAATAGATTTCTATTATCCTTTTTGTATAATTAATTTTAAAAATATAATTATTTGCTTCTTCTATTAATATCTTCTTTAACTTTAGCTGCTTTACCAACTCTATCACGAAGATAGTTAAGTTTAGCACGTCTAACGATACCGTATCTAACAACTTCGATTTTTTCAATTCTTGGAGAATGTAAAGGCCAAGTTCTTTCTACACCAACACCATAAGAAATTCTTCTTACAGTAAATGTTTCACGAGCACCACCATTTTGTCTTTTAAGAACAGTACCCTCAAACATTTGGATTCTTTCTCTTGTACCTTCAACAACTTTAGCATAAACTTTAACAGTATCACCTACGTTAAAATCTGCAATATCCTTTTTAAGTTGTTCATTTTCAATTTCTCTAATAATGTTATTCATAAGTAATCCCCTTTCAAATTAAATGTTCTTATTATCTAACCATAACAGCGGAACATTCGTATTACATATCTTGTAGATTATAACATATTAATTTTATAATTTCAAGTATTTTTTTATTTTTTATTTAATTCTTTTTCAGTTTTTAAATATAATATAAATAATATTAAAAGTAAAGTACCTAATGCAAATATCCAAGTTAATAATAAATTAGCTGTTAAACCTGCTACAATATATCCAACAATACTGCTTATAGCAACAACTAATGTATAAGGTATTTGGGTAGAAACGTGGCTTATATGATTACATCTAGCACCTGTTGATGATAAAATAGTAGTATCTGATATAGGGCTACAATGGTCACCAAAAACAGAACCTGCTAACACTGCTGCTAATGATATAATAGTAAGCTCTGGTGCTGTATTTTGACATACAACAGCTATAATAGGTATAAGTATACCAAATGTACCCCAAGATGTACCCATAGAAAAGGCTAAAAGACCTGCCACACAAAATGCTACAACTGGTATTAACATACCTGCTAAGCTAGAACCTGCAACAAGACCACCTACATATCCACCTGTATCTAATAAATCTCTACAAACACCACTTATTGTCCAAGCTAATGTAAGGATTATATATGCAGATACCATAGACTTAACACCTGTTGATATACCAGACATAAACTCTTTAAAAGATAAAACTTTTCTTGGTACAAATAATAAGAAAGTAACTATTAATGTAAAGAAACCGCTTATTGCAAGAGCAGGTCCAGCATTAGTATTACCAAACCCTTCTGCTAAAGTCATACCACCATTAAAATATCCTCCTACATATAACATAGATAAAATAGAAGATATTATTAAAACTAATATAGGGACAACTAAATCAAAAACAGTACCTTTTTCAGATATAGTTATTTTGCTAAGCTCATCATCTTCATCTGCTTCAGCAAAATCTTCATTTTCTTTACCTTCAAGAGCTAAACGTTCACATTTTGCCATTTTACCAAATTCCACTTTTGTTAAAGAAACAATTAAAACCATTATTATAGTTAAAAGTGCATATAAATTATATGGTATAGTTTTAACAAAATCTTGTATGCCATTTAATCCTGTGTCACTCATTTGAGATATAACAGATGCTGCCCAAGAAGAAACAGGAGCAATTATACATATAGGTGCTGCTGTTGCATCTATAATATATGCTAATTTTTCACGAGATATTTTATATTTATCTGTAACAGGACGCATAACTGTACCTACTGTTAAACAGTTAAAATAGTCGTCAATAAATATAATAATACCTAAAATAAAAGTTGATATTTTAGCACCTTTTCTAGACTTTATCCTTTTTACAGCCCATTCTCCATAAGCTTTAGAGCCTCCGGCCTTTGTTACAACAACTACTATTGCACCTAATAAACCTAAAAATATTATTATAGAACTATTTTCTGAAAGTTTTTCACCCATAAGGCTCATAGTAACTTCAACTGTTCTAGCTCCAATTTGTATAATACCATCAGTATCGTATATAGAATATATTAATGTTCCAGATAAAATACCAACAATAAGAGAAGATATAACTTCCTTTGTTTTAAGTGCTAGAACAATTGCTATAATGGGTGGCAATAAAGATAAAATGCCCACCGTATGGATTTCCATTAAAATCTCTCCTTTGTATATTTTATTGTAACTTAATTTTAACATAAAATCTTTATATATGCAATTTTTTTAATAATTATTAATAATTTTATTAAAAAAAAATAACAAAAGCTAGTAAGATGTTATAAAATACTAGCTTTTGTATAAATTTATAAATTTATATTTATTTATTATTGTTATTAGTATACAAATTTTGTCTATATTCTTCACTAGATTTTTGTACTACTTTCGACAATATATTTTGATATTCTTTAAATTTACCTTGAGCTTTTTTTATTAAAGACTGTTCAAATAAAACCTGCTGATTATCTGGTGCTAAAGTGTATGCTTTATAAATAGCACCTTCGGCTTTTAAAAGATTATATTCTTGTCTATAATATTTGGCAAGCTTAAGCCATAATATATAATTATTTCTGTTATAAAAATTGGCTTTTTCTATACATTTTATAGCCATAGGTATGTTATTAAGCTGTTCATATATATTGCCTTTTGCTATTAAAATGTCCATATTATTATCTTCTATGCTATCTAAACACTTTATAGCTTTATCATATAAGTTTAACTTTGCATAACAACTAGCAAGCTTTAATATTATATCACTAGATTTTTTAAATAAATATGCTTTAGCATAAGAGCTTTTTGCTTTATCATAATCTTTTTGCTTAAAATATAATTCTCCTAAATAATAATATTTACTATATTCCATATTATCATCTAAATTATTTATATAGTCTTGTGCATAGTCAAAATCTTCTTTTTCTATTAAAAGTTCTATAATATTAAATAATATTTCTTTGTTATTAGGCTCTATATTTATAGCCTTTTTTAAATATGTTAAAGCTAAGTCATATTTTTTAAGCCTTATATAGCAAATACCTACATTGTTATATAAAATAGCATTAGAAACATCAAAATCTATTGCATCTTTGTAGCTTTCTATTGCTTTTTCAAACATATTTTCTTTAAAAAATCTATCACCTTTTATTTTTTTACGCTCTACTTGTCCTCTTTTTTCCCAATTAAAAAGCTCTAATGATATGTTTTCAATTTCTTCTAATGTATAAAAATTATTAAGTGTTAAAAATTCTATACTTTTTTGATAAAAACTTTGTTGTTTTTTTATATCTATTAATTTATTAGCTAATTCAACATTTAAAAGGTCATTATATACCCAATTTATAAATTTATCTTCAAAAAAATCGTTACTATATTCTCTAAAATTTTTATAAAAAAGATAAATAGCTTCTTCTATGGAATAAATATTTATACCATTTGAAAGTCTATATGGCGATATATCTATATCTTCTACCGTACTAAGCTTTAAGCTAGCCACAATAACCACCTTCTTATAATCTTATTAGCTCTGTTATACTTTTAGCTATATTGTCTAATATATCATAAAATTTATCATTTAAGTCGTAATATTTACCATTTGGAACAGTAACTGGGTCAAAAGATTTTAAGCTTTCTTTATCTCTTCTTGCTACAACATAAGTTGTAACCTTTGCTTCTTTTAACATATTACAAATATCTTCAACGCTTTTTCCACTATTAGTAGGTATGTGTGGCGGTGCATCTGTTATTAATATAAATATACTTTGGCTATTAGGCTCTAAAACAGAATTTTGTAAAAGTTGAACACCTGTTTCTAATGCATCAAGAGAAGATTCTGGTATATCTCCACCATAAGTTCTTGGTATATTTTTTACTTGTCGTTTAAATTTTTCAACATCGTCTGTAAAATTATAAACACTTGGTTTTTCTCTTTCATTTAAATCCCCAAAACCTATAAGACCAAGCTTAAACTTAGCTCCTCTTTCACTTAATATATTAGAAAATTCGATAGCCCTGTCTTTAACACCATTTATATAACTATCCATACTACCTGTTGTATCTATTAAAAATATTACATTAACATTTTCATTACCTTTTGGGCTAATATTTTCTTTTTTAGGTGGTGCTGAAAATTTTGTTCTGTCAAATTCTGTTATTTTTATTTTACCTGTGTTTATATCTTTTAAATATACTTCAAAAAGGTTGTTTTCATCAATAGCATAAGTTATTTCTATTTGAGAAGTGCCTTTAAGTCCATCTAACAAAGCAGTACCTATATATTTTTTATCATCTTCATTGCCTTGCTCCCATTGATAAACATCAACAGCAACTGTGCTAGCTCCGTTAGCATTAGAAAATTTAGCATCTGAAAATTTGCTAGGTATAGGGCTACCCATAGGAATAATAGGTATAAGGCCTCTTTCCATTGTATCTATGTTAATAATAGCTTCTGTACCAAAAATTTGTCTTGTTATTTGCCCTACCTTAACATTTCTGTTAGGCAAATGTATAAGATAATTATAAATAGCTGCACCCATAGCTACACTTTTGGCTGGGTCTGTTGCTCTATAAGGCTCTTTAACAAAGCCTGCCACCATTCTTTTAACCATAGGTATAAGGGTAGAACCACCTACTAATATAACCTTTGATATTTCGTCTGGCTCTTTACCTGCTCTTTTTAATGCTTCTTCTAAAATTTCACGGCTTCTTTCCACATATTTTCTAATAAGCGCCTCAAAACCTTCTCTTGTTATATCAATAGCTAAATTTTTAGGTACACCATCTTGTATAACAAGAGGATTTATTTTTATAGATGCTTTGCCTGTACCTGATAATTTTTTCTTAGTTTGCTCTGCCTCTTGTTTCAGCTTTTGCATAACTGTTTTTCTTTCTAAATTATCAAGCATATCTATATCTATGCCGCTATCTTCTTTAAATTTCTCTTTCATAAACCTTATAAGCTCTGCATCAAAATCATCACCACCAAGGTTCATATCACCAACATCTGCAAGTTCTTGAAAAATTTCTTCTCCATTTTCATCTATACTTACTTTTAAAACACAAGCATCAAATGTACCACCACCAAAGTCATAAACAAGTAAAGTTTGTGCATAGCCTTGTTTATAGCCATATTCAATAGCAGCAGCTAAAGGTTCTGATAAAAGATATACATTTTTAAACCCTGCTAAAATACCTGCTTGTTTTGTAGCAAATATTTGTCTATCATTAAAATATGCTGGGTGTGTTATAACAACTTCATCAAAAGTTTCTCCTGCTTGTTCTTCTGCCGATTTTTTTAATTTTTTAAGTATTTCTGCACTTACTTGTTCTGGTGTTTTTTCTTCTCCATTTATAGATATTTTTTCATCTGTACCTATTTTTCTTTTAACGGATATAACAGTACTTTCTGGATATATAATAGAAGCAAGCTTAGCCTCTGCACCTACTACTATTTCTTCACCTTCTAATGTTGGATAGTTTACAACAGAAGGTAACACTTCGTCTGTACCATCTATTTTTACAACTTCTATACTATCATCTTTATCTCTATATATGGTAGCAACAGAGTTTGTTGTACCTAAATCTATTCCTAAGTATCCCATTTTTTAGCCCTCCAAAACTGTTTTATTAAATCTGCTTGGGTCAAAATTTTCGCTATAACCAGAAGGCTCATATTCTGTGCCATATCCCATATCTGTAACAGAACCTTTAACAAGGCCGCCTTCTTCTTCTACTTGTAACGTTATATTAAGTCTTGTTTTACCACTAGGTCGTTCTGGTAAGTCTTTTATTAAAACTTCGCCTATAAGCTTACATTTTTCTATTGTATCTTCTTTGTTTATTCTTTCCATAATCTTTAGGCTAAAGCTTGTCATATCTTCCTTTTCATTTCCTGAAAGAGTAAATACTTGTTCTTTTTTAGCCAGAGCATAAGGTGTACCTCTTCTAATCATTGTATAAAAAGATTTTACACCGTTATTTTCTATTTCAAGGCCTATATCGTGAGGAACTGTAACCTCAAACTCAATAGACATTTTTTCACTTTCTATATCAGGAGATGATAAAAGCCCCATTTTCATAGCTGCATAATATGTTGCACCTAAAGATATATCAAGAGCAGGACGTTCTGATGTATAAATTTTACTTTCGTTATTAAATATACCTATAAGCATATCTTTTACCCAAGGCATTTGAGAAGAACCGCCTTCTAATAAAACTCTATCTATATCATCTGGAGTTAAAGCACCTGTATAAACTTCTCTTAAAGCTTTTAACACAAGTTTTCTAGTTTCTTCTATAAAAGGATTAATAATTTCTTCTAAATCATCTCTTGTCATTTGCTCTACAAAAGGTGGTATACAAAAAGTAAAAGGTATTCTAAATGCTTTCACACCAGAAAGACGCTCCTTAGACTCTCTAGCACGACAAATAAGCTCTACCATATTTTCTGGGCTTAAATCTTCTCTTTTTTGGTTAGCCTTTTCTTCTATAAAATCATAGCATCTATTTAAAATATATTCATCTACATTATCTCCACCGTGATAAGCCTTACCACCCTCACTTATAACTTGTAATTTTATATGCTTATCATCTTTTTCTAAAACATTAAACAATGTTATATCTAATGTACCACCACCAAAATCAAATACCATTATTTTTTCATCTTGGTTTAATTGATGTCTAAAATTATAAGCAAGGGCTGCTGCTTTTGGCTCTTCTATAAGACAAATAAGCTTTTCAGATATACCTGCAAGCTCACAAGCTTTCATAGTAGCTTTTTTAGCCGCATCATCAAAATCATAAGGCACAGAAACAACAACACCTGCTATCTCTGCCTTAGGGTTTAAGCTTTTACAATGTTCTACAAGTTCTGTTAATATTTTTGCAGATATTTCTTCTGGTAAATATTTTTTGCCATTTATCTCAACAGTTTCATTTGTTCCCATTTTTCTTTTTATAGAACGTATAGTAGTTTCTGGGTATATTTTCATAGAACGAAAAGCCTCTTCCCCTATAACCCACTCACCTTCTCCATCATCATCTTTTCTATACTGAACAACAGAAGGCATAGGTATTTTACCAAAACCATTACTTATATCTATTGGTTCTGGTTTTTCATTAATCATATCCCAATAGCTTATTATAGAATTAGTAGTTCCTAAATCTATACCTAAAATATAATAATCTTCTGATAAGCTTTTATTTTCTTCTATTTGTTTTTTATATTCTGTCCATTTCAATGTATATCACCTCTTTTTCTTTAGTTTTTATATATTTATAACAAATTGTTGTTTAAAATCTGTTTTAGGATATATTTCTCCAAAGCCAAAATCTTCTATATTAAAAATCATTTCTTTATTATTTTTAAACTCTACATATATTAAAAATCTTATGGTTTTTATATCTCTATCATCAAATTGTTTATAATTATTTAAATCTATTTTTATTTTTTCTAAACTTTTAAAATTATTATTATCTTCTAAAGATATATCTATTTCTATATTTTTATCATCAACTAGAGAAAATATTTTTTTATCAAATTTTTGCCATATAAAGCTACCCTTATATACAAAAGGCTCAAACCTTACCTTGTTGGTATCTTTAACAAACATACCTATATTAGCTTTTATTTGGTCTAAATCTTCTATATACATTTTAGTTTTTGGTAATATGCCAAGCTCTTGGCAAGCAGTTATGCAAGCCCCATCTGATATAAATCTTTTAGCTTTTCCTTTAAAGGTTTTTTCTAAATTAAACCTAGATTTTATAAATTTGTGTATAAAATCTATTTCTATACCCCCACCTACTAATATAATATTTTTTATTTCACTTTGTTTAATATCTATGTTATCAAATAAATTATTAAAAAACATATTTATTTCATTTTCAAAAAAAGATATTATATCAAATAATTCTTGTTTTAATATAATTTTTTGAAACGGTGGATAAAAAAAGTTATAATATAGCTTTATATCTGATAAAGTTTGTCTTTGAAATATAATATCAAATTGTTGATACGTAAAAGAATCTAAATTATTTTTTTCATATTCTGTTAAGTCTAGCTTACCTGTTTCTTCTAAAAATTTTTTTGTTATTAAATTTTTTGTTATATTATAAAGACGTTGTTGTCCAATGTTGTCATTAAAGTTTGTTTTAACACACCTTATTTTTCCATCATCTTCTATTTGATATATAGAAGCTCTTAGTTGCCTATTGCTATAATCAACAATTATTATTTTATCTCCTAAAACATCATTTTCATAAAAATAACTTTTTAATATACACTCTTTATCATTTGCTATTTTTAGTAATAAATGTTCTATATTAGCTAGTTTAAATGCTTCTTTTATATCATCATGATTAGCATAAGATGAAGTAGATAAAACAATACCTTCTATATTAGCATTAGGATTAATATTTTTTATATTTTCTATTAAAAATAATATAAACTTACTAAGAGCTAAAGTTAAACTTATAGTTTTGTCTTTAACTGTATATGTTAAACCTTTACCAAGATTTTCTACTATATTTTCTATTATAATTTCATTAGCAAAACCTTTATTTAATATGGCATATTCTCCAAAAATCCAATCTTCAGTATCTATATTATAAGAAACAACTGTTGGCACACTAACTTTGCCATATCCCCCACTAACATCAACAACATCTATATCCATTTGGTTAAAATCAAAATAAGATATTGTTGATGTTAAATTGCCTAAATCTATACCTATAATAAACTTATTTTCATTACTCATAAAAACTCCTATTTTGCTGCTATAATAGTAGCTCTTTTTATAACACCTTCATCTTTTTTCTTGTACCCATAATTTATAACTTTTATTATTTGCCCTTTTAAAAAGTCTTGGTGTTTTTCTGCCAATAGCACCTCGTGCTCTTTTGCATCAAACATATCATAAGGTTTTGGCTTTATTGGTAAAATATTATTTTCTATTAAACTATTTTCTATATCAATCTCTATATTATCTATATATTTAGTAAAATCTAATATTTTTTCTTCTTTACTTTCTCTAAGCCTTACAACAGAATAATACATTATTTCTTGAAACGTGCTTATTTCAAATAATATTGTATTTTTTATAAAATCATCTATTTTTTTTATGTAAGGGTTAGTTAATTTTTGTAGTATTGATAGTATAGGTTTAATATTTATATATTCGTTTAATTTTTCTATTTTAAAATCTTTTTTTAATAGATTATATATTTCATCAAAATTATATTCTATATTATATTCTTTAATTTCTTGTAAGCTATTATCTACATCTTGGTATATATTATTTTTATCTAAAAAAACTTCATTTTCTTTTTCTTTTATATTATCAATTTTTATAGCAATACTTTCGTTTATACCGTTTATAATATTATATAAATCACTTTTTTTATAATCTTCTTCATTTTTTTCTATATATTTGGTAATCATATCAAACATATTTGTAATTTGCTCTGATAATTTTAAAGATTTTTCTACATTAATTTTAAATAATTTTATACTTTCTTGCTGTTCTAAAATAATATTTTCTTTTAATTTTAATAAATATTTTTCAAATATTTCAAAAGTTTTTTGTTTAAATTGGTCTTCTGCTTCTTCTATATTTTCAAATATATCAAAAACACAATTTTCTATTTGTTGATTATCTATATCAATATTAATGTTTATATTAGTATCTATATTTTTTATTTTGCAATTAAGTTCATCAAAGCTTTTACCTGTTTGTTGATAAGCTTCTATTATAGGCTTTAGCAAATTTTCTATATGACTTTTTTCATTATCATTTTTACATAAATCTTCTAAAGCCTTTATTTGAAGCTTTATTATAGAAGATAAAATCTCTCTTTCTTCTTCTAAAATATCATTAAAATAGCTTACTTGTTTTCTATTTTCTATATCGTTAATAGCATTAAAACATTCTAATAGATTAGTTTTGTAGCTAATTTTTATTTTTTCTATAATATTTTCAATAAAATATTTTTTTATATCTTTAACATCTATATTGTCAAAACTATCATCTGCTAAACTATCTATACTTTTATAAATATTATCTATATATTTTGCTGTTATTGTTTTCTTTTCTGTATAAATAGGGTTTATATCTATATCTTTATCATCGCAAAAGAAACTAACTTGACTTTTTAAAACAGAAGATATGCCAGATAAATTTTTTAATATTTCATCATTAAATTTAAATTTTATATTTTCTTCTTGTTGTAAAAAGCTTATATAATTATCAATAATAGTTTTATATATATTAAAAATATCTTCATCAAATAAAGCTAGACTTTCATTATTAGATATATGGTTCATAAATCTAGCTAAAATGAGCCTTTTTAGCTGTTTATTGTTAGAGCTAAATTTTTCTTTAAGTATTTTTATATAATCTTTTTCAAAACAACTTTGCTCCATAAAAATTTTTTCAAGCTCTATTTCTATGGCTGATTTACACATAGGCTCCCCCCTTATACAAATTTATTAATAAAGTTCATCAACAGACAATTCTGTAACAATACCATCATCACTCATACTTTTAGCAGTAACTTTTAACATATTATCAGGACTTACACTAAATATAACTTTTACTTTTTCTTGACCTTTAGGTCCTTGTGGTATACCTCTTAAAGAAGTACCTGCAAGCCTTTTCATACCATCATTAGTAACAAAAGAATTAGTTTTTTCATCACTTGGTATAGTATTTTCATATACAACAATAGCCATACTGCTAACATTATCAAAATTAGTAATAAGAGGCTCTGGAGCTTCTACAACAAGGCTATCTTTAGGTATATCCATACCAGCTTTTACAATTTCCATAAAACGTCTACCTGCTATTTCAAGTCCTATTGGGTGAATAGTTTTTTCGTGTACAACAGGTCCTTTTACAGTTGGCATCATAATCATATTACAATAATGTGCAGCACCTTGAGATATACTAAGAGCAGGGCTTATTTTAGATTTAAAAGGCTCTTTGTTAAACTTTTCTTTTATTTTTTCACTTACAATAGACATAGATGAACTACCACCTACTAAGAATATTTCATCTATATCATTAGCAGTTATTTTAGCTGTTTCTAAAGATTTATCTACACAGTTAATAGTTTCATTTATCATATCTAT
>CALWSN010000044.1 GCA_944384215.1 uncultured Clostridia bacterium | reverse complement strand
TTAGAAAAATTAAAAACAACTCACTCATTTACAAGTGTAGCTAAAGAATTTAATATATCAGTAAATACAGTTATTAGAGCATTTGACAGATTACAATACCCTAAAGCAGATTTAGAAAATATAGAAGCAGTATCTATTGATGAATTTAAGGGTAATACAGGCGGAGAAAAATATAACTGTATTATAGCAGATCCTAAAACAAGACAAGTATTAGATATACTTCCAAATAGAAAATATTATGCATTATCAGAATATTTTAAAAATCAAAAAAGAAAGAATGTAAAATATTTTGTTAGTGATATGTGGCGACCATATAAAGATATATCTAATACCTTCTTTAAAGATACAACTTTTATAGTAGATAAATATCATTGGATAAGACAGGTAATATGGGCTTTTGAAAATATAAGAAAACAAGAGCAAAAGAAGTTTTATAAAACATATAGAAGATACTTTAAAAAATCAAAAAGTTTATTAACTAAAAGATTTGATTTTTTAACAGATGATGAGAAAGCTCAAGTAAACTTTATGATTTATAAATCTGAAGATATAAGAATAGCCCATCAGTTAAAAGAAGATTTTTTAAAACTTTTAGATTTGAAAGATAGAAAAAAAGCAAGATATTTATTATCAGAATGGATATTAGATGCTCAAGTAAGTGGTTTAAAACCATTTATAAACTGTTCTAATACAATGATTAAATGGAGTGATGGTATATTAAATTCTTTTGAAACACCATATACAAATGGATTTATAGAAGGTTGTAACAATAAAATAAAAGTATTGAAACGTAATGCTTTTGGGTATAAAAATTTTGAAAGATTTAGAAATAGAATATTACATATTTTTGCGTATAAAAAGGAAAAAATAGAATAGTAAAAGAAACAAACAACTAAAATTAATTAAATAAAAAATACTATAAGTTAATTTTAAAAATAGGTAAAATTAGCTTTATTTGTGTACCTATTGACATAATTTATATATGTATGTTAAAATTTATTAAAATAAAATGAACGTAAAAAATCTACTGAATAAAAAACACAGTAGACTTTATAGTAAAATTTAACAATTAAAAATTTGTTGTTCAGTTGGCTCTTTGTTAATTTTGATGAATTTAAAAAAATTCGCCACAACTATTGACAAAGAGCCTTTTTGTATTAAAAACTATTTTAAGAAGTTTAAAGGATTTTTTGATACACCATTTTGAATTATTTCAAAATGTACGTGGTTACCAGTGCTATTACCAGTGCTACCAACATAAGCTATAACTTCACCTTGAGCAACTTTTTGCCCTACCGATACAGCATTTTTACTGTTGTGAGCATATATAGTTTGATAACCATTACCGTGGTCTATTTTTACCATATAACCATATCCACCGCTGTTCCAACCAGAAAATACTACCGTACCACCATCAGATGCTTTAATAGGTGTGCCGGCAGGTGATGCAAGGTCTATACCTTTATGGATAGTACCCCATCTAGCACCATAACCAGATGAAAATCTACCATTTGTAGGGTATATAAAGTTACCAATAGCTTTTTTAGGAGGTGTATTTAACGTACCAACCTCAACTTTTTCTATAACAGGCTCAGTTAATACTTTTTCAGATAAAATATCTCTTTTTTCTTCTACACCATTAACTTTTGTTATTTTTGCAGTAACTTGTTTATTACCATCTTTACCAGTAGATATAACCTTTTTATATGTTTTATATTCTTGATTATTTTCTATAGTTTCTATTGTTTTAGGTATAACTTGATTATAAGTAACTTCTTCATAAGTTATAACAGATAATAAAGGCACAGGAACAACAAGATTAATTTTACTACCTATTTTAAGAGGTGTTGTTTCAGTAAGATTAGGGTTTGCTTTTAAAAGAGCTTCTAAAGACATATCATTATCCATAGCTATTTCAAAAAGCGTATCTCCTTCTTTAATTTCATATTCTTTGCCTTGGTCTTTATTAGCTGTTAAAAGAGCTAAGGCATCTTCATTTGCTATAATATCTTGTTCTGCTACATATTTGCTTTCTATTTTTACATCTTGTACAAAAGTAGGTTCAGCAGCTTGTTTTACATCTTTATTTATATATTTAGATTTTATATTATTTAAAATTTTGTTAGATTCTTCTTCATTTTTTACAGTTGCAATAGGTTGTCCATCAACTGTAATAACAGATGCTTCTACTTTAAATGTAAAGTTTTCAGATACTTTTGTTGTTGCATCAGTTATAGACATAATCTCTTCTTTAGATGCTCTAACAGGTTTAAAAGTAACTTCTTCATTTACTTCTACGCTAGCACCAGTTTTTTCAGATAAACTAGATAGAGCAAGCTCTTTAAGCTGTTCTGGTGTTTCTATTTCTTGAGAGTTAGGCTTTATTATAGCAACCATTTTGTTGCCTACATAAACTTCTTGTGCATTTTTATGAGTTAAAGCCCATATAACAATACCAACTAATATAGCACCTAAAATAGTAAGAGCCACTGGCTTAGGTGGTATTTTGCTATTGCCATTATCATTTGTATTATTAAAATTAACAATATTACTAGAGCTTTTTTCTGTAATTAGTTTTGTTTCTTTATCTTTTACAGAATAGAATTTATTTATTATATTATTTTTTAATTTAATAAAACTATTTTCTTGTTTTATACTAGGGTTAGATATATTATTAATAACAAGTTTTGTTTCTTTAAGATTTAAATTATTATTTTTAAAAGGAAAATCTATTATATTGTTTTTCTTTTCATCAGATAATTTATTATCAGAAAAACTTTCCTTATTAACATTAACCGACATAAAGAACCTCCATTTTATTTTGATACTATATTTATATTAGAGGCAATATTATTTATATTATCTTTTAAAACTATATAAACTTTATCGCCTTTTTTTAAGTCTTTAATAGAAACATTTTCTAATTTTTCATAATCAAAAAATATAGTATCTTTATCTACAAAAACTGAAGTAGTGGATTTACCTGTTAAATCTTGTGTAAAAATTGTTATAGAGCTTTCATTGATGTCAATAATTTCACCACTAAAGTTTTTATTGTATTTTCTTTCTAAAATATCTATTGCATATATTTCTGAACTATCTAGATATAAATTTACACTATCTAATACTCTTATAGAATAAACATCTGTTGTAAAATTGTTAGCATAGTATGTGTAAGAATTGTGTTTGCTATCTTCTATTTCTATAATAGATGATGTATCATTTATTTTTATAGATTTTATAATACCTTGTTTTTTAGATTTATTGCCTTTAGCATCTATTTTAGATATTTTATCTTTTTCTACATTAATATTAACTGTATCACCTATTTTTAGGTCTTTAATAAAAATATCTTTACCATTTCTAATTATTTGAGCATTTTCTAAAAAGCCAATTTCAAATATTTTATTATCAGTAGTTTTTATTGTTATTTTATCTTTAGATTTTTCTATAATTGTACCTATAAATATAGCATTATCATCTTCTAATATTATTTGCTTTGCCATTTTGTCTTCTAATATAACAGTGGCTAAGCTATTTTCTTCTAAGTTATTAATATTAACACCATTTTTTGTTATTTTATAATCTTTAGATAAAGGTATAATATCTATTTTTTCTTTACTATAAAAGCCGTTATCATCTATTTCTTTGTAAGATAGACCTATGCTAGCATTAGAAACATTTTTTATTATACCATATAATTTCTCATCTTGATTATTTTCAATATGCTGTATTTGTAAGTTAGTTTTTACATCTATTTTACAAATAATATTATCTTGTATAGTAATTTCTGCATTACTATTAGGGTTTATATTAGATAAGTTAGAAGAAATACCATCGATATATACATATGCATTTTTTTCAACAGGATATATTTTAGTTTCATTACCTATTTTTACTTGTATAGAATTATTTTCATTAAATATTTTTTCAATAGTAACAAATCTAGTTTGTATATTTTTATTATCATTTAATATATCAATATTATTGTTTTTTACATTTGAAGATATATTTGTAGTTTGTAAAAAATTATCTAATATAACTGCTAGCTGAGCTTTAGTAACTGCATTTTTAGGATAAAACATATTATCTTTAGCAGGTATTATATTAGTAATATCCATATAATAACAAGCTTTCACTTTATCAGGACTAATATTATTTTCGTCTTTAAAAGTTTTTTCAAAAGACATATTATTAACTATATCTTCTTTATTAGCTATTCTAACTAAAAATAATGCTATTTCTTCATTAGATAAAGCTCTTACTTGTTCTTTGTTGTTTTTATCTATTATAATAAAATTATTTAGCTCATCTTCTTTTAAAATGCCAGTTTCTAACATAATAACTAAAGATGTATTAGCAGAGCTATCCCAACGAGAATATTTATTATCATATTCTAAAACTATATTGTTATATTTACTATTAGATATATTAATATTTTTACTATCTTCAATTAATTTTGATAATATTTTTATAGTATCAAATTTACTTATATAGCTATCTGGTTTAAAATTTCCTTGTAAATCACCTACCATAATACCCAGTTTGTACATTTTTTCAATAGAAGAGTAGGCAACATTATTTTGGTCTACATCATTAAAAATATTAGCATATACATTAACATGGCTAAGCATCATAAAAGTAGTTAAGCCAAAGATAGCTAATACCTTTTTAAGATTTTTCATATAAGCCTCCTTGTTGTAAAGGAATTTTAATTTTTGTAACACATTTGTAACAATTATACATTAAATTGTGTTAAATAGCAAGTAAAAAATAGTAAAACTTAAAAATTTTAGATAAAAGTTATAAAATATATGTATTTTAAATTACTATTAACAATATTTTTATTATAATCTTTATTAATGATAAAAAAGCAGTAGGTAAAATCTACTGCTTTTTTATTTGTATAACTAAGATATAACTTTATTTTTATATTAAAATTATATTAGTAAAAATTAATTATCTAAGGTTACAACCGCAGTTGTTGCCAATATTACCTACTGAACAACCACAGCTGTTATGGCAACCGCAGCTATTATGGCAACCACAGTCATGATTGTTTACATTAGTATCTCTTGGTATATTTCCACTAATGCCTGCTAAAAATTCTGTTTTTTGAGGTGGTGCAAAAATATCCATAGGGAAATCTAAGCTATCAAAGAATTCGCAAGGATTAAGTGGAGAAATATCTTCACATTCTTTTGGTATACAGAAGCCTCTTGATAATACAGAAAGGTTTACAAGTCTAAATAATTTAATAATTGTAAATAAACCAATAGTAACGCCTACTTCTGTTGGTTCTAAAGCTTCATCTCCACAGCAGCATTGTCTATTTTGATATCTAAGCTCTGCACCAAGAGAAATTGCTTTAGATTCTACTAAAACAAATGGGTCAGAGTTAAGCTCGCTACAACCAGAACCATTTGGGTTAAATAAATCAGTAGAAATAGAAATTTCTGTGCCAATAGAACCAAATAATGTTACTTTTTTAGTGTAGATACTATTAGCGTGTACTCTACCAATAACTGTTCCATCTGCTTCTCTAAAGATTAATGTATATACAAATACATATTTTAAAGTTATATCCCAAAAACCATTTTTAAATGGATTAGCTTCTTTATCTGATACAATAACTTTTTTAACTCTTAAATTTTCTACAGAAACACTAGCAGCGTTAGAAGGTGGGTCTATAATATCTCCTTCTTGAATAGTTTTGTTGCCAAGGTGTGTAAAACACTCTGCTCTAGCAGGTCCTAATACATCACTTGTAAGGCAGTCTTGTTGTCTACAATGTAATAGCATACAACATTATGTATAGCTATTAAATATTATTTTTATTTTTCTATTTTTACCATCTATTAATATTTTATTTATAATGAGCCTAGCCATTTTGTTTTTTAAAACCATATCATAGTTGCCTTTTAACACATTTAATATGGATATTTCTTCAATATTATTAGTGTCTTTTATATTATTAGATTCGTTTTTTAGCTCTTCTATTTTATTTGTAAAAAAAGTTTTATTTTGCCTATATTCTTCTAGAGAATCTATTTCTAGAAGGTAAGCATTTTTAGCTTTTTCTAATGCTTTTTTATATTTTTCTATATCTTTTAATATAGCATATTTTTTTTGAGTATTATCATTGTTATTTTTTATTTTGTATTTTATATCAGGAAAATTTTTGTTAATTTTTTCTATAACAATATCTTCTATATCATATATACCAATAGAAAAAGAACTGTCACATTTACCACAAGTATATCCACCACATCTAAATCTATCTTGTCTATTATTATAATATTTTGCATATACAAAAGTATTGTTACAATATATACATTTCATTATACCTACAAGCCAATGTTTATTATATTCTAGTGGTTTATTTTTACTATTTAATCTTTTTTTATTATTATTAAATAAATTTTGAACTTTGTCAAAAGTATTTTCATCTATAATAGGCATATGGTTTGATTTATTTAAAATAACTCTTTTATCTGTTTCAAATCTATAATAACCTTTATAGGTAGGATTTGTTAATATCTTTTTTACAAAGCGAGTATCTATATTATTACCTTTTTTTGTTTTTATATTGTTTTCATTTAAAGTTTTTGCTATTGCATAAGTAGATTTTCCATCTAAAAATAATTTAAAGATATTTTTAACTATATTAGCTTCTTTTTCTACTATAACAAGAGGTTTATTTTTAGGTTTAAAATATCCATAAGGTGCACAAGATATATACTCTCCTTTTAAAGCCTTTTCTGTCATACCTCTTTTAACTACTTTTGATAGCTTTCTAGAATACATTTCGTTCATAGCACCAAATAGTGCATCTGCTATTAATTGACTATCGTCATCTAGCATAGGTTCTGTTATAGATATTAAATCTACACTATTTTTTTTTAGTATAGATTTATATATTAATGATTGCTCTAAGTTTCTTGCAAACCTAGAACTATCATATATAAGAACATAATCAAAATATCCTTTTTTGCTTTCTTCTATCATTTCCATAAATGCAGGGCGTTTTTCAGCATCTCTACCAGATATACCTTTATCTTCAAAATAGCATATAATATTATAATTATTTTTTTTGGCATATTCTTTTATTGTTCTTTTTTGACTTTCTATTGAATAATCTTGCTTATCAGTAGACATTCTTACATACGATAATGTCAAGTTAAGACAGTAAAAAATTTTGTAAAAAAATATAAATTTACAAAAGTATTTCTGTAAGTATAAATTATGCATTATAAAAAGTCAATATATAGAACTAATTTATTTAAAAATAATATCAATTAGAGTATTTTTGAGTATAATCTTTTCTATAAAAAAATCAACTAATTCAAAAGTTAATTTATCTAAATCAAAAGATTTTTCATTTTTATTAAAATTTATATATAGCTTATTTTCATTTTTTACTTGTTCAATTTTATTTTTTATTAAAGCTATTTCATTATCAATATTTTGTCTAGTTTGTATGCAAGTATTTCTATCTATATTTTTTGTTGCATACTGTTCATAAGCAGAAATTTTTTTATTTTTTAATTTACATATTTCTTTTTCATATTTTTTTAAAATATCATTTATACTAATAATATTTTCCCTAAATTTTTCAAAAACTATTTTTTTTATTTCTTCTAAAACAAATTTATCTAGCTTTTCTTTTGGAGTGGCTATATTTTTGCATTCTTCGTTATATTTACCATTTTTACAATAATATCTAGTGGTGGAATAAGTAAGGGCATAACCACAATGCCCACAATAAATTTTATATGCAAATATACTTCTTTTTTGTCTTGTTGTGTGCTTTTTATTGTGTTTTAACATACTTTGCACTCTATCAAAATCTTCTTTACTTACGATATTTTCGTGAGCATTTTCCGTTATTATCCAATCTTTTTTATTGTTGTATATAGTCCTTTTTTGATTTATGATAGATTTAGAAGTTTTACCATATTCTAAAGTACCTATATAAACTTTGTTTTCTAATATTTTTCTAACCATAGGGGTTTTCCATAGCAGATTATCATCTTGTTTTGTTTTATCTATAAATGTTATAGGAGTTTTAATATTATTTTTATTTAATATATTTGCTATTTCAGAGCAACTATTACCTTCTAAAAATAACTTAAAAATCTTTTTTACTATTTCACTACTTTCTTTATCTATTTCTAACTTACGCCTATCTTTTTCACCTTTTACATAGCCAAAAGGAGCTTTACTGCCCAAAAAATTACCATTTTTAGCTTTAACATTTTTACTACTTATTATTTTTTGAGATAAATCTTTTGAATAATAGTCATAAATAATATTTCTAAAGTTCACTTCTAGTGTATTTAAATTATTTTTATTATCAAAATTGTCATTTATAGATATAAATCTAATATTAAAAAAGGGAAATATATTTTCTAAATAATTGCCAACTTGTATGTAATTTCTGCCAAATCTAGATAAATCTTTTACTATTATACAATTTATCTTTTTAGATTTAACATCTTTTAATAAATTTTGAACACCAATTCTATTAAAGTCTGTTCCTGTTGCACCATTATCTATGTATTCGTAAACATTACAGTTTTTAAAATCATCATTTTTATTAATAAAATTATAAATTAAATTTTGTTGATTTTCTATACTATTATTTTTGTTGGTATCTTCTTTTGATAATCTTAAATAAATAGCTACATTATAAATGTAAATCACCTACTTAAATATTATTTTTATATTTTTATTTTCATCTACTTTTATACTATGTATGACTTTTAACAAAATATCTCTAGTTAGTATATTTATTTTTTCTAGTTTTAAATTGTTTAGCTTGTCTTCAATAAATTTAAGTTCGTCATTTAAATTATTTGCTATGCTAGTTAGTTGTATCTGCTCTGTTTTCAAATCATTTCTATTTTTTATATATTGCTCTTTTGTCAAGTTTTTATATATATATTCTTCATATAAAAATTTTATATAATTTTTATTTTTTAATATTTTATTGCTTGTTTCAGATATTTGTTTTGATAATGTTTTTTTAGTGTCGTTTAGTTGTTTTTTTAAAATAATATTAATACTATTAGTAGCGATATTATTATTTGATATTTGTTTAAATATTTCATCTAACAAATCTTGCTCTTTTATCCCTTTAAAAGCACATCTATCGTTATATTTTATATGTGTATCACAAACAAATCTTTTTTCTATGTAGTCTTCTTTTGTTTTATTTTTTTTAATATTTATTTTTCTTCTTAAAATTTTACCACAACAACCACATTCTACAATTCCTTTTAATATATTTTCATCATCTTTATTTTTGTTTCTATCAAAATTTGAAAAATATTTTTCTGTTACACCTTTATTTATTTCTTGTACTTTATCAAAAAGTTGTTTTGAAATTATAGGAGTATGATTATTTTCTACCACAAGCCAATTTTCTTTAGGTAAAAGTTTTTTTTGTTTACCATTTTCTACTCTTTGAGTACATTTATTTTGGCTTAAATTTCCTATGTAAAAATCATTTTTTAAAATAGAGTTTATTGTTTGTTTGCTCCATTTAACATCTTTATATTTATCTGTTTTAAAATATCCTAGCTTATAAAAATATTTATATGGAGCATCCATATTTTTTTCTTCAAGTTCATTAAGTATTTGTTTTATGCTATAATTTTTTGCTCGTAGCTCAAAAATATGCTTAACAACTGTACTTGCATAACTATCTACAATAACCTTACCTTTGTTTTTACTATCCTTAAAATAGCCATATGGAGCATTTGTTGTCATATATTGTCCACTAGCTTTTCTAGTTTTTAAAGAAGATAAAACTTTTTTTGAAATATCTTTAGAATAGATTTCATTTACTACATTCTTTAGGTTCATAATCATAACATCATTGTTATACATACTGTCAAAATTATCATTTATAGCAATAAATCTGACATTTAAAAAAGGGAATATATTTTGTATATA